>JAHFIQ010000002.1 GCA_023246355.1 Candidatus Uhrbacteria bacterium | reverse complement strand
CTGGCTAGTAACAATTCAATGATCTGCCTCTCAAGGAATGTGAGTCGACGCATACGAGCCATATTCTCAAGGAAATCCGGCTCATTCCAGGGGGTGGGGCAATATGTATAGAATTCGGGATTAGCTGAAAGCCGTTGACAAAACGGCTTTTTTAATGTATCCTTTGCTGTTTTCCAATCGCTGGAAACCTCTGCCACGAGAGACCGCGTGGACCCAACAAGGGAGACAACATGAGCGCAGAAGCCATTGCCACGTTGCATGGGCTCTGGGAGAAGCTCACGTTTGGGCGCGTCGTGCGCACGATCGCCAAAGAGCCAGAAGACGTGTCGTCCATCGAGATCCCGCAGCTCATCGGACACAGCGATGAAGGCGTACCGATCTTCAACCATCGCGAGCGGATCATTTCCAGCAACCGCACCGCGGACATTCCGCGTGAGGACCGCTGGAAGGCGAAGATCGCCTGGCGTCACTTCTACGGCTTCACGAACGAGCGCGTCTACTTCGATCTGAACGGCTACCACGAACTCGACTTCGACATCGAGTGCACCTGCGACTGGGGCGGATACGCCAACCACACCGATGGCTCGTCCCATCGGCCAGTGGACGGCCAGCTCATCGCCGGCACTGTGGTGAACACGGCCAAGGGCAAGAAGTTCGAAAAGTGGTTCATCGTCACCCCCGAGCTCCGGTTCCTCATCGAAGCGGTACGCGCGGGCAAGACGGACCTCACCCAGGAGCGCCTCGCGAGGAAGCTCATGACCGACGGGTTCCCAGACAAGCTCTGGGCACTTGCGCGTCTGGCCTTCTTCGACAACGTGCAAGCGTTCGTCGATCAACATCGCGGCATCGCAGCTACTCATCCCTGCCACGGTGAGCCCTACGGAGCCGTCCAGCCCGGCGGCAAACGCTACGTCGTCAGTCACGACGGGATGTCCCTCCCGATGCAGCCGATCAAGTTGGTGCATCTGCTCTCACACCGCCTCAACTCACCCCAGTGGTGGCAGGCGGTCGAGGAGATCATGGGAGAGGACGCCAACAACCATGTTGGCCACGGCGGTTACTGCGCGGCCTGCGACGCAGAGCGCATCGCCGAGGATCCGCAGGTCTGGACCTACGCTCTGTACTAAACGCCAACCCCGACTCGCTCGGGGTTTTCAAATTTCTAAAATCATTGGTAGGTGATCACTAATAGGCACATCTGGAACCTCAAAAGATTTCACATCGACACCTGGACTGACAAATGTATAGTCAGCAAACTCCTGAAAACCATATTTCCCATGCTCATACTCTGGAAATAGTTTGCGCATGTGAGAACCGCGAGTTGTGGTGATCTTGTAATCACGGATCAGATTATGAAATCCTTGGTTCTCAAACATCTTGATGCTTTCCGTGTCCGGAAATAAATTAAAATCACCCATCACTATTTTCTCACCGTGACGATCGCGCAAAAAATCCAAAACCTTTTTTGATTGCTCAAGACGCATCGGTGTATCACGCTTACTCGCCGGCTCTGAGTTCCCATGCAGATTCACGATCGTGAGAGGTAGCGCTCCACCCAACCCTAGATATACCGCATTGTGACCAGCCGTCTCGTAATCGTTTCCGTCGTACGAATTAAACGAACGATAGATAAAAAAACTGCCTGTCTCGGTAGCGCTCAAGGACTTGCGATAAAAAATGGCATTCCCAAGCTGCGTCTGTCCGGGATAGGTAGGAACAAAATCAAAGTCGTCCTGCATGGGTGCAAAGTGACACGTAAACTCTGGCAGCCGCCGAGCGATCTCTTGCAGCACATTCGCTCTCCCTCGACACGGCATTCCAAGTGCATCCTCTTTCGGATTGCTCAGCATCTCCTGAAAACAAAAAACATCTGTACTTTGCGCCTGCTCGTGAATCCATGCCATGAGCGGCTCAAACACGAAGCCGAAATACGCATTCAGAGAGATGAGTTTCATAGTTTTTCCTATTCTAACATGGCTTGCACGTCTTTTTGAGCCATGTTACGATTCCGTCGCTGTTAGCCATTTGGTAGGGATCGGTGGTGTAGCCCGGTTAACACGTCTCCCTGTCACGGAGAAGATCGCGGGTTCGAATCCCGTCCGGTCCGCCAGACAAAAACTCCCAGGCTTGGCCTGAGAGTTTTTGATTTGACTGAAGTTCATTAGAGAGACTGCTGCAAAACTCGATGAGATTGCGGTGCACGGGGAAGCGAGCCGCCGAGACGTAGGTAAATCCTACGTTGAGGTGGTCGCGGGGCCCCGTAAGCCGCAAGATCGCGAGTTTTGCAACGGTCTCAGAGCCCGAGCATGGTTTTGGCCCACTTATAGGCCGTCATCGAGGAAAATTTTGGAAACGTTTTGGTGGCAACGATCTCACCTGTGTAGCCATTCACAATCGAGGCAGAGGATCCAAGCGACACAACCAAATACGCGGTGCCAGACACGGAACGCACGGTTGTCGCTGTGAAGGATTTACTCGTAAAAATATCGTATCGGTACTTTGAATTGTCCGAATACGTCACGACAATATCCCCTAAGATCAACCCTTTGAAAGACGTGATTGAACTTGTTTTCACAGCCGTGTCGTACGGATCGAGTGTGCTGTAATACGGATGCAGGCCATTGGTTGAGAGGAGGTTCATTTCGTCAACCGTGCCGTCGCCATCATTGTCTGCACCGTCTCCATAAATTTCAATCCCATAATTGGGGATGCTGTCGTTGGTGTCGCTTGAGTTGCTGACATAGCCAGATGGCGCGGTCGAGGAACAGACAGACGTTGAGGTTGTGGAACCGAGTGTGTCTCCATCTGCATCAAGATAGTACGTTTGATTCGTGCTCACACTGGCGTCGGAATCGTCACAGTCACTCACAGCATCCACACCATCGCCATCTTCATCACAAGAAATAGGATAGCCGGAATAGCTTTTAATCTCTTGATCAATGTCTTCACCAAAAACAATCGTGGCAGTGCCAGCAGAGCAGGAAGGAATGATCGCGACTCCTTCTTGGTCAGAACCAGGCATGGTGTAGGAATCAATGAAGGCACCATCGGCGGTGCGTTCCTCCATGAGATCAAGACTCGCGTAGGAGGCATAGAGAGTGTCGGCCTCATCGCTATAGGTCAGGTCAGCCAAATCGGTGTAGCCACTGGTCATGTGAATCTCGATCACGAAACTCACAGACCCGCTCGTGGACAGATCTGGGTTGAACACATAAATATCCCCATCGTCCTGATAGCCGATGTAGAACAGCCCACCGGATGTTCCTGTCCCAAGAGATTGCTCATCGTTAGCAACCCACGCAATCCCTTCAGCGCCCAGTCCACTCACCTCAGGAACATAACCTGCAAAACTCCAAGACTTGCCCGTGAGCGCCCCCGTATCCAAATCAAACTCAAGCGCAGAGGCAAGATTTTCATCCAAAAGGTAGACGTAGGAACTGGTCGTGTCTGCAACGGTCACGCCTTCCAGATCGTATGACTTGCCGATATCCCAGGTGGTCACGGTTGAGCCGTCTTCACTCAAGGTCGCGATAAGGCCATCACCACCCACGGCAATAAATTCACTCCGACCCGCATGCCAGACAATTCCACTTGGCTCAAACAAGGATTCTGCGGCAAGCAGGGTCGCACTAATATCTGTTCCAACAGAATCTGTCGCTGGCCAAGAGGAAGCAAGCACAGGCAGAGCGATCAAAAAACTGATAACGAAAACGGTCATGAATCGAGTAAGCATATGGCGCAAAGATAGCTGAAAAAATTGATTTTGTCAAGCGATCGTTGTACGATCGTGACGTATGAAAAAAAGTTTTTTTCTTAGCATCGCCCTGATCATTCTTGCTGTGGCTGGATATTTTATCTGGAGCCAACCCCCGGTGGACTCCACAGGAAAAGTCCATACCGCCATTTACGACGGGGCCTTGGACACTTGGAATCCAGAGGTTCAAATCCTTCCCTTCCGTCCACAAGATATTGATGGCCAGACCGTAGGATCGTCCACGGCCATCAGACTTGAATGGAAGCAACCGACACAAACGTATAATCACTTTTTGCTTACAGTCACGGATCCTGTCGCCAACACCTCCACCATCGAATCGGGCGAGCATGATCGCGTGAGTCTAGATATCACCGGACTGAAACCTGACACAGAGTATGTGTTTGCCCTGCAAGCGTGTTTTGATCCTCACTGTGAGACATGGATCGTCGCCGCAGACGAGATCACCGCGCATACTCCCGCTGAATTCTGGAGCCAGGATGCACAACCCGTCCTGCTCAACCCCTGAACACAAAAAGAGGGCTACCTCTTTTTTTGATTGATCACGTCGCTCTCGAGCGACGTGATTGACGCTCCTGGATCGATCTGCTAGAGTCTCAACCATCTTGGCTCAAACGAGGGGTAGTCAAGATTTCCTACCAACTCCCTACCATTCACCCCTCATGTGTGGAGACTCCGTGCCCGATTTGCTGCCTACCACTCCCATTCCCTCGCCCGCTCCCCTCCAGCCTCCCTCATCGACCTCCCCGGTCCCTGTTCTCAAGGCGCTCAATCCGCTTCACGGCCCCAAGGACGGAAAATTCCTCGGCCGCCCCCCTCACATGGCGGGACGCGAGGTCTGCATCGTCCTGTACGCAACCAGCGACTCTCGTGAACTCCGCGAACGAGCCTGGCGTGAAAAGGCGAACGAAGGTGTGAACATGGCCGAACTGGGACTCGCCGCCCAGGCGATCGAAGAGGCCGGCTACAACTGGCGCGAGCTGGACGACCACGAAGACGTGCTTTCCGCCGCCGAGACCCTCAAGGCTCCCGGAGCCACGCACTAGCTCCTCCACCACCCGCTTCCGCAACGGCTCAAGCCGTACGCAACCCTGGTCTCACGCCAGGGTTTTAAAATTCCACAGTATGGATTTCGCAGGTATCATCGTAGCAAGACGCTTCGGCTTCTTTGATGATCTTTGCCATCATCTTGACGGCCTGCAACGGATACTTGCCGCTGGCTGATTCGCCTGAGAGCATCACGCCGCTGGCGCAATCAAACACCGCATTGGCCACGTCTGAAACTTCTGCGCGAGTAGGACGAGGATTGCGAATCATGGAGTCAAGCATTTGCGTGGCCACAACCACGGGTTTTCCCGCATGACGACACGCATGGATGATTTCCTTTTGGCGGATCGGGACCTCTTCTGCATCGATCTCCACGCCAAGGTCGCCACGGGCAACCATAATCCCATCGGCTGCCTTGATGATGTCATCGATGGCATCGATCGCTTCGTGCTTTTCAATCTTCACGATCACACGGGGGAAGGTGGTAGGTTTTAGGTGGTAGGTTGTAGAAGCTGATTTGATAAATCGCTTTAGTGCATTCACTTGTGCAGCCTTGGTCACAAACGAAAGCGCAAACCAATCCACTCCCTGCTCAATCCCGAACAAGGCGTCGTCTTTGTCTTTGGCTGTGAACGCGGAAACTTTGAGGGTCGAGTCGGGAAAATTCATGCCCTTGTGCGAGGTGACCATGCCACCGTTTACGACTTTGACCTCGATCTTGCCGCGACGGCCACGGACAAACGTTGTTTCGATGATCCCGTCGTCGATGTAAATGCGATCACCTTTTTTTAAATCCTTAAACAGATTCCCGTAGGTCACGGGAAGCGTGACGGTCGCGCCGTTTTTCAGTTCAACACCTTTGTCAGGAAGAACGCCGAGTCGAATTTTTGGACCTTGCAAATCACCGATAATGGGCACGTGCTTGCCGGCGGCCTTGGCACAGCGACGAATCAGTCGAATCAGTCGTGTATGATCCTGATGCGTCGCATGAGAAAAATTCAAGCGCGCCACATCCATGCCGGCTTTCATCATCGCGGTCAACATAGGGAGCGATGCAGACGCTGGTCCAACCGTGCAGACCATTTTTGTACGCCGAATAGATTGAGAGACTTCTGAAAAACTGATGGATTTTCGTTGAACGGGCTGTCGAGCCCCACGAGACGTAGGTTTCCTACGTAGAGTGGGGTCGACGGGCGCCCGTGAAACGAAAAGACGCAGTTTTGCAGAGGTCTCTTTATTCTTCGCCATATTCAGCAAGTGTTAATTCCACAACCATGAGCACGCCATCTCGCAGCACGGAAAGCGAGACCACATCCCCTGGATGATAGGTCGAGATAAGATCTGCCAGCGCGTGATCCTCTGACAAGTTCACGCCGTCAACCGCGATGATCACATCTTGTTCTTTGAGATGTGCCAGATCCGCTGGCGAGCCGGGAAAAACCCCAACCTCGCCAGGTTGGGAACCAGCGACAATCATCGCCCCTGTTTCATATTCGATATTTTGAGAGCTCGTGGCATCGGGTTCAACCAAGACATATCGCACGCCAAGCCAAGGACGAACAATACGACCGTACGCCTCAACATCATCCACCGCACGTTTGGCTTCGTTGATCGGAATCGCAAATCCAATGGACTCACCCTCAAAGCTGACGGCTGTGTTGATCCCGATCACCTCTCCCAGCAGATTGATCAGCGGTCCACCGGAATTTCCTGGGTTGATAGCTGCGTCAGTTTGGATCGCGGCTTCGATGACTTCTGAGTTGGTCGAATCCCCGGCCGTGACACGACGATTCATTCCCGAGACGACCCCCTTGGTCACGGTGTTGCGAAATTCAGAAAGCGTATTGCCGATCGCGATCACGGTTTGTCCAATACGAATGCCGTCTGAATCTCCAAGGGTCACGGTGGGGAATTCCTCCCCTTCCACATCCAAAATTGCAATGTCTTGGAACGGGTCAATGTCCACGAGCGTGGCTGGGAGCTCATCCCCATCATTTGTGACCACGAAAAATGTGACGCCTTCTTCGTCCACCACATGACGATTGGTGAGAATCGTGCCGTCGGAGGTCACAAAAAATCCCGTCCCGCTGCTTACCTCGACAAGTTCTGAGGCAGAGGCTTCATCCATCGGTGCCACATAAAAAAACGAACCAAACGCACTTGATCCGCTGTACACATCCCCTCGTTCTTTTTTAACAACGATACTCACGACAGCTGAGCTCATACGCTCAACAACCGCAATGGTCGCACTTTCCTCTTCGATGAGGTCCACGATTTTGGAATCCACTTCTTGATCAGTCAGATCCGCGCTCTCAGACGTCAGCCACGATTGAATGCCAGCAGGTCCAAGCAAAAAAAACGTGGCCACGGATCCACCAATGGACCCAACCAGGGCGGATGTGCACAGCCCAATCACCACAAGCGTCTGGAGCGTTGTTTTATTCATATCTACTTTTTCTTGGCCAACTTTTTTAGCTCTGACTGAAACGATGCCACATCTTCAAATGATCGATAGACGGAGGCAAACCGGATGTAGGCAACTTTATCAAACGTCTTCAGATGCTTCATCACAATCTCACCAAGCTCTTCGCTGGTCAGCTGACCACGACGTTTCTTCTGGATATCGCGTTCGACCTTGTGAACCAATTTTTGAAATTGCTGATCCGTGAACGGACGCTTTTCCAAAGACTTGGTAAGGCCACGCTCAAGCTTTTCTCGTGAGTAGGCTTCACGTCTGCCATCGCGTTTCACGACCGTCAAATCCAACAATTCAATTTCTTCCAGCGTTGAAAACCGAAACCCGCACTTTTCACATTCTCGTCGACGTCGAATACTCGCGCCATCGGTGGCAATGCGCGAATCAACGACCTTCGTATCTTTGTGTGAACACACGGCGCAGTACATAGGGAAATCGTAACATGAAACAATCCGTTGCACGAGAAAGCAGTCCTGTTGAAAAACCGTCACGGAGTGCCGCACCGAATGACTCACTGCTGTCATCCCGAACGTAGTGAGGGATCCCATTGAGAACACATCGAACGAAGAAATGGGATCTTTCCTCCTCGATGATTCGTCGTCAAGATGACACAGAGGTGGAAACCTGCTACGGGTTCCACGTGCAGCGCAGTATATCAAAAAACGGCGAACAGGCCCCATATCCGAATACCAATTAGCTAACAAATCACCTTGCTGATTAGCCGACTTGTTTACTGCCGAATTCTAAGCAGTAATCGAAATACGTATTTACTTGCTGTCGGGAAAGAAGATCAACCAACCCTTCGATATTCTCGCCAAACGATTCAATTGTGTCTTCAATAACAGCCTTCTTCATCTCCTCCATTAACCCATTCCCACCCAGATTTGTAAGAACAAAGGCCCCAACCATCAGGTCTTCACCGCATCGCGTGACTACGTTTAAATGGTTTCCCGATAAATTTTCAGTCAGAAAATCGCTCCTGGCCCCCCATGATTCTGACGCCATCGTCAAATCAATCTTGGCCGTTAACGATTCGAACTCAATACAAAAAGTCTGAGTCCTGTCTCCACTACTCGTAAAATGGGCAGGCATAGGTCTCGTCGACGAAAAAATAATTCGACATGCTTCTCTGACAATTGGATGAAGTGCGTTTACATCCATAGTGGAGATGGTGTATTTAGCGATGTAATTTATGAAGTCATGTTATAAACCTCTATATTGGAGTCGTTCGGTGCTTTATTTCGAAATACACACAAATAGTTCGACTCCTTAGCGATATTCAAAATCTTCTCCAAATAATTCACACTCGCGTCCTTCTCGACGTACATTATATTTCTCACCTGGGTCATGTAATCCTTAATCAATTTTTCTACCTCCTCGTATCCAAGATTTCCTTTTTCTCCATGAGGTGTTACCGCAGCCATCCCACTAAGTTGGAACAATTCAACAACCGCACGGAACCTATCATCCCGCAGTTCGTTATCGACGATATAAGGGATAAACGCCTAATTACTGTGGCTAGCTAGTTGAGTAATTGCGCTGAATAAAGAGACAAACTGGCCGTTTCCTGTGAGAGTTCGTGGTGTATGAAAGACAACACCACGAAACCACTCTGTTCTCACCGTCACTTCAAGCGTAACGGAGGTCGTCGCAGGAAGTGTCTCACCTGTGGCAAGAGCTGGACGCTACGACCGAAGAAACGTGGACCGAAGCCTTTGAAGCATCGCGTTGCTGGCCTCGAGAAGACGTTCGTCGAAAAACTCACGCTCGTTCAGCAAGCTCGTCGAAGCACCGTCAGTTCGGACGCGCTCGCCAAGCGTCACGCGGCATCTCTCGCCTTCCTTGCTGAACAGCCTTGGCCACATGAACCACCAGTAGACTCCCTCATCCTCGTGATGGATGCCATCTGGTTTAAGAAAGACGAGGAGCGATACACGGTTTATCTCATGGGTCTCAGAGCTGTGGATGAGGAGACGCTTCAGTTCCTGCACCCAGTCCTGCGATCCGGACGTGAATCGCAGAAGCAGTGGCAGGAGATCGTGAACGGGATTCCAGAGGAGACAAGAAAACGTGTTTTGGCTCTTGTTTCAGATAGTTTTTCTAGTGCAGGCAGTATTACCAAGGTTCATGGTTGGGTCTTCCAACGTTGCCAGGCACATCTACTTCTGCGTCTGGAAACACTCTGCGGAGACAACAAGTGGACGGTGAGTTGATGGAAAGGGCGGCAAGAGCTGAAAGCTCTCATGTACGCGCTCATGAACACGCGTGATGAAATAAAGGCTTCCAAGATCGCCGATCAGCTCTTCGTGCTTGGACAGAACAGAGAATGTCCACTCAAGCTGAAGATGATCGTCACCGAAACGCTCCGCTATCTTCATGAGTTCCGATCATGCTATCTGCATCCAGAGTTACGTCTTCCGGCAACCACGAATGCACTTGAGAATACCAACGGACGAATCCGCTCTCTGCTCAATCGCTCACGTGGCTGCCGGACACCAGAGGCACTCATCAGATGGATCACCGGCTTCCTCTGGTTCAATCCGACGGTCACTTGCCGACCGAAACGAGACACAGAAATTAAGCGTTAATGCCCGATATAAAAAGTATCGATGCCACGGTTCTGGAGTGAGTCCCATAAAAAAGGAATCACTTGAGCAAAGTAAGCCCTCGTATACTTATCCATTCGATCGATTTCCGAAATGATACGGTACATGCGATCTGCGACATAGATCGCCATTCTCTGCAAGGCTTTTTTATCGATCACGACCTCCCTAAAATATTCCCATGCGTATTGCTTGATATATTTTGGTATTGTTTCTTCATCCTCGGTTTTTCTCATTTCTGCGATGAAAATTTCTAAATTATCGACCAGATCAGAAATCGAGCGAGGCTGCAATTCATGCCCATAAAAATACCCCACTTCTTCGGCAGTAAACATCTGACCAGGACTATCGAGCAATCCGTCGTTACTCTCCTCGACAATCATCCGATTAAGTGCAATTTCTTTTGCCGACTCTTCATTTTCGGCTTGAACGACATATTCTTTTGTCACACCATCTCCAACGAGCGGTTTGGCTGAAACTTTATATTTTTTCATAGATCGTTAGATCATGACTGATTTCACAGCATCTCGATAGGTACAGTAGTCACAATCCTTACTTGAAGCCGGAAGCTTATCGCTGATCAAACACTTGCGAGCCGCCATAATGGTCTTCGCCACCCACTTGTCGTCGCCGGTGTACGGGATGAGTTTGATATCAAACTCTAGCTTTCCATCGAAGGCTTTTTTATCCGTCCGGCCGTTACAGTAGACGAAGAAACCCGTGTCAGATACCTCGAACCCATTGCAACGCAAAAGCCACTGGTAAAACTCCATTTGGCGTTTATATCCATCCTGCCACTCGGCATCAATGGTTACTTCAGCGTCCTTGCTGGTGGCCTTGTAATCCACCACGATCAATTTTCCATCCGGACTTTGCCAGACATCGTCTACCGCGCCGGTCAGCAGGAAATTCGTCTTCTTATCGAGATATTGAACGCCAGTAAAATTCGCCCGCCATGCATCTAGGTCGTCGTGCACAAACGGAACCGCTTGGATGCCGTAGGCCTTCATAAGCGGATGTGCGACACCTTTGGCCCGGTGAAGGTCAAACTCCTTCTTGAGCAGCGTATCGACGGCCGTATTCAAATTGAGCGGGAAGCCTGGCGGCTGCCCAATTCCAAGCCGACGATCGATGTAAAAACATCGCGGACAAGCCATGAAATTTGCAATCTTCGATCGGCTGAGTTTATACGGCTCCGTTGCCTTCGGATCGAAAATATTACGCGTGCGTTTTCCAGAATAGTATTCGGACATATTGTTTTAAACAGGCCCAACCCAATCTTTACAAAGCACTTGTGCCTGCTCGAGAACAGTTTTCGTTGCGGCTTCCTGCCTGTCCGGTGGATATTTGTATTTATTCAGCAGCTTCTTAACATACACGCGCAACTTCGCCTGCACCGACTCCTTGAGCGTCCAGTCGATCGAAGTATTCTTGCGCAGCATGGCGACCAATTCCTGCGCGATCTTCTTCAGCGTCTCGTCGCCAAGTTCGCGCACCGCGCTTTCGTTCTCGCACAGGGCATCGTAAAAGGCCACCTCATCGTCGGATAGTTTCAGGTCTGCACCGCGCTCTTTTTCGCTTCTGATGCTCTTGGCGAGTTCCACCAATTCCGCGATCACCTGCGCCGCCTCGATCGTTTGGTTTTGATAGCGGCGGATCGTCTCTTCGAGCATCTTGGCGAACGAGCGCGACTTCACAAGGAATTTTCTTTGCATCGTGCGGATTTCATCGTTCAGTAATTTCTGTAAAAGCTCGAAGGCGATGTTTTTGCGATCCATCTGTCGCACTTCGTCCAAAAATTCATCCGAAAGCACGGCAACGTTGGGCGCCTTCAATCCAGCCACGTCAAATACATTCACCACTTCGTCTGACACGACGGCATTCGAGACGATCTGCCGGATAGCCATGTCGTAATCTTCCTCGGTCGGACCGCCTTCGCCACCTGTCTGCTCGAATTTTCGGATCGCGGCGCCAACGGCTTGAAACAGCGCGACCTCATCGCGAATGTTCATCGAGTCGTCACTAGGAACAGCAAGCACAAAGGCGTGTGACAATTCCATAATGGCTTGTAAATACCGATCCTTCCCATTCTCAAGGCTCAAGACATGATCCATGGCGCCGGCAAGGACGCGGGTTTTGTCTTTTGCTTTCGCAGAGAAGTATTGCGAATAATCGAACCCGTGATACATCGCTTTTACAATCTCGAACTTCTCGAGCATGACAGACACGGCTACGTCCTGTTCGATGATCGGCGTCTGTCCGCCGCCCTGCGTGTAGTTCACGGTTGCTTCTTTGAGGAACGGGGCGATGCCGAGATAATCGACGATGAGGCCGCCTTGTTTGTCCTTGTATACACGGTTCACGCGGGCGATCGCCTGCATGAGCCCGTGTCCGCGCATGGGTTTGTCCACGTACATTGTGTGCATAACCGGCGCGTCAAAGCCGGTCAGCCACATGTCGCGCACGATGACGAACTTCAGCTCGTCCTTCGGGTCCTTCATGCGCGCCGCGAGCTGTTCGCGGCCCTTCTTGTCATGGATGTGGCGCTGAAAATTCGCCGGATCGCTGGCCGAGCCGGTCATCACCACTTTGATGAATCCCTTTCGAATGTCGTCGCTGTGCCACTCCGGACGCAACTTAATGATTTCATCATATAGTTCAACAGCAATGCGCCGGCTCATGGCAACGAACATGCCCTTGCCGTCCATAGCGCCAAGACGCGCCTCAAAATGATCGACGAGGTCTTTCGCGATCAGGTGAATGCGCTTTTCCGAACCGATCATGGCCTCCTGCTTGGCCCACTTGCTCTTCAACTTTTCTTTCTTGGCAACCTCTTCACCTTCAGTCAACTCTTCAAACTCAACGTCAATCTTTGGCTTCTCGGATTCGCGCAACCCGATTTTGGCAAGCCGTGGTTCATAGAAAATATCAACGGTCGCGTGGTCTTTTACCGCTTGCCTGATGTCATAGACGTCGATATAGTCGCCGAACACCGCTCGCGTGTTTTTGTCCGAAAGCTCGATCGGGGTGCCGGTGAAACCGATGAAGGAAGCATTTGGCAAGGCATCGTGCATGTGCCGGGCGAAGCCATCAACGAAGTCGTACTGGCTGCGATGGGCCTCGTCCGCAATCACAATGATGTTGCGGCGATCAGACAGAAGCGGATGCACATCGTGCTTGGTCTCCGGCATGAATTTTTGGATCGTCGTGAACACCACGCCGCCGGAAGGAACCATCAGCAGTTTCTTCAAATCCGCACGGTTCTCTGCCCGTACGGGCGTCTGTCGCAACAGCTGCACGCAGTGACCAAAAATACCGAACAGCTGTTCATCCAGATCGTTGCGATCCGTGAGCACGACCAAGGTCGGATTGTCCATCGCTTGAATGACCTTGCCGGCATAGAAAACCATAGTCAGAGATTTGCCTGATCCTTGGGTGTGCCACACAACGCCGCAGCGCCGGTCGCCGTCTTTTGCGGCGGCTTGCAGCGTGCGTGAGACTGCTTTGTTGGTGGCGTGGAATTGGTGATACGCCGCGAGTTTCTTTGTGACCGTCTTTCCGTCATCTTCAAACACGACGAAATGACGAACGATATCGAGCAGGCGATCCTTGGTGAACACACCCTTGAGCAGCACTTCCATCTCCGGAATCGACGCTGGCGCGAGGGTTTCTCCGTCGATCGTGCGCCATTTCATGAAGCGTTCAAAATCAGCGGTGACCGAACCGACGCGTGAATCGATCCCGTCGCTCACAATGCACAGAATATTGTAGGTGAACAAAGACGGAATTTCTGACTTGTACGTTTGAAGCTGGCGAAAGGCGCTGCGCACGGTCGCATTCGGATCGGCTGGGTTCTTCAATTCAAACACGGCGATCGGCAGACCGTTTACGAAAACAACAACATCCGGCCGGCGGTTGTGGCTGTTTTCGATAACCGTCAATTGGTTGATCGCGAGCCAATCATTGTTGGTCATCTGCTTGGCATCAATCAGATACACCTTGTCACCAGCCACACTGCCGTCCGCCCGGCGATATTCAACGTCGACGCCTTCAACAAGCAACTTGTGAAACGCGCGATTTGTCTCGAGGAGATTCGGATTTGAATATGCGACGTTGATAACTTTCTTGATCGCTTCCTCTTGCGCCACGTGCGGGATGGTTGGATTGAACTGCGCCACGGCCGAGCGGAGACGATCAACAAGCACAATGTCGCGAAATGCTTCGCGTTCCGGGTGCTCCCCATCCGGCGCCAAATCCGGCCCGAACGCAATCGAAAACCCAAGTTCTTCGAGCCATTCAAGCGTCGCATTTTCCAGATCGGATTCGGTGAATTTATAACTACTCATAACAATTTATAGACGCCCTCAACTATTGCAGGAACTTTATCATATATCTCCTTCAGAAGAGGAAGGGCGGAAATCGTACCATCAAATCTAAAATCAACCCATATCTCTTCTGTCACGATCGTCTCTGGAGTTGATACTGGCATCTGAGTAAGAGGGTTCACTTGCGCATCATTGATAAATACTCCTGAACCGAAAGTCGCAAGATTAGGATCCCATGAAGCTTTTCTTCCATCGACATGTCTCGATACCATTCTTTGAGTGTCAGTCTTTGTCTGTGGTGTTAATTGAGAATGCTTGTGATCGTTTGTTACAGTAGAAAAGTCAGCTAACCAAGAATTACCTTCATGATAAGGCTGAAAGCTTTCCAGATATTCAAATAAGTTTTGGCTTTTTGATTTCAAGCCAGGTAAGTTACGATTAACGCTCCCGTCAAAACTGTTGACATCCTTATCTTTTCCAACGATCGGAAAATAAATATTGTCCTTCGTAATATCCAGAACAGCCGCAATATCATGAGCACAATAATCAAAAATAGACCGAGCATTTTCTAAATAGCTTTTCACCTCAATTTTCAAATCAGAACCTATTTCTTGTTTATGAAGTGAGGCGTTGTAGAGTTTCTCGATATTTGCATATTGAGATTTTATTTTGGACACTAATGCGTCAATGTCATGTTTTCTTGATGCTTTATTATTCATACGTTTGTTCTTATCTTCCCACTCATCAAACGAGGCAAAAGTGAATCCCTCAGTTCAGACAGCCTTCTTACCTCGAGGGAAGATGCGATGACTCGCTCCAATATCGGTGAAAGGACACTATCCATCGAACTAAGAGCTGTCGTGGTCGGAATCAAAACCAATGACTCGGTTAAATGTTCCCTTTTAATGTGCCCCATGGTCACAGCTTTGCTTGCGGCGATTACTTGAAAATTCGGCAGGAACCACTTGACCCACTGATAATAAAACCATTTTGGGTATTTGCCGGATGTAACTTTGAACAGGTGCTGATTGAGAGCCCCCAAACCACCGGTCCAAATTTTAACCTCCAAACTTCCAGACCAAGAAAAGAGAACCTCCCCGTCCTTAATTACATAATCGCTGGGAACCTTGTTCGAAGCTCTTTCTGTAGATTCACTGATCCCAGTTTTTAACTCACGAATTTTAATCACCGGCAAGGATTCGGTCTGACTTTCTGCTGGATATTTTTGTAAAGCTAATCCATTCAAAAAGTTTGCTACTTTATCCAATGGCTCTATAATCCACCCCTCCGGAATCTCCCCCAACTCCGAATCCACTATTTTTCCGCCGTTGGATTTATACGGGCGACCGTTCTTATCTGGGAATTCAAAATCGACAAACCACCGCTTGAATAACGCGCTGGTGATTTTTTCTAAGTTGATGTTGATCTGTCGATTCAGCTCGATCTTATCATCGAGGGAGGAGAGGATTGAGGCGATGAATTTTTGTTCGGCAAGAGAAGGTGCGTCCACTTCTATTTTGAGAAGCTCCGATTGTCGAATACCTTGAACAACGCTACCAGTTGCTCGACCATGGAGTTCTTGTTGCCCCTTGGACGTATGTAAAAAATAGAATAGGTATCCGGGATCAAGAATGTCTTTTTTAGTTCGCAGAGCAAACAATCTTTGGCTCAAACAAAACCTTTCGCCATCTTTCACTAAATAAGTTTCACCAAGCGGAGCCTCCGAGGTAAGTAAAAGATCGCCTGCTTTTAATTCTTCAGGCATCCACTTTTTATATAGAGCCTCGTCAACAAATTTGAACTCATTGAAATTTGTTAACTGGCCGTCCTTGATATTTTTTGCTGAGATAGCCTGCACGCCAGCATCTGACCAATCACCACCCAGTTTTTTTGGCGTTAAACCACGATGATCGATGACTAAATCAAGGCACTTTGATAGATCAAAAACACTCCATTCTTCTCGAATAGGTCCGATTTCGGTGTCTTTGGATTTCGCTGGGGTTGTGGTTTTCATTCAAGGATATTCCATTTTTGATATTTTCATATCGTGCGGAATACACATCTGCCGATTTGTTCGCAAACTTCCTGCATCTGCTTTTCTCAGTGAAAATTGCAATATTACATCACCGCTTCCGGAGTGATGACCTAGTGCACGTATTTTTGAGTCAATACCCTCTCTTTTCTCTTTAACATTCACAGATCTAATTGGCACTTCTTGTCCTTGATATTGAGCAACGATCAGTTTCCCAGAAACGATTGAAAAATAAAAACCTACTGCTCCATCATAACCAGAAAGGTTAAAAACAACATCAAGATCAACGACTTTTTTCTTATATTGTGGCAGCTGCCTATATTCCTTGATCGTGTCTTGCAATAATTCCTGAAAACCTACCTCAGAAATTTTTTGACGCTCTCCATCTCTCTGGACTACTACGTATTTTTCTGCAACAGGAACTCCTTTGTGTTTTATATGAACTTGTCCGTTAGCATGCCATGATACGTGCTCTATCTCTTTTTTACTTTGTGTTTTTGGATCATCTAAAAATCTGCTAGATGGAGTATACAAAATATCTCCTGTATAGGTTTTTATGACAATCGTGCCAATAACAAAATAGGAATCCTCAATTTTTAGCAGGATTTTATAGTCGACATTTTTTTTTACCTCTTCTTCATTTGACCTCATAACCGATGCTTTTCATGTTTTTCTTTATACGTTCTTCCAATTCTTTCGAGAGCATAAACTGGTCGGAAAGGTCTTTGGTAATCCGGTTCATTTTCTCTTCAAATATTTCATTACTTTCTTCAACAACATCTGTCCCGACATAGCGGCCCGGCGTAAGTACGAAACCGTTCTTTTCAACCTCGGCAATCTTGGCCGCTTTGCAGATGCCTTTTACGTTTTCATACTTGATGTTCTTCGTACGCCACGCGTGGTACACGTCAGTAATTTTCTTGATGTCCTCTTCCATCAACTCAAGATTCTTACGTGAAATCATGGTGCCCATCTTGCGAGCATCGATAAACAGAATCTCATCGTGACGGTCACGAAATTTATGATCATGACGATCCCGCGAGACAAACCAAAGTGCGGCTGGGATTTGGGTTGTGTAGAAAAGCTGAGGAGGCAAAGCGACAATACAATCAACCAGTCCGACTTCAATCAACCGTTTTCTAATTTCGCCTTCGCCGGAAGTATTCGATGAGAGCGAACCATTAGCCATAACGAAACCAGCGATGCCGGTTGGTGCAAGGTGATGGACCATGTGCTCGATCCATGCGTAGTTGGCGTTGCCCACTGGTGGAACACCGTATTTCCAACGTACGTCATCACGCAGCCTCTCACCACCCCAGTCACTAATATTAAACGGCGGATTAGCAAGTATGAAATCTGCCTTTAGGTCTTTGTGGAGGTCATTATGAAACGTGTCGCCCCATTGCGAACCAAGATTTGCCTCAATACCGCGAATCGCAAGGTTCATTTTCGCCAAGCGCCACGTCGTCGGATTCAACTCCTGACCGAAGACCGACACGTCATGCACGCTGCCACCATGCGCCTCAACAAATGACTCGCTCTGCACAAACATTCCACCGCTACCACAACAAGGATCGTAAATACGACCTTTATATGGCTCGATCATTTCAACGAGCAATCGCACCACGCAGCGCGGCGTGAAGAACTCACCGCCGCCTTTTCCTTCCGCCGACGCGAAACGGCCAAGGAAATATTCGTAGACGCGACCGAGAATATCCTTGCCGCGACTTTCTTTGTCTCCCATCCCGATCGTGCTGATGAGGTCGATCAGTTCTCCCAACCGAACTTTATCGAGATCGGGGCGAGCGTAATTTTTTGGCAAGACACCTTTCAGTGTCGGGTTATCCTTTTCAATAGCAATCATCGCGTCATCCACCAGTTTGCCAATTTCCGGCTTCTTCGCGTTCGACTTCAAAAATTCCCAACGAGCCTCTTTTGGCACCCAAAAAACGTTCAGTGATTTAAAATAATCAGGTTCTTCCTCCATGCCGTCATAACGATCCGGATCATTCAAAGCAAATGTATGCGCCTCTTCGAATGAATCCGAGATGTACTTCAAGAAAATCAAACCAAGCAAGACGTGCTTGTATTCTCCGGGGTCCATGTTGTTGCGCATCTTATCTGCTGCGCTCCACAACGTAACTTCAAACCCGAGGTTACCATTGTTTTCACGCTTGGCTTTTGATTTCTTTGGCATAGACGTAATTGATTTACAGCTTCACGTAACGTGTTCCTCGACCTCTTCCGATTCTTTTCACTTTTCCAAGCTCAATCAACCGATCGAGTCCTTGGCGAACCGTCGGCATTAAGATGCCAGTGCCTTTTACAACATCGCTCGGGCTTGCCTCACCGATGCCAGAGATGAATTTCCAGACTTCATACTGCTTTGGCGAAAGCGTATCTTCGACTTTTTCTTCTTCCAGATAGACCAGCGCCTTCGTCGCCTGTTCTTTTATCACCGCAAGGAAAAAGTTAAGCCACGGCGAAATAGTGTCATGCTCAGTCTTGAAAGTCTCCTGTGATTTGCGCAACGCGATGTAGTATTCGTCTTTTCGCTTCTCAACAAGTTGCTCGTGCGAAACATACTGCACGAATTGGTATCCAGCTCGGAGCAACAGCAAATTTGTCAGGACACGCGAAAGACGCCCGTTTCCATCTTCGAACGGGTGAATCTTCAAAAACTCAACAATGAAATTCGCGATGATGAGCAATGGATGGAAGCGATTGTTGTCGAAAGCGTCACCCGTCCATTCCACCAACTCCTGCATTTCTTTTGGCGTCAGGTAAGCGGGAGTCGTTTCAAACATGATGCGCGCGATCTGTCCATCCGGGCCGAGCACACCGACCGTATTTTCTTTTTTCTTGTACGCTCCACGCTGTCGTTCATCTTTCGTGGAATATTTGAGAAGCTCTTTGTGTAACGACTGTATCGTGCTCTCGCGAAGAGGCAAGGTTTGATAGCTATCGAATACATTTTGTAGGGTCTCGAGGTAGCCCTGCACTTCCTGTGAATCGCGATCGGCGAACTTAGAGACTGCAAGTCCTTGCATGATCTTCTGTACTTCCTCATCGGTAAGCTTGGCACCCTCGATACGAGTCGACGCACCAGCTGAAGTAACGAGCGTCGATCGCTTAAGATTCGTAATCGCCTGTGGAGTCATCCGAAGACCCGATTTAAACTCACCCCTGATCCCATCGATCTCGGCCAAAAGAGCCACGATGTGCGGTTCTGGAGTTCTGAGTCGGTGATCAAATATTGCTTGTTTTTCCTGCATATTTTTAGTGTTATCAGCTATGTATCAGATTGTATCAGTAAATAACAGATACAGCAACAGCTGTATCTTAAAACATCGTCCTCAAATTAAAAACTAACCATCTTGGTTAGTTTTTAAAAGTCAGAGGTAACTACATCATCTTCTTTCGAATAAACGCGGGGATCTCGATTTCTTCTTCGTCCTTTTGGACGGGAGCTGGAGCCATTTTTACTGGCTCACGGCGAGGCTCAGGTCGAGGGGGAGCTGGACGTTCAACCGGAGTCTGAGGCTGATAGTTGATTTTAGGACGCTGACGCGGGGCTTCTTCTTCGCGAACACGCAGCATCGGACTTGGCGCCCAGGAGCCTTGTGCCTGTACTTCAACCGTCCCAGGAGCCTTGGTGCGGCGCTCGCGAGAATCAAATCCTGTAGCCACCACCGTGATACGTACCTCCTCGGTCAAATTGTTATCGACGTTCGCACCAAAAATCACTTTTGCGTCTTCGTCCGCAGAACTCGTGATAACTTTGGCAGCTTCTGCTACCTCGTGCATGCCCAAATCGCTGCCGCCCGAAATGGTAAAGAGGATTCCTTTTGCCCCGTCGATCGATAGCTCAAGCAAGGGACTAGCAATGGCTTGTTTGGCAGCCTCGACCGCACGATTTTCTCCACTGGCGCGGCCAATGCCCATCAAAGCTGAGCCAGAATTTTCCATGATTGCCTTCACGTCCGCGTAGTCAACATTGATCAGCCCTGGAATCGTGATGAGCTCAGCAATCCCCTGCACACCTTGTCGAAGCACGTCGTCCACCACAATGAACGCGTCCATGAGTGATGTCTTTTTGTCGATGATCTGCAGGACGCGGTCGTTGGGAATCGTGATGATCGCATCCACATGCTGAAGGAGACGCTCAAATCCGTCGTCGGCAATACGTCGACGCTGGGCTCCCTCAAAAGTAAAAGGTTTGGTGACCACGGCGACCGTGAGCGCACCAATGTCTTTGGCGAGCCTAGCGACCTCCGGAATCGCGCCGGTTCCTGTTCCGCCGCCCAACCCACAGGTGAGAAAGACCATGTCCGATCCAGAGAGAGCTTCACGAATTTCGTTTTGATTTTCCTCAGCCGCTCGAGCCCCGATATCTGGATTCATTCCTGCTCCCAGTCCTCGGGTAATCGTCTTTCCAATCGCGATCTTTCGTGGAGAGAGACTTTGGTTAAGCGCTTGGACATCGGTATTGATGACAATAAACTCAACGCCCTTGATGTTGTCGGAAATCATACGATGCACAGCCGCAGAGCCGCCTCCACCAATACCAACGACCTTGATCTTCGCAAACGTCTCTATCTCTGGTTTCACTTGTGCCATATGGTATTCAATTAACTTCTAGATGAACACATTTGGTGCTCATTCATCGCTCAATTGAGCACTAAAATCACAAACACTGTAACACCGGGTATTCACCTGTCAAGAAAATAAAAAAGAGGATGTGTATATCTTCTTTTAGTGGAGTAGCCAGTATCAAGTAGCAAGTATGTGCGCTGCGAAAATACTTGCTACTTGCTTCTTGATACTTACTGCTTCTTACGGCTTCAAGGACTTAAAAAGCTTCTTGAGTCCTGAGCCAATTTTATTCACATCGCCCATCTTGGAAAAGAGCTGCCCAAAACCACCACGGCTCCCAACGCCTCGGATATGGCGTCCCCAGAGCACAAGTCCCATGGCTGTGCTCATGGCTGGATCGTTGATGCGGTCAATGACCGAGGTCATTCCCATGGCTGTCCCCAAAGAAACCGGGAGTCGAAGTGCGCCCTTGGCCACATCGAGAATGCCGGAAAGCTTGGCTCCACCGCCCGTGAGAACCACACCCGATGGTAGCATGCCTGAGCGATCAATTTTTTTCAGTTCTCGATCGATATGCTCAAAAATTTCTTGGACGCGCGCCTCAACAATATCTGCCACAAACCGACGTCCAACAATCTCTTGCTCTGGCGCGCCCAGCTCACCGAGATCAATCTCTTCTTTTTTCGCCACGTCTTCAGGCTGACAGGTTGCGTAGCGAATTTTCACCTGCTCAGCCACCTCAATGGAGGTTCTCAGTCCAATCGCAATATCAGACGTGACATGGTCAGATCCCATCGGCAACACGGCCGTATGGAGCACATCCCCTTCCTCAAACACGACCAAGGAAGTGGTTGATGCACCAATGTTTACAACGCAAACCCCGAGATCTTTCTGTCGATCGCTCACCACAGCCTCTGCGGTCGCGAGAATGGAAAAGACCAGATCCTCAATATCCAACCCTGTGCGATACACGGCCTTGGTCAAGTTCTTAATCTGTGAGCCCAGGCCTTGAATAATGAGTGCATCAACTTCAAGACGGATGCCATTCATGCCCACCGGATCTTTCACACCCCGTTGACCATCAACGGTAAAGTTTTTTGGAATGACGTGGATGATTTCGTAGTTGGTAGGCGTGGCAACCGTACGTGCGGCTTCGATAGAGCGCTCCACGTCTTCTTCGCGAATTTCGCCGTCACTGCGACCGACGCCAATTACGCCACGAGATTCCTGCGAGATAATATGGTTTCCATTGATGCCAACCCAAGCCTTGTTGAGAGGCACGCCAGTGATGCGCTCGGCCTGTTCAAGAGCGCGAGAAATAGAAGACACCGCATCTTCCAGATTCGTGATCGTGCCTTTGCTGACTCCAGCAGATGGAACTTCCACCGCGCCGATAATATGAATTTGTTCACCTCCGTCGGATGAGGGAACTAACCGGCCCACGGCCACTCGGATCGCGTAGGTTCCAACATCAAGTCCTGTAAATATTTCCTCAGTCATAGTCGTTCACCAGTATAACCTCACAAAGACCCAACAAGCAAGGCAATCGGCTCATAAAAAATAATGACGCCGACCGTGAGCGCGATCAAGGAAGCGATCAACACGGCCGCGGCCATGATGTCCTTCACATCCTTGACCACCGGATGAATGCGCGGCTTAAACGTATCCACGATGCGCTCAAGAATGGAGTTGACGAGTTCAAGAATCAAAACAGCTCCAGTCAGAAACAACAGAATGATCCACTCCTCATAGCGGACGCGGAACCAGAGGGCGAAAAAAAAGACGACCAACGCCGCAGCCACTTGAATACGAAAATTTTGTTCTGATCGAAACACGACCACAATCCCATGAAGGGCGTGCTTGAAACTTTTGAATAGTCGTCGAAGTTCGATCATACACGTGGATCAACACCGAGATGTTTCAGAATCTTTGTCTGGAGTGGAAACATTTTTTTCGCGTCTCTTGGCCTTTCATGGTCATATCCAAACAGGTGCAAGACGCCGTGAACAAGAAGAAACGTGATCTCGTCACGCGTGGAGTGCTTCATGGTTTTTGCCTGTCGGGCGGCTTGTTCATACGAAATGAGTACTTCTCCAAACACCTCTCCTTCATCAAGTTCAAACGACAAAACATCGGTCACACGATTCTTTCCTCGCCATCTGGAATTGAGCTTACGCATCTGAGACTCCGACACAAACGCAATGGAAATCTCTACATCTTCCTTCAAATGAAGGGCTTTCGTGACTTCGGTGAGCGTCTGTGTGATCAAACGTCGAGAAAGCCGGCGGGCTGCCGTCAGTCGTCCATGATTCACTTGTGCAAAGATCATAGATTCACCTCGTCCACCTTTTCCATCTCCGCCACCTCTTTTACCTCCACGCTATTCAACATCATCTGCATGGTCTGCAAATAATTCACTCGAGCTTTTGTGCCCGTGTCGTACTCCATGACCAAGACGGCGAAACCCAGATCAACATAGGTCATGAGTTGATTCTGCGAACTGAGCATGACAAGACCATTCTTGGTTGTGCCAACAAGAGGATCCTCTAGTGTTGTCATGTTCTTCACCCATGCCTCAAGCGTCTCTTCCGGATTTTTTGTCACAGAGGAAATACGGAATCCCTCTCCGGTCTGTGCATCTAACACCAGCACATCACCATCCGCTGAAGCGTCCCAGACACCGGGATAGGTAAACGTGTAGTCAATCGATTCAGATGTCCCAACCGTGGCTGTTTCCAACACGACAACGCCAGCTTCTAAGAGCGTGCCGGTCGACGCTGGATTATAGCGGTGAAATACCTCGTTGCCGTCCAGGAATCCATCCGCGTCAGAATCTGGCAACCGAGGATTGGTGCCATACACGGTCTTCTCCTCGGTATCGGAGAGGCCGTCTGAATCTGAATCTGTCCCTGGCGAAACTTCGATCGCAAATGGATCGACTGCTTCGGGTTCAGGTCCAGGCTCGGGCTCGGGTTGTGGCTCAGGTTCAGGCTCTGGAACTACCTCGACCACCTCATCCACCTGAACTACCTCTTCCACCTTGTTACCCACGCTCTTCACTAAGAAATATCCACCAACCCCAAGCACGAGCAGCACTACAACTCCGGCGATCAAAATAATCTTTGTCGACGATCGTTTCTTTTTTGGAACCGCTGGTTTAGGAGGAAGGGCAGGTGCGGGAACCGTCGGCGTCTTCAACTCAATCGGTGCTTGAACAACTTTTTTCTCAGGCTCATGTTGCTTCCCCTCGGCTCCATGGCGATAACGCTCAGGCATGGTAAAAATCCGCACTTCAGGTCCCGAAGGCTTCTGGGGCTGTCCGCCTGGTTGTTGAAATTGTGGAGCTTGGGGATCTGCCATACGCTAATCGGATTCGGTGGGTGCTTCAAGCAACACCCCTTCACCGTTGGGATTATAGCCACCACTCACTTCCTCACCATCCAAGTACGTGTCGCCGTCCGTGTCAGGATTGAGCGGATCGGTCTCCCAGGTTCTGACCTCTTCCAGATCAAACAGACCATCGCCATCTGTGTCAGCCGCGCGTGAACTGGTGCCGAGTTCTTTTTCCTCTGCGTCCGTGAGACCGTCCTTGTCTCGATCAGCGGTTGAAGGCTTGGTTTCTTCTGCCACCACCGGAGCGGTTTCTTCGGTTGGGGCGGATGAGGTTTCTGCTTCCGTCTTGGTGTCCTCTGTGGTTGTTTCATCCACTGGCGGCTCCGGCGTCACTGGTGTAGACGAGCTCAAAATTTTCATCGAGATATAAAAAGCCGCGCCGACGACAACCAAAATTCCCACAACCAGCAGGATCGCCTTCCAAGGAAAGGACCGCTTTGGTCCTGACATGCGTGCCGCCATGGGACTTGGCGATGGGGCAGAAACAGGAGCAACCGGCTGCTCGGTAGGTGGAGCCACTTGTGGAGCCGTCTTATCGGACTCGGAAAAAATATCGTCGGGTTCTTTTTTGATGTCGTCGAACATAGGAGAAGGTGATTAGGTGGAACAGGTGGATGAGGTGGTGAAGGTGGAAAGAATTAGAGACGACCGCTGCCCAAAGGATTATAGCCTGCGCTTACTTCTGCGCCGTCCAGATACCCATCGCCGTCCGTGTCTGAGTTATCGGGGTCGGTTCCGTAGGTTGCTTCTTGAACTGTCGTCAGCCCATCCTCATCATCGTCTGCTTCTTCTTGTCCTTGAACGAGGGTCAACTGGTCTGAGACGGTTTCTTTGCAGTTCTCTCGTATGTCATCGCTCACGATTTCTCGACAGAGCAGTTCATCAAGTGTGGCCTCTGCCTGCGCAGAGAGCTTCAAATCATCACAAAGCTCGGGGGCTCGTTCATCACAGTTCACAACAGACAGAGGATCTTCCCGCACCGCGGTTCGAGCTTCGATGCCATCCGAGCATCGCTGAGCATCTTCCTCCACGGAGATCGCGGCACAATAGCTCGCATCAGAAACCTCACGAGCCACAGCCCAGTAGCAATTATCCCTCGCTTCGTCTGTTTCAAGCAACTCACAGGTCTCAACCGATTGATACTTCGTGGCCAAATCCGTGATCTCACCCTGCCGACAGCTCTCAGGATCTTGTGCTGTTTCACAATCATCAACAGAAGACACCACTTCCTCCTGCACGACCTCATCAAGAGCCTTCATCTGCGCATCTTTTTTCACCCAACGAACGACCACAAATACAAGGACGATCACAACCACAAGCGAAGCGGCGGCAAGAGCCACCGGTTTCCAGGGAATAGATTTGGTTGTGGGTTGATCTTGAAAATCCATAATTACTCGTACGGACAATACGTAAACTCGAAGTCGCTAAACGACATGGTGCCTGACCCGAAGAACTCGTTACGCAGAGGTATCGACTGTTCGGTTGAATCACAGACAAATCCATCAGGAAACGGCAGGACGACATTCTCCCCTGCCTGCACTTCTCCTGATGTTGTCGTTGTGTCTCCATCCGCATCCGTCGCCGTAAACGTGACAACCGTTCCCAGAATGGCATCCACAATGGCACCATACATCGAATCAATTTCATCAGCGCTCTCTGCGGTATACGCGTAATTCCCTGTACAGTCAGTCAAGCTTGATGCGGCACTTGATGAGGACCAAGCGCAATCATCACTGGAAATATGCGCCGTATAGGCTTGATCCGTGGAACGGCTCGAAATCGCAGCTGTGTAAAAGTAGTAAGATGACGTGTCGATAAAGTCATCATACATGTCAGCCGCACAGGCTGGCTTTCCGGAGAAAGAAATACTGTTATAGGTCTTTGTGTAGGTGTAGTACGTGCCATCTCCGTTCGCATCTTGATTATCCAAACACTGCTCCTCATCACTCTCTGTTCCAGAACTCTCAACATACGTATCGTTCCAGTCATAGTCTCCGTCTGTCAGAACGACCATGATCTGCACGTCTGCTTCAGAGCCGTCCAAAATGGCATTAGCTTCTTTGATGGCATTGTAGGTTGGCGTGGAACCAGAGCCTGAGGAAACACAGGTCCCATAATTTTCAACCGAGGTTAACAATGAAGATTCCGAATCCTCACCAACCAACGACGAGTCTGTCCACGCTCCATCGGTTTGTGCGGTGTTCCCATTACAGAACGAAGCATCCCGCAACGCGGTTGTATACGACACAAGAGCAATTTGAATGGTCGAATCCGTCCCGCTATATGCATCAAATAGATCACTAATGGCATTTGATGTCGCATCAACGACATAATCGATCTTTCGCTCTCCAGAGGATGCTGTACTCCCGTCGACGGCCGTATCCATACTGCTCGTAAGATCTGTCACAAATACGATGTCCACATCAGGCGGAGTGATGTCTTCGTCGCCGATGGTTGCGGTGATTTGTGTACCGGCGGTACACGCTGGGATGTAGAGCGAAGCAGCATCTGGAGAAAGACCTTCTTCGTTGCCGTAGCTGTACAGACTAATTGTGTCGGTGAGCTCGGAGGCGGAAAGTTCGCTTTGGACAAGCAGACCGGTTGTCTCAAACGAGAGTGGGCAGGAAGATCCGCAATCGTCGGCACAGACTGGAGGAACGCATTCACCGTCGGTACAGGTGTTGTTGTCAGATAACGTAGAATCACCCTCTACAACAGAGCCACTTGAAGAATACGTTGTGTAGTTGAGCGAACAGTAGTCCCCATTTTCTGATCCGCCATTGCATACTCCCAGCCATTGGCACTCATAATTGTCACTTCCGATAACTTCATTTTCTCCATAGGTATCACAGGTACCGTTGGTATCCTGAGTTTGCAAATCAAACAGAGTGAACTGTTCTGAGTACGACCCATCGCACACCTCGTCTCCATTCACGGTCTCATCGCCACAGTAGCCACCTGAACGCGTTTTGTATTGACACTGGGCGTTACAGTAGTTACAAGATCCTTCGTAATCTGCTTCGCACACATCACCATTATCCGCACCGTCGTCACAGGATTCCACACCACTTTCAACGTAATCGTCTCCACACGTATTTTCCACGCAGGTGTTCAAGCAGTCGTCGTTGTTGGAGGAGTTTCCGTCGTCACACTCTTCAGCCCCTTCCACAGATCCGTTGCCACAGATTTGTTCACCGCCAACGCACGCGGACCAACTTGGCCAGGAACAATCATTCTCACAAGTTCGATAACGATACAGCGTGTAATTAAAGTCCGGGCAAGATCCTGAATCACAACTGGAAGCAAGGACGCACACCTCTCCAGCATCAGCCGCACTTGTGCACTCGCCGCTACTACACGATCCTGAATCACATTCACTGTTGCTGGTGCACTCTTCTCCAGCATCATCAAAGTCGGTACACACGTCGCCTGTTCCACACGCCGAACCTCCAGCGCCACAGGTGCCTGTTGAACAATCTGAGTCGCTTGTACACTCGGTGCCATCCGAACACAGCGCGCCTTCCCATTCTTCGTAATCGCCATCGCATTCTTCCGCACCGTTCACGGTTTCATCACCACAGGAAAGTCCTGGCTGTGTGCAGTCATAGGCACAGCTGATGTTGATGTCCGAGATGTACTGACCATTAGAAACATCGCATCCGTTTAGATACGCCCAGGAGCTGACATCATCAGCCAAGGAATCAGAATAATTGTACAAACCCGTTTCCCCGCAATCGCACTGCTCCGTTCCAGCGAGATACCCGTCGCCACAGACATAATCGTATCCTAAACAGTCGTCTCCACAGTAGCCATAGGTCCCGTTCAGTGAACCATCATCACAGACTTCAATTGATTCGATCACGCCATTGCCACAAGAATACGGCTCACATTCAGCGCCCGCTGTCTCAGCTTCTGCCTCTGTTTGATAACCTGTGCAACCATACGTTGCGTCGGAATAACAGGCAGAGGAAATCAATCCTGCTGTGCCTGATGAATCTGTACAGGCAATGGATTTAGAATCACCAACTTCACAGGCCTCTGTTGGTCCCTGTGTGCCATCACCACAAATGACTGAGTCCCCCCAGGTTCCGCCATCACAAAAGATCGGTTTCGTCTCAAACCCATCTTCCACCGTGGATGGGGCATCCGAGGTTGTTGGATACTCAACAACAACTGTGGCTTCATCTGTGGATGATTCGTCAATGTCATAGGCCCAGGCCACGTTGCCCGCGGTTTCCATTTGGGCGTACAGGGTGTAGGCAATTCCACCAGAACTTTGATAGCCGTAGACCTGTGAGCTGATGGGGCACACAAATGTTCCAGCCTCGCCGTTCCAACAAGACGTGGCGTCATAGCCTTCTGCATCGCAATCGTAAAATTCGTTGGTGGGATCTGTTGGTGGAGTGGTGCCTAGCTCATTGGCAAAGGCCGAATTCCACGAGGTCCAGGTAGAGTTGGTGAGGGCTGGGACAAACGTGCCAGTCTGCACATCTGGGAATCCAAGCAGACAGTCTTCTGTTCCCGGACAGTCGTCGTCAGTTTCGCAGGAAGTATCAGTTGTGACTTCGCAGTGCGCATTTTCTTCACCATACGTTTGTAAGGTGTCGATCAAATCGGTCACATCGGTCAGACGTTTCATGTCGCGTGTCAGTTTGGCTTTTTCGCTGTCGCAAACTCCTGTACCTGAGACAAGGTCGCAGTCCGCATCTGCTGTACAAGCATCTCCTGTCAGGGAACAGAAGCCACTCTCACAGGTCTCCAGACAGTCTCCATCCCAGGTGCAGTCCAGGTAATCCCCGGTCGAGGTCGTGACCAAATCTGTGCCATCCGAACAGAGATTCACGTCTGTCACCACATCATCGTTCGCATTAAATTTCCAGTTTGCCAAAATCTGACTGAAAATATCGATCGCGTCTTCCCCAGCGTTTTCGTTGTAAGAAACGACGTAAATATTCGGATAGATGTACGAGCTGTTTTGATTTGCTGCGGCAGCATAAACGGTTGTTCCAGATGCCACGGCTGGATACCCGTCCAGAGTCGTCTCCGTGAATGATCCAGTAAATTCCTGATCCTCCACCCACGCCTGAGGTGAGTCATAATCAGAATTTGGTCCCACACGCACACCGATCGCGTCACTGCTATCCGACACTTTGAAAATAAGTTCCTCGATCAAGCCTGAAGAAGAGAGAGAGGAAACATTGATCGGATCATCGAGCGCAGGCAAATCATCAGCGGTTCCAGCTTCACCTGCGTCGCGACAATAGTAGAACGAGAAGTAACTCGGCGTGTCGTCTTCCACGTATGGAAAATCCAGCGTGGTGGAATCAAGGGCTGGCCACGGATTCTCACAGACGACCGAAGTCACGTCCAGCAATCCGGTTGTAGTCTCTGAAACCGTTGAGGTGGTATTGAGTTCATCAACCGTGATCGTCGCGGTCACGATCACCGCTTCTTCCCCGGTTGTCCCCGATGACGTATACGAGGCCGTTGTGGAATCACCTCCTGTGCCATCCACAAGTGCTACCACGTCATCTTCATCGTCGTCATCCACACTCGAACTCCAAGCATACGACCACTCATAAATTCCTGTGATCTCGCTGATCTCCTCATAGGCACCAGAGCTGCGCTGTGTTTGTGGAGTCACAAGAAACGAATGCTCTTCTCCGGTGGAGCTAAAGAACTCTTCGCTGACGTCTTCGTACGCTGCCGCATCCACATTGCCCTGGTCCTCAACCAAAACCCGATCGAGTTCACAGACCTCATCGCCCACATAAAAATCCTGCATGAAGATGTCACCAATGCACTCATCTCCAACACACAAGTTCACGCCATCTTCACTCACCATGCCCTCGGATATCGCATCGCTGGAATCGACATCCCCTACCACATGTACAGAGTACTGCCCGTTTTCTTCCAACAGTGAGCTGTATCGAACATACACTCGCACAGAGCCATCAGAGAGAGTCGTTGTTTCATACGTAACCGGAAGCAGACACCCAAACGTTTCAGTTGCCTGTGCTTCCATACCGAAAATTCCGAGCACCGCAGACTTCAACCACTGCCAAGCACGTGCCAGAGGCGTTGATGATCCAGCATCAGCTGAGATGGTCGTGCTTGTGTATCCCGTAGGACATTCAGATGCGTCGTCCACGGGATTGCCGTCGATCGCGGATAAAACGACAAACAGATTTCCATCAAACGTTGTCTCGTCCATGGGAAGCGTGAACTCGGCCCAGATGGCTGTGTTGCGACAGTAGCCATCGCCAGGAGAAGCGGTGTTGTCCGCCGGAGAAATTTCTCCGAGCTCTGGCCGCTCATAACAACAGCTGCCCGTTCCACATCCAAGCGTAGTGGGATCACCACAGGAATCATCGGTCGTGCACGAACACTCCAATTGATAGGTGGCGTTATCGCTTTCCCCTTCCACAGAGGCGGTGATAGTGGAAATTGCGTAGCCTTCGCTCACCTCCTGCGGTGCACCATCTGCAATCTGACCAACGCTGTAATCACCCACAGCAAACGTCGAGGAAGCATCTGCGTCACACTCCTCGCCTGCTCCTGTATCATCCCCGTCGCCACAAAATGACGGTGTGGAATACAGATACGAAGATCCTTCATCCAGACACACATCAGAACAGCCATCGCCGGCGTCTGCATTGCCGTCGTCACAGTCCTCACCGGTTTCGACGTCGCTGTTACCGCAGCAAGAAGTCGTCACGGTTGACGTACAGGCTGTTGTTTCTCCCTCGTTCAAACACGCCGAAGAACACCCGTCACCATCGGTCACATTTCCATCATCACAATCTTCCCCTGGTTCAACACAATCCCCCTGAGCATTACATGTTTCATCCGAGTCACAATCAGCACTGTCACTACACGAAGAACTCTTCGTGTAGTTTCCGCAAATCGCATAGACATCGCCTTCTTCTTCAGATCCTTCTTTCAGACAATTGCTTGAACACCCGTCGCCGCTCACGGCATTGTCATCGTCACAATCTTCGCCTCCAACATCTTCCGCCCAATCTCGCGTTGCATCTCCACAGGTCGATCCAACGGAACGTGCTCCTTCATTCAGACAACTTGATGAGCAACCATCCCCAGATGTTGAATTTCCGTCGTCACAGTCTTCTCCTCCAGCGCTTGACGTCCAATCGCGCGAGCCATCTCCACAGCATCCACTAGTCACGGTTGTGGTACAGGCACTTACCCCCTCATCCAAACAGATCGACGAACACCCATCACCATCATCCGTGCCTCCATCATCACATTCTTCGTAGGTTTCCACGGATCCGTTTCCGCAAACACCGTCAGAGGTGGTCACCGGAGCGCCGATATTCAAACAGCTTGCAGAGCAGTACGCAGGCAAGTCACTGGTGAGCTCAATTTCACCTTCTTGGATCATGTAGGCAACAATGTCGCTTTGATCACTCGATGACCCTGTGGCCGCGCCAACCAAATTCAACACATCACGTGCTCCCCAGGCAGACCAGGTGTAGGAACTCGATTGCAGGGCCTGGCCGTCAACGGAACAGTCATCCGGCTCACCGTAGGCTGTGGCGTCAAATTCCGCACGATCACCAACATACATCGCAGTGGTTTCGTCCGGTGAAACCGTAACGGAATCCACGGAGCATGTGGTCTCAGAATCTTTTGTTTGAAACACCCAAGAAAAATCATGTTCAAAGTAACGGTTGGCATCATCACCGTAGTTGGACCCAGACTCGGAAAGTTGATTTCCATTTGCCGCCAGGATCGCCTCACCATCCAGCACAATGCGATACCAGGTGTCTGCGCTCATGTACTCATCTGTATCAAACGTGATTTCCATCCGACGATCACTTCCGTCATCAGATGACGTGAGGCTCACGGAGGAAATAAAATCCACAGGATCAATTTCAGATTCAGCACAGAGCGAATCCTCACACTCATACATGGTCACGGTCGAGGTGGTGATCGTCGTGGCGTCCATCGTGGTATTAAACTCCGCCCAAGGCAGAGCATTCACACACGCTGTTGAACAGTCTGGAAAATACGAATCAACTTCGGGATCGGTAAAGTTGATGGTGAGCTCGCCGTCGCCATCTGGTTGATTTTCCGCACTGACCGCCGTCGCGGTGATGATGGCTGGATCGTTGGCATCTGTTTCCGACACCGCGGTGACCACATTGGTACAGACACTCATGAACGGTCCGTCAGGAACCGTCGCACCGTCAAAATCAGACTCCCATCCGATCGACTGACCATCACAACTCACCGGCACACATTGATCATCGGCTGAGACGAGGCTCGCAAGATAATCGATGTCGCCTGTTTCATTCACCGATTCCGTGACAGGACTCACATTCACCCCGCCTACCTCGCATAACGTCGTTCCATCGTTGGTGGTAAATTGCCAAGAATAGTCTCCATCCAGATAACCCCCGCCAGCACTTGCAGCTGCTTGGATGGAACCAGACTCACCACTGCCGTTGAGTGTCACACGATACGTTGTATCAGCGCTGAAAGACGGAACCGTATAAGGCTGCCAAGTAAAACCACGGGCGCTGACTGTAATATCTGGAGTTGCATCAAAAACTTCCCATGTTTTACAGTCCCCTTCTGTTCCATCACCCGCCGCTTCCTCGGCTGCGGTATAGAACTCTGTACAACTCTCCACGATAATATTTGAGGAGGTGAAGGTGCTGGTATCCATGTCCATGTCGAACTCGGCTTGGATGGACGTGTTGGTACAAACGTTTTCAGGATCGCTCCAGCCTTCCCAAGGGGCTGGCGAAGCAGTGGTGGAGTCACATTGAATCACGACCTCCGGTGTATTTGGCGTGGTACCGGTTGAAACCTTGAAGGCATAGTGAGCTTCGGTCACGGCTGCTGCTTCGCAAGTTGAAGAGGTACAAGATCCGTCTGAACAGCACGTTTCGCCTGTGTCACACAAACTCGCGTCCTCGTTACAATCCCCGACTTCAAAATTCGAGGAGTTGGAGGAGAATCCGCTCTCCACTTCAGTCACATACACAGGCCCCGTTTCTACACCTTCTGAAACGGCAATCGAACTGATTTGATCATTTTCCCAAACGAACGTGGAATCATCAGCCGGCACCTCGTTGTAAAAGTAAACATCCCCGTCGCTATCTCCAAAATTTTCTCCATAAATGGTCACGTTCGTGCCCACCGGTCCAGCGCTTGGATCCATATCACAAATGGATGGGCCAGGCACGTCATCGATCACAGACAGGTTGGTCGACTCTGATTGTTCTCCGTCTTGGCGTTCAAGATACAAAGAGTGGAGAACATATTCAATACTTTCTTCTGTTTGGTATGTTTCTGGAATTTTCATGGTGATGGAGGTGTCACTCCAGAAATCCTCTCCACAGGCATCGGGAAATTCCGTGTCGCCCAAGGCTGTGAGACTTGTGAGCTGACTTTCCAAAAACACGGATCCAGGCAGGGTCCCAAAGTTGGTCCCGTAGATCGTCACGTACTGACCAGGAGGGCCAACACTTGGGGCGTCCATACACACGCCACTTTCACAATCAGCATCCTCACCACAATGGTCTCCAGCGTCCGTTCCTCCTGTACACATTTGCCATCCAGTATCGATAGACGAGATTGTCGGGGTGGTGGTGGAAGACGTATCCTCAACATCAAACCTCACTTCGTTTGAACCAACACGAATCGATTCACACCCATCACCGCCTGTGTCTGTACAATCATCATCGCTCGAACAATAATCCAACGACTCAGAACACCAGGAGGTCGCACAGGTCTCGCCTCCATCAACGCCTTCCACCGCATAGCAGTCAGAATCTTCAGAACAAGAAACGCCTGTGGCATCGCCTTGAGAATCAAGACACACATAGTCCCCCGTAAACACTTGGCCATAATACGTCCCTGAGTTTACGTTTGGAACCGCGACCGTAAATTGTTCTCCTGCCGCGTCCCAATCTTCGTACGAAGAGGCTTCGTAGTTGGTAAAATAAAATGTCGACGTTCCCTGCTCGGAGCCAAAACTATTTCCGTACACGCCCACGGCCGTTTCATTTTCTCCCGAATCAGGATCGAGCATACAGATGCCTGGTCGCGCGATCAGGTTCACATCAAAATCTGCAATCGATGGACCGTAGTCATCGTCGGTGCGGTCAGGATCCTGGGTCGTGTCAGAAGTGGTGACGGAGACAGGGCCATCCACGGCACCTGTGGGAACCTGGACGATGATTTCCGTGTCTGACCACTGTGTTTCATCGTTGCAGGAATAGGCAGCGGCCGTGATCTCGTCCCCACTTTCTGTTCCCAAAAACGTGATCGTGCCTTCATCATCCCCAAACGCTTCACCAGATATCGTGATCAAATTCCCGACCGCGCCGTCCCCTGCGGAGACCGATTCGATCTTGGGCGTCTCCACGCAAGTTCCGTCTACACATTGACCGCTGGAACAATCGGCATTTTCCGTACACTCGTCTCCGGTACAAGCGCCGCAGTAATAAGCACTACTCGTGTCATCTCCACCACAGTCAACATCTGTCTCTCCTAAATCTTCATCCATGACGCCATTGTTGCAGTTGGCTGCACGCAAGATAATCTCGATCGAGTCGGCTGTGTCGTCATTGCCTGCGCAATCAGATCCCGAAGCCCAGATGTCGTACCGCTCGTTGGTGGTGTAACCAGTGGTGGCCCACTCCTCAGACGTGTCTGTAAAAAATGTATTTTCAACGTTTCCACCTGTGAGCTCTCCTAGGGTCGAGAGCTCAACGCCAGAGGAATACAGTGCTTCATCATCGTCAATCAGGTAAAAATCAACGGTCGAGACGCCCGTATCGTCAGATGTGGTTGCGTCCAATTCTTCAATCGCCCCGATGTACAGAGATTCGCCGTCCTCTGGCGCGTCCATTTCAACCGTTGGCCCTTCGATGTCGACTCCTGTACCGGTTGTAAAATCAAACGAACAAGGATAAGAGGTGGTGCAATCGAGCGAGGATCCATTTGAGGACTCGACAACGGTTGCATCGACTTCGATCGTGTAGCCGGTTGTCGCATCAAAACAGGAATAGTCCTCGTACGGAGACTCACAGGCCTGGCTTGGCGTGAACGTGACGGTTCTTCCTGAGACATCAAACGTTCCATCAACAGCTGTGGTTTCACCGTCTTCCATAATCACGATGCCGTCCTCAACGGTTGAATCATCGATTGATTTGGAAAACACAAACTGCAATTCAAGATTTTGCAAAGCCTCAGCACAGTCTGTGTTTACGGATCGCAGATAGAACGACGAACTTGAGCTACTGTCGTCATAACTGGAAGAAGAACTAGAATCTTCAGACGTGATATCCGAACTCGTCGAGTCCGTGAGCGCGTTCAAAATAAAACTCACGATCGCAAAAGACGCAAACACTAACAAAAGTCCAAGTAGGGCATTGATCAAAATTTTCCTCGCGGTCTTCACGCGCTCGGCATTGCCCCCAGCGGTCATGAACATGAAGCCGCCGTAGAGGACGAACACCACTGCGATCACCCCGATAAAACTAATCGCGGTGCGAATGAGCCTTGCGATGATGGTGGTGATATCCGCGGTTGTGGTAAACCCGGCCTGGGCCGCAAAACTTTCTGTATCGACCTCTTGGGCAAACACCGGCGCGGCGACAAAAATGGTGGCACAGATCATGAGTGCCAAGAAAACGCCGAGCACCTGTGATTTTCGTGGAAAGTTCATGGGAGCTAGTCAGAATTATCAGGAAGCGTGTCACCAGAATCCGTCTCACACGCGGAAGTGGACGGAGACCCTTCACAACAGTAGGGGTAGCTTGTGGAGCGCGAGGACGTACAACTATTTGGACCGATAGCCGGATACATACAGATTTGGTAGGTGCTCTTGATGTCTTGCGTGAGCACTGGCCAATAATCCCAACCGCCGTCTGCGTTACTTACAAAGGTTGGGTGTTCCATTAAGACTTCCGTGGCCGAGTCAGTATTGCTCTTGCGAATCGCAAACCACATCTCGTAATTTGGATCCGGCCAAAGAGACGCGGACGTTGAATTGACGGTCGAAGATTTCAGAAACGTGTTGAAGAGAATGGTCAGATCGTCTGTTTGACTAATTTCGTCCTCATCGACCTCTGGATCCAACGTGGACACTTGCGGAACCGTATCTTCGATCTCGTCTGTGGTTGTAAAATTCCAATCGTAGTCATCATCTGCATCGCCATCTGTGCAGTCAACCGTATCTGTACTTGATCCACACGCATCGCCGTCGTCATCGCCATCCAAAGAATTGGCTGCGGCATCGACTAGTCCATCAAACGTGGCCCCTGTTGGTTCGCCTTGGGGAATCTCGTCAGGATTGACAGAGGCGGCCTTGGCGGTCACAGAAATCGGTTCGCCTCCTGGCAAACAATAGATGGTATCTCCACAAGGATCCTCACTACACGCGTCGGTTGTTGTGAAATCGATCGTGCGATAGCCATTGCTGATCGCCCAGGTTCCTTCGATGGTGGCTGCGTCCCCATCCAACGCCGAGATATTGGTAAACAACTCACCCAGAGCCACATCATATGTTCCTGTTCCAGCAACTGGATCCATGGCCTCGCTAAAATCCACTTCAATCGTGACATTGCGCGGCTCGGTGGCATCCTGAATCGGAACCACGGAGGTCACATACGGTGGCGTCAAATCAATTTCTGTTGAAACTTCAAACTGCCAGCTGTACCCATCTGAATACGCGCCGGAAAAAGCTTGGTCTCCATCGGCTTTATCGATGTTGGTGGTGAGCACGACCGTATAGTTGGTGTCTTCCTCTGCAGAGCCGAGATACTCATCCGGATCAAAGACAAAGGTTTCAAACGCGTCATCAAACGTCACCCGAACCGCATCTGAAGCAAGAGCGGCCGTGGAGCCTTCAGCGGTTGGATAAATAAGAATCGATTCGGTATTCAGGTCTCCGTGCTCATCGCCATCTGTATATCCATCCATCATGGTCGTGGGATCAATGGCTTCTTTGAACGTGACAAAAATCCGTGTGTTGCGAGGAATGTCCACGGCATCACGTTCAGGATAATGATCTTCCAAAATGCCAGCGCCGAGCGATCCAGACAGTGGTTCAGAATACTGCTCTGCAATCGCTTCGCTGGTTCCTGAGAACGCCGCGTCCAACAACCGATTCAAAATAAACGTTGCGATGCTGTAGGAGAGAAAAATAATGATGAGGCCGATCACGGATTGCTGAAGAATCTTTTTCGCTTTCTTTACAGGTTCCGGTTCTCCCCGCGCCATGAAATACAGATAGCCGGCGTAAATAATCAGGCAGGTAAAGATGATCCCGATCACCATCAAAAACTGTCGGATGATGCGCGCGATCAAAATCGCGATGTCGGAGGTTGGCAGTCCTGAAGCGGCTCCGAGCGTTTCAAGATCGGTTGACTGAGCGAAAACCTGCATTGGATGAACGAACACCACGAACACAAAAAACCCCACGGCAAAAATCGCCGCGTGCATCAAAACGGAAGCGAGGCTGTGTTGTCTCTGTAGCATCATGAGAAACGCCTTGCAGTCGCGTGTGTTCATTGTATCGCATTTTCGCAAAAGAGCGCAGGGAAATCTGTGGATAGCAAAAGCGAGCTTCTAAAAAGCTCGCTTTGTTTTTCCATTTAGAGTTGCTGGAGAACGACGGTTGAAACGGCAAACAGCCCAGCCACGATCATCGTGGCAAAAAAACCTTGCATGATGAGCCCCCAAGACTCTTGATGCTCGCGATCTCGAGAAGAGGCAATCATATACCGAAAACCACCAGTCAGTATGAGCGAAATGGCTGGAATGCCAAGCCAGAGAATCAGCACACGGAAAATGCGGAGCGCGAGTTCCATGGAAGAAGCATTCACTCCAAGATTTTCAGCGGTAAGCGGAATCGCCGCCAAGACGGGTTGGGAGAGACAGACGCCTGTCAAGAGACACACAGGCAAGAGTTGCATGACGGCTTCTCTCACACGTGCCCCATCGGCTCGACCTTGGGAGGCCTTCACCGCAACGCCCATGACTTTTCCGATATCTGCTTTGCTTGTGACACCTGTTTGTGCAATCGCGTTTTGAACAAGCGTTGATAATTCCTCATCAGACATTTGAGCAGGCAAATATTTTGCAAGAACAGAAATTTCTGCGTTCGCGTTCGCGACCATATCAGATCTTCCGCCAGCCTCAAAAGAAACAATCGAGTCTTTCAACTGCTTCACTTGCGTCTTGATGACATCCTGAATTTCTGTGTCCGACAATTCGTGTTGAACATCAATTTTTTTATTCTTGAGAGCCGAAAGCAACAAACGCAACGTGGAAAGCGTTGCACTGTCTTTGGCTTTCATGGAAGCCTTCATGTCTTCTGAGAGTTGTTCTTGAAGAGACATAGGCTGGAGCGGCATTATCGCTTCTGAGGAAACTTCTCCTCGATCAGCTGGCCGGTGCGCAAGAGATATTCTCGCTTGATACGCGTCTGAAGACGGCGAAGCGCAGAGGCTCTGACTTTGGTTTTGGATGGTTCTGGTTTGTGGAAGCGGTTCTTCTTGGATTCAAGCACGGAACCACTTTGCTGCACACGACGACCGAAACGTCGATAAAAACTTTCAAAACTTTCAGCTTTTTTACGTTTGACGAGAATCACAGGATTTCCTTTCAATTAAGAGTAATGGCAACGGGAAGTTTGCTAAATTTGGGCTGGTTTGTCAAGAGCAACAGGGACGAGCTTGCGCTGAACAATCGAAACGGCCTTTTTTACGTCCACAATTTCCTGGGCGCCGGATTCCATATCACGAACAATAATGGTCCCATCCAGAACCTCTTTTTGTCCAAGAATAAGCGTGATCGGTACCCCAAGTTTGTTGGCGGCTTCCAGTTGTGCCTTGAGCGCATTTTTTCCAAACGCCTCGGCAACGGGAATTCCGGACTGACGAAATTCTTCAAACAACTTGAGTCCCACACGTCGCGCGGCATCTCCCAATTGTGCAAAAAAGACCACGGGCTGCCTGCGTTCCGGTGGATTGATTCCCTTTGCCTCAAGCGCTTTGACGATGCGTTCAAGTCCAAGGGCAAAGCCACAGGCTGGCGTTGGCCGACCGCCGAGAATTTCTACAAGACCATCATAGCGACCGCCACCGCCCAGTGCTGCCTGTGAGGAGTCCCCTGTGTCATCGGCAAGCACAAACTCAAACACGGTGTGCGAGTAATAATCGAGTCCACGCACTAAGTACGGATTTAACTGATACGGAATTTCCATCTCCTCCACAAACTCGAGCACCTTCATGAAATGCTCCTTGGATTTTTCATCCAGCCAATCCAAAATTTGTGGTGCGCCTTCCAAGAGCTCTTTCGTGGCTTCTTCTTTGCTGTCGAGAATTCTGAGAGGATTTTTTTGCAAACGACGTTTGTCATCCTCAGACAGTTTTGCACGATGTTGTCGGAAATACGCGACCAGCTCGGCCAAGTATGCCTTGCGACACTCGGATGTACCGATCGAATTGATTTGCACTTTCACGTCCAGTCCGAGATCCTTAAAAATCTGCATGCCGATCACGATCAGCTGCGCGTCGACAATCGGTTCATCCACGCCAAAGGATTCAAAACCCACTTGGTAAAACTGACGGTAGCGACCTGCCTGGGGTCGATCGTGGCGAAACATGGGTCCCATGTACCAAAGCTTCACGGGCTGAGGACGGTCGAGCATGCCGTGGTTGATGTAGGCGCGTGCTGCCGATGCTGTCGCTTCAGGACGCAGAGCCACGGAGCGATTGGATGGATCCGTGAACACGTACATCTCTTTTTCTACCACATCCGTCCCCTTCCCGAGCGTTCGCAAAAACAAATCCGCGCGTTCCAAAATTGGCAGATCGATGCGATCAAAACTGTACGCATCAGCCAAACGGCGCACGGCATCTCGGACTAAATTCCACTTCCCTTGCTCCTCTGGCATGATATCGCGAAAGCCTCGGAGCAACTCAGGATTTTTGGAGTTCCCTCCTTCGCTTTCATCGGTTACAGGAGCTGCGGTTGTGAGAGGTGTCGCTTCTTTTTCTGGTACAACGACTTTCTTCGGCGCAACGGGTTTCTTTTTGAATGGCATACAATTAGAGGTTATACGATGGCACATCAAACGTGGTAAATCGAGAAATCGGCAATCCGCGAACCCAGACGCGGCCAACGAGATGATCGCGTGTCAAAGGACCAAAACTTCTTGAATCAAGACTGGAATCACGATTGTCTCCCATGACAAAAAATTCATCTTCGCCGAGCGTCACACGTTCTTTACCTGTGGTCTTCTCGCCGCCCAAGTAGTCTTCTTCCAAGAGCATGCCGTTTGGATGCTCTTCATTGTAGATAATCAGATGATTGTCCGTGACCTCTACAGTCTCACCAGGCAGTGCAACGACTCGTTTGATAAAAAACTGACTTGGATCGCGCGGATAACGGAACACCACGATCTCTCCGCGCATGGGGTCCCGAAACCGATACGAGAGCTCATCGATGATCAGATATTCCGCATCGTAGAAATTGGGTTCCATGGAGGCGCCCTTCACATAAAACGGCTGGATCAAGAAATACCGAATCGGAATGATGATCGCACTTGAGATGAGCACGATTTGGATGACCTCCAACACAAAAGAAGCCACGGCTCCTCCCACGGGTCCAAAACGCGAATACAGTTTATCTTCAATCCCTGCAAATCGACTCATAATGAAATCGCTGCCAGCGTATCAGGTTTTTGAAGCGGGAGCAAGCAATCGCTTGACGAAACGCAAAAGAAGGCGTAAAGAGAAGGCCACCCATTCAACTGGAGGGTGTGATGGACGGAGGTCCGCATCTGGCCGTGACGGTCATTCCAATCGACAAGGTCGTGGCCGATCCCAATCAGCCGCGCAAACTCTTCGACGAGGAGAGGCTGGGGAGTCTGAGAGACACTATCCAAGAGGTTGGCCTGCTCAACCCCGTGCATGTTCGAGCCAACCCCAACGGGGACGGCACGTTCATCCTGGTCTCGGGTGAGCGTCGAATCCGCAGCCTCAGGATGCTCGATCGCAAAGAGGTCTCTGCATTTGTGCTGGAAGGGACAGAGCTCGATGCCCTTGCCTTCGCCTTGGTGGACAACCTCAATCGTGAAGACTTGTCTCCCATGGAATTGGCCGCAGCGCTCAACGAGTTGTGGAAGCGCGGCATGACCATGGAAAAAATCGGGTGTCTCGTCGGATGGAAGCACAGGTCACTCGTCTCGAAAATGGTCTCGCTACTGAAACTTCCAACAGAAATTCAGCAGCTCGTAGATCAGGGTCATGTCGCCTTGAACTTCGGCAGCACACTCGCAGGCAAGTACCACAACAGCGACACGTGTCAAAAAGTGTTTGATGAGTTCAAGGAATCCATCCAGGGTCGACCGAGTCACATGACGGTCAGGCGCCTGGATGCATTTCTCAAGCGACGCGAGATGGAAGGCAAGGACAAGAGATGGGACGACATCAACATTGGTGTCATCCGCTTCCGGCAGCTCCTCAACACCTCCAACAGCTCAGCACAGGGCCTGTTCGGTCACCTGGATGAGCTCGCGCATCAGTGCGAAGGGAACGTCGAGGAAGTACGAAAGGCCTGGAAAGCCATGCCCAGCAACAGGCGCAAGCAACTCCTGCAAGCGCTTCGCGGCATCGCACAGCGCTCCCAGACCATCATGGAAGTCCTCGCGGACGAGTAAACGGACCTGCTCACTGAGCAGGTTTTCTTGTACAAGAAAAGCAGCCCGTCTTACGAAGAGCTGCCCGTGAGTTCGCGAGAAACGTGCAGTTGTTCTCGAACTTTTCTCAAATCCGAGAGGCAGTAGTACGTGGCCACGCGTCCACGAACCGGCTTGGCTTCACGCCTACGAACCTGAGCATTGCCGACGATCACATCCACAATTGTGGGAAGTAAGGAGAGCAGAGATGGAGCCGCGTACCTTGCGACCCACACTTCACCGTCTTCCTCAAACCATCCAGCTGATTGAATGCGGTCAGGTTTTAACAGATCCGCGCACAAAGCTTGAATCTCATCCAGGGCGTAAAAGGCGCAATGCCTTCCACTGGCGTTGCGAGCCGTTCGAGAAGAAATCATCCCACTCTCGCACGCCTCTTTCGCCCGTCGATCAATCGTTGGTGCTGAGACCGGCAGCAGCAGGGACAAGGCCGCTGGTGTGCCCCATGTTTTTCCATCAGTTTCGAAGGTGCCACTCGCACTCGCCCAGTACTCGACTTCAACCGCAGGAACGTGGATGAGCTTGGGCGCTATTCCTTCCACCGCATACGGCGAGACAAGCGAGGAAGGTTTCCCATGAGCGCCAGAGGAGTGGCGAGGTCCGATGAGAATCTTGCGTTCCTCTACTTCCGACCCAGGAGGAGCGAACAACGTAGGCGTTGAGAGTGGCGTGAACCGCTGATCACGTGTCTTCACATCAACGACGAGCGAAACCTTGTACCCACCATCTGGTGATGGACGCAGCACACGTCCCATGCTCTGAAGGTAGTAGATGCGTGAACGTGTCGGCCGCAGCATGAGGCACACTTCCGCATCCGCATCCCATCCTTCACGCAGAACCATGACCGAGGAGAGGAACCGAAATTCCCTCTTGTCAAAGGCACTCAAGATGATGTTGCGATCGCGATCTGGCGTCCCTCCATCAATGCAAGCCGCCGGAACTCCCATGCTTGAAAGGGCATAGGCAAGCTCGCGTCCAGCCCGAACGCTGGGGCAGACCGCAAACACCTGACGATCGATGAGCCCGTAGGACTCATCGCCGTAGAGTTTGCACACCGCATCGATGAGTGTGGGCCAAGCCGTCTCCATGGCTTGCTGGAGCTTGGCCTCGTTGTAGTCCTCACCTCCAGGACCTGACGTGACAGGTACTTCGCTGAGCTTCAGGTTCAGCTGGAGCTGTGCCCATGCAAGCGGGGCGAGCCAACCGCTTTCAATGCCCCAACGAACCGTGCGTTCATCCACCAGGGTGTGGAAATGCGTGGCGGCGAGTCGACTGGGCGGACAATACAGCACTTGGCCGTTGTCCATCACCACAGGAACGGAACCACCGCGACTCACGTTGGTAAGGAAATCTGTGGTGGCTGAAAGCCCGACAATCACCGGTCGATCAAACAGGGCCAGCGCAGCAGAGGCCGACGAGTGGTATGCCCAATGGCATTCGTCCCAGATGATGAGGTCGGGATCGAACTCACGGCGGAACTCGGCAGCACGTGTCACAAAGCTTTCGTCGGTCGTCACCACCACATTGGAAAACTCATGCCCACGCATGGCCACAACTTGGCCGCGGCGATCGCGAATCTTGTCTAGGCTTGACTGATGTCCAATCATGCCACCGCAGAACTGCGTCAGGGTTCGGATCGTCTGCTCGACGAGCATTTTGGTTGGCACAATCACCAGCACTCGCATGTCAGAACAATGTCTGGCAAGTGACGAGAACCAGACGGTCTTGCCTAGTCCCGTAGCATGGGAGATGTAGCAGCGATGTGTGGCACCTGTGTCAGCAAGCCAAGTGCCAAATCGGTAGAACGTCTCAACTTGGTAGGGACGAAGCACACGTGGAAGAAGCTTGTCTTCCAAAACCGCCGCCACACTCCCCTGGAGCGCGCGACGGATATCTTGATGATCCATGGCGACTCCTATGAAGAAGGTGGAAGCAGCGGCCGAAAACTATGCCATAAATACAAATGCTCGTCAATTGAAAAGACCCTGCCAGGAGGCAAGGTCAGATGTCAGAGACCAAGGAGTTGATCAACCAGTGCGTTGGTTGCTTCCAAAGAAGGAAGTGTTACCCCTTCTTGTGGAATCGGGAGCTCGAGAATCTTGTATCTCGGATGCGCCTCCTTCGTACCAGAGCGCTCAACCCACCACAGGCCTTCTGGGACTTCCTCAGCGATGGGAACATGCCGATCCGCAAACAGGACAACAGATCCCTTGCGACGCGCAACCCGACGAACATCGGCTTTGTGCCAATCGTGATCCTTCGCCTCCTCCTCCTGTTCCTTGGCAATGGCTCGAGCCTCCTGAAGGCTGAGCAGGACCTCTTGCCAATCACCTATCGTCAAGTACAGGTAAGAGGTCAGGCGGTTGGCCCGTACGTTCCCCAAAGCGGGAAAGGCCTCGACCAAATGCGTCCGCTGGCGGATCAGGTGACCGCCGATTTGCTCGAGCAGGGCTGGGTCAAAGGAAAACGCAAGCGAGATCACGGCAGGCGTTCCCTGATGAAACCTCTCCCGAGCGCTGTGCAATTCACCCGCGCAGACCCAATCACCTTTCAGCAGTGAGCCGTTGGGCAGTTTCCCCAGGCCTCCCATCGCCATGTCAAAGAGTCCGTCTTCCCGACGACGGCCCACGCGATCAAGCAGACCGCTCAAAAGACACCGCGACATGCTCTCTCGCGAAATGGCTTCCTTGGGTCGAGTTGCCTGAAGCTCCTTCACGGTTTTCAGAATCCGCTCCTGCAACCGCTCTGCTTCGCGCATCCCGCCGAAGGTGAGAAAGTTCTTGCGACAGTACCTTTGGGGATGTGCTTGCCGTTCAAACTCCTGAAAGAGCCTGAGCAGCTGATCAAAGTCGGAGTTGGCCGTGGCCATCAAATGGCTGTGCACTTCCAGCGCGACCTCTCGCAAACCCGGTGGGAACTTGAACACGTTGGGCGTCATGAGCATGGCCACGATCGAGGCGACCTCTTGCTCAGCCCCTTCGGCCATGGCCTGTACCATCATCCTGGCAAAACGTGCCGGAAGATTCAACCGCGACATCATGAGGCCGATGTGGTTGAGCCTGTGATCGCGATCGTAGGCACCTAGCGTGCTCAGCAGATCATCTGCCGCTGCCAGACGCTCTGGGTCTGGTGGATCGAAAAACGGAAACTCCCCCAAGCGTTCAATGCCGATCGCCCGCAGATGCAGAACCAGATCAGACAATTCCGTCCGATGAATTTCAGGGGCCGCGGTTTCAGCGCACCGACGATGCTCCCCCTCAGACCACAGACGCAGACACAGTCCAGGTGCTTCACGTCCAGCTCGGCCCGCACGTTGCGTTGCCGAATCCTGAGCGATCACCCCAAGCACCAAACGATTGACTCCAAGTTCTGGAAGGTAACTCGCCTCACGAGACAGACCTGAGTCGATCACGACTCGGACACCAGGAACCGTCAGTGAGGTCTCGGCAATGTTGGTTGAAAGAATCACCTTGCGACCTTCTGCGCGAGCAAAGATCTGGTCTTGTCCCCCGGAGGGCAGTTGTCCGTGCAGTGGAAGGACATGAACGTCGGGCAGCTCCTTTTGCGCAAGGCCACGCAACACCTGGTCGATCTCGGCTTTTCCCGGAAGGAAGACGAGGATGTCGCCTTCGGGAATATTCTGAAGCGTCCAGGTGATCTTCTCGATCAGGCGATCGGCCAGCCGATGCTCATGGGGCCTGGAACAGACGTGACGGATGTCGACCGGAAAACTGCGGACATCAACCGTGAACGGTTCAGCATCCAGGTATTCCACCAGACGCTCGCGATCCGGCATGGTCGCGGACATGGCGATGATCCGAATGTGGCTGCCTGAGAGCTGCGCTCGGCGTGCGAGGGCCAGAGCCAAATCGGTCATCAGACGACGCTCGTGGAACTCGTCAAAGACAATGACGTCAAAGGACCTCAACCGAGGATCCGACTGGAACATCTGGAGCAGAATGCCGTCTGTCACGAACGTGACAACGGTTGACTCGCTTGTCTGAACATCGCCACGCGTGATGTAGCCGACCTGCTGCCCAGCCCGAACTCCCAGCTCTTTGGCCACCCGACGAGCCACCGCACGACAAGCGACCCGACGAGGTTGAACCACGAGGATGCGCAAGCGAGGACTTGAGAGATGTAGATGCTGTGGAATGCGGGTGGTCTTTCCCGAACCAGTCGGTGCGGTGAGGACGACATTGCGTCGCCTCCTGAGAATGGCTTCAACGACCTGCGGGGCCACAGCGTCAACAGGAAGAGACTCTTGCATGAGAACTCCTTGTAAGGAACGGATGGAAACCGTACGCCTTCGGATGGAAATCGTCAATCATAAAACCCCACGTGTGTGGGGTCTAGGCGTCTGGCGGCCTCTGTGAAGCTGCCAGTGGATTGGTCATTTCGACCGCGTTCTCGCTCTGTGCACGGGCTTCATCGTAGCCGAGCTCTGCCTGGCGAACTTCCTCGCGGTGTGCCCGCAAGGCCGTGACCTGCGAGGCGACTTGCACGCCAATGGCCTCGAGCTCGCTGATGCTCTCATCCAAGGCTTGAAGCGCTCGACCGAAGGCGAACTTCGTGAGCACCCCTTTACGAATGATGAGACGCGCTTTTGCTGCTGAGCGCTCCATGCGAAGAATGGTCTCTTCTTTGAGGGCGGCACGCGAGTCGTGCACTTCGCCTTCGCCCAGCAGAACCAGTGTTCGCCAACCATCCTTGGGCTTGACCAAGGTCTCTTCTTGCAGACGCTCCAGCATGCGGATCGCCACAGGAGCACCCACATGCAGTTCAAGCTGGAGGATGGGCACGGCGCCGGTTACCAGTCTCTCTTCCCCAACCACCCGATGACGACCCTCCAATGCGGCATAGATCTCCTCGATGGTTGGGATTTGACGTCCCTTGGCATCGTCCACACGACCCGTAAGCCTGAGTGGAGTGAGCTTGGGAGCTCCGCCGGTGAATCCCGCCGCGGACGATTGAGACGCCAGCTGTGGAATCTCGCGGGTGAGAATAATGAGATCACTCTCCCCACGACGCTCCACAAGGCCACGGCTCACGAGCAACTCAATGGCGCGACTCGTCTCATCAGGCATGAGCCTCGCCTGTTCCATGAGCACAGCGTGAGCTGCTGTCACCAAACGAGATCCGTCTGGTCTCTCCACGATGAAGGGCCCAAGATGCGCCAGGAGAAACCCAGCGTCTTGTGCGCGGCGGCTTTTCTTGAGTGCATCTGTGTCCAGATCGCGCACTGCGTCTGGGTGAGATTCATCTCCACCAGAAATGGCAGAAGTGTCACCGTAGGCGATGTCCTCAAGGCCATCGAGCGTTTCCTCCAGGGCATCCGCGACGTTTCCGCCTGGAAGGCTTGGCCTGGCATCGCCCGCCTTGCTCCTCAACTTGGCAAGACAATCCTTGCACACACCTTCCTTTGCCTCACCCATATTTCCGGCGCGTTTGCACTCCGGACATCGGCGGCTGACGGCCATGCAACCCGCGCAGGCAGCTGTTCCCTGTTCCTGGTAGCACAGAGCGACCGGAATCGATGCTTCCGCAATTTGACAGTTGACCTCGTCCATTAGACCGACCTCACAATGCGTTCGAGCTCGTCCAACACGTCTTGCAGTTGTTGGATTTGCTCGTGGGAAATCTTGAAACCAGCTTCTGCCAGCTTCTCGTAGGCCTTCTCTTCGATCTGCCGAATGCGCTCCCGTGTGAGCTCGTAGCGCTCTGCAACTTCCTCAAGCGTCATGGAATCAAACGAGCCAAGCCCCAGACGCATGGACAGAACCATGGCGTCGCGGGCAGGCAGGGCTTTGACAGCCTTCTCCACCCGCTCCAGAGCCGCATGGTAGCGCGGCAACATTTTGCTCGCGTCGACCACGGTCGTTGTTTTGACTCTTCGATCAGGGAGCTTGTCACCAAAGCGACCTTCTTCCTCGCCGCCCTTTCCAGAAACCTCGCGATCCAATCGCTCTGATTCCCCGAATTGGACGTACTTCATGCAGTTCTTGGTGTCCACGAGTGTCATGGCAGCTACCACTTGGGTCTTGCGAGACTTCACCAGCTTGTACACGTCCAGGGGTGTGGGCCACTCGCCATAGGTTTTGACGAAATGCGCCATGCAACCCCGGACAACAGAAATCTGCTCTGCCATGTGAACCGGAATGCGGTACGAATACCGATCTCCTGTGTCCTCGATGGCCCGCGTGATTGCCTGGCGAATCCAGCCTGTGGCGTAGGTGCTGAACTGATATCCCCGCTCTATTTCAAACCGCTTTATTGCAGTCAGAAGACCAATCACTCCCTCTTGAACACAGTCAAGAAGTGGAAGTCCACGACGGCTGTACTTGATCGCCACGGAGACAACCAGACGGATGTTGCGATACACCAGCTCATCGTGAGCGATCACATCACCTGCCTTGTACCGCGCAAAGAGATCTGCCCACTGGGCATGAGTCGAAACCATCGGATAGGCTTTCATCGGCCGCAGGTACACGGCCAGATCGTCTTCCCCTCCCAGATTGGCTTGGCGATCCTCGTGCATCCTGGTGGTAACCGCCACAGCCAATTCGGCCTTGGTCGGCTTGAACTCTTCTTCTCCACGGGATTGAGCAAGCAAGCCGTGGAATAACAGATTATTGTTGGTGGCGAGCATGCGAAACCCCATCTTGTGGAAGGTGAGCCAATGCGAAGTCGGCAGCAGCGACTTGAGCTTCTTTTACAGAGTCGCCTTCGCCCATTCCCAATTGGACGATGTTCATAAAGACTGCGACCCTGAAACGCCTGTTGTGATCTGGCCCAGACTCGGAGAGAACCCGATACTCAGGCGTCACACCATGTTGTCGTTGGACAAGCTCCTGAAGTTTGGACTTGGGATCCGCGTACAGCGCAAACAGTTCCTCCGCCCGGCTGAGAATGAGCAGGTCCACGACCATCCGATTCATGCCAATGCCCTGGTCTTTGTGGACCGCACCCACGATCGCCTCAACTCCACAGGCGGTCATGTACTTGCGTGTTTTTGGATCCTCCAGTCCGAGCCGAGCTTCTCCGTTGGAGAGATAGAGGATGTCCGGGAGCCCCAGCATCCCACCCACTTGGGCCAGAGCTGAACTGCTGACGAGTGCCGCGCGACGTTCAGTCAACTCTCCTTCCGAGCTTTCAGGGTAATGATCAAAGAGAAACTCAGTCACGCACATCTCGATGATGGCGTCTCCAAGAAACTCCAAACGTTCGTTGTGGTCCCAAAAGGCCTCACGATGTTCGTTCAAGTACGAGCGATGCGTGATCGCCATGTGGAGCAGCAGTCTGTTGCGAAACTCTACCCCAAGTTTTTCTTCAAGTTGTGCTACGCGCTCAAGCTGATTGGGTGTCAGCATCATCGACTCCCGTTTGTAAGGAACGGATGGGTATTGAATGCCTAACTCGCCTTTTTGTCAACCAGAACGCTTGCAGCTCAAAGACGATTAGAGTATCCTGCCCATCGTTAATAAGGATGCAAAGAATGGAACTGTTTCCCAATGAGATGAGATTGGCTTGAACGGGGAAGCCAGCCGCCGAGACGTAGTGAAAACTACGTTGAGGTGGTGGCGGGGCCCCGTGAAAGCCAAGATCGCTCATTGGGGAACAGTTCCACAAGGGTGTGTAGCTCAGTTGGTCAGAGCGCTGTCCTCACACGACAGAGGTCAGAGGTTCGAGCCCTCTCACGCCCACCAGAAAATCACTCAGAGACTTCTCTGGGTGTTTTTCTTTCGGTTGAAGATTCTGCTCACTCCCGCTACAATACCGTTAACCATTATGGAACGACCGAAGATTGATCTCCTGCATCAAAAAACGCTGCGTGCCAGACGAGCTCGCGCCTCGTCCACGGACGATCAAGCCCCACAGAGATCTCAGAGGTCGACTCAGCCTACAGGCCGGGGTTTTGGCCGCCACTTGACGCTCATCGTCGTCATCGCCGCAACCGCAGGCGCGATTTTTTCGTATCAAGTCAGTTCCACCACCGAGTCAACCGCGTTCCCGGATTTTTCTCTTGTCTCCACGATCAAACATTTTGTCACCGCACAAGGTCGTGAGCTCAAGGGTGAAGATGAAGACCGGGTGAATGTTCTTTTAATGGGCATCGGCGGAGAAGGCCATGATGGTCCACAACTCTCAGACACGATTATTTTTGCCAGCTACCAGCCCTCCACCGGTGCCATTGGCATGATGTCCCTTCCTCGCGACATGAGTGTTCCGATTCCCGGCTACGGGTACAGCAAGGTGAACCACGCAAATGCGTACGGCGAAATGGATGAACCAGGCTCCGGACCAGCGCTCGCCTCCCAAGTGATTGGTGATGTGCTCGATGAGGACATCCAGTACTACTTGCGTGTGGACTTTGATGGCTTTGCCGAATTTGTGGACGCGATCGGCGGCGTGGATATTTACGTGGACAATAGCTTCACAGATCCTGATTACCCAACGCTTGGACGAGAATATGATGAGTGCGGGTTTGAGGAGGTAGATGAGGTGGAACAGGTGGAAGAGGTGGAAGAGGTGTCGGAAGAGCCGAGTGAACTTGCACAGATTCTTGAAATAGACCCAGAGGTTACTCCGGAAACAGAAGCTTCTTCAGACATCGAAATGAACACCGTCGAAGTCGTCCCAGATTATTCCTGCCGATTTGAATCCATCACGTTCTCAGAAGGTTGGACACACATGGATGGGGAGACCGCGCTCAAGTTTGTGCGTTCACGACATGGCAACAACGGCGAGGGTTCTGACTTTGCCAGGTCCAAGCGTCAGCAAAAAGTCATCCTGGCTGTGAAGGACACGGTGCTTTCTGCTTCGACGTTTCTGAACCCCAGCCGTATTTCTAAAATGATGACGACCCTCAAAAATAACATCGCCACCAACTTAGACGCTTGGGAAATCGTCCGCCTGGCCAAACAGGTCAAGGACTTGGACACAGAAAGTATCACGCACCACGTCATCGACGCCTCTGATTCCTCCCCGCTGTACGCAACGGTCTTAAACGGCGCGTACTTGCTGCTCCCTAAAAACGACGACTGGTCGCCGCTGCAGAGAATCGCGGATAACATTTTCACACCTGATGATGAACTGAGTGACACCTTTGCCGCGGCCCCAGAGGAAAAACCAAAATTCGTTCGCGTGGAAATTCAAAACGGAACCAACATCACAGGTCTGGCGTTCCGCGCCTCTCAACTCTTGGATGGCCAAGGCTTTGACGTGGCCAAGGTTGGCAATGCGGCGACGCGCGGTTTTGCCCATACGGTCATCTACGATCTCTCCGATGGTCAACACGCGACAGAATTAAAAGCCCTCAGTGACTTCCTGCAGGCTGATGTCACACTCTCAGCCACTGGCTGGTTGTACAGTGGAGAGGTCGTTCCCCAAGAAATCGCGCTCACCAGCGACGACTACGAAACCCTCGCCACAGAAGACGATGTAGACTTTTTGGTGATTTTGGGTGAAAGCGCGAGTTCACTCGCGAGGAACTAAATTGGAACTCATAAATTGAGACCTCAAGATGAAACCATTGACAAATGGCCATTTTTTTTGTACTCTCGAACTGCTCCTGAGAGGGTTCATGCACAGTCATTCTCCCATGCGGAAAATCCATACGAAGAAAGATCGTCACGCTCAAGCGCAACGAGAAGTTACTGGCGACCCCGTTTTGGGAAAGGAGCACGCCAACCGACACAAGTGGGAGATCAAGCAACTCATCCGGAAGTATGGCGGCAAGTGCGTGCTGTGCGGGGAGCAAGTGAACCTGGTCCACGATGACCCACGCCAGGCAACACGAGACCACATCATCCCCCTCTCGAAGGGCGGCCGGGACACCTTCGACAATCTCCAACTCGCCTGTTCACAATGCAACCAGGCAAAAGGAGCAACGCTTCCCGACACCGACACCTCCTTGTGAGGTGTTTTTCGTTATGGATATCACAATCTGTGATATCCAATTTAAAACCGGTTCGTTGTAGAACCGGTCGTGACGCGTTTGCGTCGAGTTGCTGTCGGGCTAGGTCTTCTCGCGTCCGCAGAAGTGCGGCCAGCTGATCCAGCCTTTGTCGGCGTAGTATTCCCAGGGACACGCGGGAAGACGAGGATCTTTCTTATAGATTTTCAGATACCACCTTAAGATGTTGCCATCCGGCGGTGGATTGAGAGCCTGAACGGCCACCATCGCTTCTTTGAGAGTCGGGTAGAACTCCCTACCGCAGAAGTGCCTGATGCTCACCCAGCCTTTATTCTTGTAAATTGTCCATGGATTACCAGGAAGTTGAGAATCGCGATGACGGTTCGTCTTATACCAGGCGCTGAGATCTTCTCCCCACGGGGGGTTAAGACAGACAATGGCCTTCCGAGCCTCCTCATGAGTGTAGAACTCGCGTCCACAGAAGTGCCTGATGCTCACCCAACCTTTGTCTCTATAGTACAGAGAAGGGGTTGATGGCAGTCGAGGGTCGCGATGACGGTTCGTCTTATACCAGGCACTGAGAGCTTCTCCCCACGGGGGGTTAAGACAGACAATGGCCTTCCGAGCCTCCTCATGAGTGTAGAACTCGCGTCCACAGAAGTGCCTGATGCTCACCCAACCTTTATCTCTATAGTATTCCCACGGAGCCGAAGGAAGACGTTGATCTAGTTTGTAGACTCTGCGATACCATTCGTCAAGTTTGCCCTCCCACGGCGGGTTGAGTACCTGAACGGCCAACATAGCCTCTCCGATAGTTTGATAATAATCTCTATCGCAGAAGTGCCTGATGCTCACCCACCCATTACCCTCGTAAACACTCCAGGGAGTCCTGGGAATGCGCGGGTCACGACGGGCGTTCTTCTTGAACCACGCTATCAGACGACCATCCCACGGCGGATTGAGTTTCGCCACCGCCGCGCGGGCTTCCTCGTAGGTCTCGTAGAACCCCATGTCGAGGAAATCCAGCAGGCCCAACAAGTCTCTCAATTCTTCAGTGAATGTTACCTGAAGGTTGAGATCATCGATCGTCACCGATTCCGGCAAGGAACCTGTGTGGATCGTCGGTGTGAGACCAAGCTCCTGAACCGCCTTCACTCGGTCACAGTTGGCGACAAAGTCCAGAACGAGAACCTTCTTCGTACCATGGAGCCCTCGACCCAACTGCTGGAGCCACAGCAGCCTGGAATCGGTCGCTCTCAGGAACACAAGAAGTTCCGCGTCGGGGATGTCGATCCCCTCGTTGAACATGTCGATGGTCGCGAGCGTCTGGATACGTCCTTCCCGAAAATCGTCGTACCGACGCCGAAGTTCTGTCTCCGGAATCTTCGAGTGATACGCGAGCGCCTCCGGAAAAAACTCCAAGACGTGATTGAGATGCTCGATCGAACGACAGAACAGGATGGTGCGCTTCTCTCCGCCTTGTGCGTTTCGCACAATATCGACAATCACCTCCGTCCGTTCCGGGAGGAAAATCGTCGAGTCAATCGACTTGCGGCTGACGCGCACTCCCTCGTGAGCCTGCCGAATGAGCTCCCTCAAGCGCATGATGGAGATATTGTCCGCAAGCACTCGATACTCGACAGGTGACAGCCAGCCTTCCACGATGCCCCACTGGAGGGGAAAGGCGCAGAGCTCGGGCCCGAAGATGTCGCGGATATCCTCGCCATCGTGGCGGTCTGGCGTGGCTGTCATACCTAGAAGAAACTCGGGCGTGAAGTGCTCGATGACCTCCTTGTACGTGACAGCTTGGCCATGATGGGCTTCGTCGACGATGACGAATCCGAACGTATCTGGCTTCACTGTCTTCAGCCGATTCTGCATCGACTGAAATGTGGAGAACAGTACCTGTGCGTCGAGATTTTCCGCTTCCGATCCTGTCAGGATGCCAATCGTCGTGAGCTCGTGGAGAACCTCACGGAACTCCTTTCGAGCCTGACGTACGATGTCGACCGTATGGACCAGGAAAAGTAGGCGGTCGGTCCGCTCAGAAAACCAACGACGCGCGAGTGCAGCAGCCAGAACTGTCTTGCCAAGGCCTGTGGCCAGGACAACCAGTGCTCGCGTTTCTTTCTTGCCCTCAATCCGGTTCCAAACCAGGTCGAAGGCTTCCTGCTGATAGGGACGAAGTGCCTTCAAGGGAACCTCCGTTGTGAAGAACTTCTTGGCTTTCACCAAGAGGATGAGTATCAGTGAAAAAGCCTGTTTTGTCAATCCGAGCCATTACCCTTACAATACTCTCGCATGTCTACTTCTCTCCCCATCGTCGCATTGGTCGGCCGGACAAATGTCGGAAAATCAACGCTTTTCAATCGCCTTCTTGAAACCCAGAAGGCGCTTGTTTCTCCGACCGCGGGAACCACCCGAGACCGAAACGAGGGAGATTGTCTGTGGCGCGGGACCGTCATACGCTTGGTCGACACCGGAGGACTGGATGTCAATCAGAAAGACGAAATCGAACGCAATATCGTGAAGCAAGCCGACATCGCGATGAAGACGGCTGATTTGCTTTTGTTCGTCTTGGACATGAAAGCAGGAACCATTCCAGAAGAACGCGCCCTCGCGGACCGATTTCGCAAGTCCGGCAAGCCGGTCATCGTCGTTGGAAACAAAGCAGAAAAAGCCAGTGAGCGTATGAGCGTTTCCGATTCCATGTGGCGTTTTCCAGGACTGCCTGAACCGCTGCCCATCTCGGCTACGCGAGGAACCGGCGTTGGCGATCTGCTGGACGCGATCTACGAAAAACTGGAAGACATCGGTCGACCGCCGGTTGATCCTCTTAAAATGGAAGGCACAAAAGTTGCCGTGATCGGAAAACCAAACGTCGGCAAGTCAACACTGTTGAATGCGCTCATCGGTGAGGAACGATTTATTACCAGTCCCATCGAACACACCACGCGTGAACCAAACGACACCTTGTTTCAGCGCGGAGAAAAAAAATACATTTTCATTGACACGGCCGGCATGCGTAAACATGCCAAGGTGAGAAAAGCCGGAGGACTCGAACACGAAGCGGTGAAGCGCAATGAACTCGTGGTAAAGTTGGCTGATGTGACACTGCTGGTGCTGGATGCCACACAAAAAATCGGCACGCAAGAAAAAGTCCTAGCTGGATTTTTGAAGCACTCAGGTTCAGCCGTGCTCATCGTCGTGAACAAGTGGGATCTCATCCACGACAAAGAAACAGGCACGATGAATCAATACCGCGAATACATCGCCGCCTCCCTTCCGTTCTTGGCCTGGGCGCCGGTGCATTTTGTGAGTGCCCTTTCCACGCAACGCGTGCAGAACTTGTTTGACGCGATCGACGCGGTGAATAAAAATAGAAGCATCGACATCGATCAAGAAAAGCTCAAAAAATTTTTAGAGATCGCTGTGCATCAATTTGCTCCCGTGGTTGGCCATGGTCCGTGGGCGCCCAAGGTGCTTGGGATGAAGCAAGTCCGCCATGCTCCACCAACGTTTGATCTCATCATCAAAGCCAAGCGCACGGACACGCTTAACCAAAGTTACATTCGCTATTTGGAAAATCGACTGCGTGAACATTTCAAACTCGAAGGGACGCCTCTTGCCATCGACATTCGTTTGGCGAGTGCCGTGTCGGACTAACTATGAAGGCCATTATCGGACTTGGGAACCCTGGAAAAGAATATGAGAAGACACGCCACAACGTCGGGTTCTTGGTTGTGGATGCCCTGACAAAAAAACTCGATGCCGCCTTTGCACCCAAGCGCGCCATTCAAGCTGAGGTGGCTGAAGCCGTGATGGAAGATAAACGCATCCTGCTCGTGAAACCGCAGACCTTTATGAATGTGAGCGGTAAAAGCGTGGCTGGAATTCTTGCAAAGTATCCAGTGAAACCTGATGAGCTTTTCGTGGTCTACGACGACGCGGATCTTGCGTTTGGCGATCTCCGCTTCAAGACCAGTGGTTCCTCTGCTGGGCATCGCGGGATGGAATCAATCTTGAGTCAGTTTCCAAAAGACACGGCCATCGCTCGACTGCGCATTGGCATTGGCCGACCTGAACATAAAGACGTGCCACTGGATGCGTTTGTGCTGCAAGCCTGGAGCGAAAAAGAAACCGTTGAACTTCCATCGATCATCGAACAAGCCATCAAAAAAATCGAATCCTTTCTGTGAACTTGTCTACGGAAGAAAAAGCGTACTGGGTGGCGCTCGTCCAATTTCGTTCCTTTGGCGCGGTGCGCATGAGTCGTCTCATGCGCCATTTTGGATCTGGGAAGCGCGCGTTTACCTCCTCAGCCGGAGAACTGGTGGAGGCTGGTATCGAACCACAGATTGCCAGCCGGTTTTTGCAAGAACGCATTCACATCGATCCTGAAGCGCTCATGCGTGAACTTGAAATCCATGGCGTGCAGGCGGTGACGCTCATGGATGACATCTATCCACCCCTCCTAAAAGAAATTTATGATGCCCCGGCCGTGCTGTTTTTGCGAGGTAGACTTCCAGATCCTGGAAAACGTCACATCGCGGTCGTGGGTTCTCGCAAAGCCAGTGCGTACGGAATCCAGGTGACACAAGAGATGGTGACCGCCCTGTCGAAAGCCGGCGTCGTGATTGTGAGTGGACTTGCTTACGGAATCGATGCGATCGCCCATGATACGACCCTGAGTACGGACGGAACAACCATCGCGGTCTTGGGCTCAGGGGTTGATGACAAAAGTATCTACCCCTCGCAAAACCGGGCATTGGCATCCCGCATATTGGCATCAGGGGGCGCGCTCATCTCTGAATTTCCTCTTGGGACAAATCCGCTCAAGCAACATTTTCCGTTCCGCAACCGCATCATCGCCGGCATCGCAAACGGCACGCTCGTTGTGGAAGCCGCACTCAAATCAGGTTCACTTATCACAGCACGCTGTGCCTTGGAGAGCGGTCGGGACGTGTATGCAGTGCCTGGTTCCATTCACTCTGAAACATCACAAGGTCCTCACAATCTCATCAAACTTGGGGCAACGCCGGTGACCTGTGCACAAGATCTGTTTGGACTGGAAGACGTTCCAGCCCCTGTGGAACATTCCTACCAGCCGCGTGGTGAAGAAGAGACCGCTCTATGGAATCGGCTGACTACCTCCCCGATCCACATCGATGAACTCATCCGCGCCACACAGCTTCCACCCCACAAGGCTGGCAGCACACTCACGATGCTTGAGATCAAAGGCGCGGTGCGACATCACGGCGGAAATTTTTACTCCCGCGCTTGACACGTCGTTCGCGAACGACGTGTCTTGACGTTCTGTTCTATCACTTGTAGCTTGTAGACTACATGCCTTCCAAACTTCTCATCGTCGAGTCCCCGACGAAAGCAAAAACCATTTCAAAATATCTCGGCGGCGAGTACCGCGTGCTCTCTTCGTTTGGTCATATCCGCGATTTACCCAAGAGCAAACTGGGTGTGGATGTGGAGCACGATTTTGAACCGACGTACACGATTCCTCCCAAGAGCAAACCCCATGTCACAGAACTCAAGGCCGCGGTGAAAGCAGCCGATGACGTTTACTTGGCGACGGACGAAGACCGTGAAGGAGAAGCCATCGCGTGGCATTTGGCGCAAGCACTGGGACTGGATGAGGCAACAGCCAAACGCATCACGTTTCATGAAATCACCAAGCATGCGATTGATGAGGCCGTGGCGCATCCCAGGCACATTGATTTGAATTTGGTCGATGCCCAACAAGCGCGCCGCATTTTGGATCGCCTTGTTGGATACGAGTTGTCCCCTTTTTTGTGGACCAAGGTTCGTCGCGGACTTTCTGCGGGTCGCGTGCAATCGGTTGCCATGCGCCTGGTGGTCGATCGCGAACGGGAACGACGTGCGTTCCAGATTGATGAATTTTGGACGATCGATGCAACACTCACAAAAGAAGGGCTCGACTTCCCTGCCAAACTCGAAACCCGCGATGGAAAAAAAATCGACAAGCTTGAAATCAAGACGCAGGCGGAGGCAGAAAAAATTGTCACGGATCTTGCTGGGTCTTCCATGAAGGTCACGGCCGTAGAAAAGAAACTCGTGAAGCGCGCGCCACCAACACCGTATACCACCTCGACCCTCCAAATCGATGCCAACACAAAACTCGGCATGAGCGCCAAGCAAACCATGCGGCTGGCGCAACAACTCTACGAAACGGGTCGCATCACCTACATGCGTACCGACTCGATGAACTTTGCCGAGAAATTTTTGGGTGAAGCGCAAACCTATATCCAGTCGCATTTTGGTTCACGCTACGCTGAAGGTCCCAAGCGCTACAAAACGGCCAAAGCCGGCGCCCAGGAAGCCCACGAAGCCATCCGTCCGACGAGTGTGGATGTAGAACCGGCAACGCTACGCTCAGAGCTCGAGCCACGCGCCTGGAAACTCTACGACCTGATCTGGCGACGCACGCTTGCTTCTCAACTTCCCTCAGCCGAGCTCAATCGCACGACTGTTGATTTAACCACCTCAGCCACCTTATCCACCTCATCCACCTACCTTTTCCGTGCCAACGGCAGCTCAGTCGCCTTTGATGGATTCATGAAAGTCTATCAATCAGCCAAGGAAAAAATTCTGCCGGATCTGCAAGAGGGTGAAGAAGTCCAAACGAAAATGATTCTTCCCACACAACACTTTACCGAACCACCCGCTCGCTATTCAGATGCCACTCTTGTGAAAGCCTTGGAGGAGTTTGGCATTGGTCGCCCATCCACCTACGCCCCGACCATTTCCACCATTATCGATCGTGGCTATGTTGAGCGCGATGAAAACAAAAAACTCGCGCCCACAGACATTGCCATGATCGTCACCGATCTTTTGGTGAACCACTTCCCCTCCATCATCGACTACGCGTTCACGGCAAAAATGGAATCCACGCTCGATGAAATCGCCGACGGTGATGCCAAGCTCGTCCCAACCCTACAGGCTTTTTATACGCCGTTTCACAAAACGCTTGAGGAAAAAACAAAGGAGGTCAAGCGCGAGGACATCATGCCTGACAAAGTTCTGGGAACGGATCCCAGAACGGGCCTGCCTGTGATCGCGAAGACCGGACGCTTTGGCGGCTTTGTTCAGCTCGGAGAATTTACCAAAGCCGATAAGGACGCGGGAAAAGCCAAGCCTCACAGTGCAAGCCTCATGAAGGACATGCATTTTGAATCTGTGACGCTTGAACAGGCGCTCGCCTGTCTGTCACTTCCAAAAACATTGGGAGTAACCGATGAGGACGAGACGATCACGGTTGCTGTGGGACGGTTCGGTCCGTATGCAAAAGCCGGGGATGTCTATGCCTCCATCAAGGAACCTCTTTCCCCGCTCACGGTCACACTTGAAGAAGCAAAAGCTTTGCTGAAAGAATCCAAGCAGCTCAAAGAAAAGATGAAAACGCCGCTGGGAGAATTTGGGGAGGATCCTGATTCAAAAGGTTTGATCCTCTTGAAGACTGGTCGCTTCGGTCCCTATCTCACTGACGGCACGACCAATGCCTCGATTGGAAAAAAATGGAACCCTGAAGAGATCACCAGAGACGTCGCGATCGACATCCTCGCAAAAAAACGAGCGCGCGGACCATCAAGATTCGCACGAGGCAAAAAGCAAAAACGAGCGTAGGCCCTCGGCCGTAGCCTATGGGCGAGGCTCGTTTTATGCGGCTTCTTTTTCTTCGGCTTTCGGTTCTTCTTCTTTTTCCTCTGCTTCGATGGCTTCCTCAATTGCATCGGCTTGATCCCTTCCAAATGCTTTTTGTAACTTTTTCTTTTTTTGTTCTTTCTCTTTCTTTTTCTTGGCCGCATCGTCTTGTTTCTTTTCCATTTTCTTTTGATCGTCAAGGAGTTTCGCGAGAGCCTTGTCTTCTGCCTTCTTCTGTTCTTCTTTTTCTTTCTTGATAAGTTCTGCAAGAGACTTCTCGCTGGCAAGGGCACCGACAACCCAATCGAGTCCTCCGGCCGTCACCGAGGCAAGGGTTCCAAACGGGAAAGGCATGTCCGCTTTTTTCAAGAGACCGTCCCCCCAACTATTGAGCTTCAAGGCCAATCGATCGACGAGCGTCAAAGATTTTACAGCCCCAAAACGAGCGATCCCCGTGATGCCAGATACGGCACCGACACCAGCGACAGCGCCAGCCGCTTTGCCCACGGAGTGAAGAAATCCTGAATCAGGATCTTGTTCGTCTTCGAGATCAGGGAGGTCTTCAAATTCTTCGTCTGGAATATCGCGAACTTCAACAGCGGTTCCTGGTCTTGGTTCTGTCACCTCAGCCGCAGCAGCCCTGGCCGCAGCAGCTTCACGCGCTGCCTCGACCGCTGCCGTATCTGGAGCGAGCGTGACAGAAGGTCGTGCACCTGTTTCCGTCATGTGAGGTCGTCGCGCTACAACAAGAGAAGGACGTCGTTCACGTCTTGGCTCCCCTGCTGCTCTTTCACTCGATCCTGCCATAGATTGATTTTAGATTGATGCTAGCGTAGCAGAAAAAATGACTTTTGTCAATTCAAACGACGCTTTGACATGCGCGTGGCACGGCAGTATCGTGGAGAAATCATACACAAGACTTGAGCCTCGTCACGGTGCAGACCCTGCCGGTGCTCGCTGGCGCTACGCTGCCGATCAGGGTCAGACACCGTGCCACTCAAGTCTTGTAAGATACATGACAGAAATTGTCCGCACCTACGATGAGCTTGAACAGCTTGTCAAAAAATCCTACAAGAACCCTGACCTTGCTACTCTGCGTCGTGCGTATGGTGTTGCAGCCCAAGCGCACGAAGGAGAAAAACGACTCACGGGCCATGATTTTATTTCTCACCCTGTGGCCGTTGCCTACAAGCTGGCAGAAATGGGACTGCACCTAAACGTCATCTGTGCGGCCCTCATGCATGACGTGGCAGAGGATTCCGACGTCAAGATCGAAACGATTCGAACCGCCTTCGGCGACGACATCGCCTCTCTGGTTGAGAGTGTCACCAAGCTCAAGCATGGCATCAAGTATCGAGGCGCTGAACGCTACGCGGAAAACATGCGAAAAATGTTTTTGGCCATGGCGAGCGACGTGCGAGTGGTGTTCATGAAATTTGCTGATCGCCTCCATAATTTGGAAACCCTCTACGGTCAACCAAAACATAAACAGCAACGCATTGCTCGCGAGTCCCTCGAAATATTCGCCCCCATTGCTGGACGCCTGGGCATGAGTGAGTTTAAGGGAGAACTTGAGGATGCTTCGTTTGCCTATTTGTATCCCAAAGAGTACGAACGAATGAAAAACATCATGGACATTAAGGTGCGAGAAAAAGGAGCCTATGTTAGCCGCGTGATTGACCAAGTGGAAAAATTTTTAACGCAAACAGGCGTCACAGATTTCCAAGTGCACGGCCGAGTCAAGCGCCTGTACAGTCTATTCAAAAAACTGAACCGGTACCAAGGGGACCTCAGCAAACTCTACGATCTGATCGCCATTCGCATCATCGTGAGCGACATCGAGGAATGTTACACCGTTTTGGGACTGTTGCATCAACAGTGGCGACCGGTTCCAGGCCGCATCAAAGACTACATCGCCCAACCCAAACCCAACGGGTATCAGTCGCTGCATACGACCGTCTTTACCGATAACGGAGAAATCGTCGAGTTTCAAATTCGCACAATGGAGATGCATGAGCTGGCTGAGTATGGTATCGCAGCGCACTGGCGATACAAAGAAGGTTCACACAAACCCGTGAAGCACACGCATTGGATGGATGAACTCGTCCAAATTCAAAAAGAACTCGAAACGAAAAAAGACTTCATGGAACAGCTGGAGGTCATGAAGATCGATGTCTTTAAGGACCGCATCTTTGTCTTCACTCCCCAAGGGGATGTCATCGACTTACCTGAAGGCGCCACGCCCGTGGATTTTGCCTATGCGATTCACTCAGAGGTGGGCAATAAATGCACAGCAGCTCGCGTCAACGAAATCATGCGTAACTTGGATACGCCGCTGCGCTCTGGGGACATCGTCGACATCGTCACAGATAAAAACCGTCGCAGCCCGAACACGGATTGGCTCAAGTTTGTCAAAACGCGCCATGCGCGCAATAAAATAAAAGACGCCACCCATCGCAGCGTCACTGGCTGGCTGGCTGGCATGCTGGGGCGTTAGAATCCTGAAAGTTGATCCAGCAGAGACAGAAGTTCTTCTCGCGAATAAAACGCGATCGTAATACTGCCCTTTCCACCCGATTCTTTAATGTCGACCTTGGTCCCAAGAATCTCGCGAAGCTTTTTTTCGTGAGCTAAGAGGTTCGGGTCTTTTTTTGTGGTCGAAGAAGCTCGGCGTGGATGAGACGACACACGTGCCTCCGCTTCTCGCACACTGACTCCGCCCGAGAGCATCTGCTGAAATAACGCTTCTCGCTTTTTTTCATCCGGTTCAGCCAGAAGCGTACGGCCATGGGACTTGGTGAGTCTCCCATCTTTCAGGGCCTCAAGCATTTCAGGTGAGAGATCTAATAATCGAAGGATATTGGCAACGTTGGAACGACTTTTCCCCACACGCTTGGCCACGTCATCCTGTGTGAGATTAAATTCGTCTGTCAGCGCTCGATAGGCCAAGGCCTCTTCCACCGCATTCAAATCTTGTCGCTGAATATTTTCAATGAGGGCCAACTCGAGTTTTTGTTGCTCTGTCGCGCGGCGGACAATTACCGGAACGGTTTTGAAACCCAAGGTCCTGGCCGCACGCAAACGGCGCTCTCCGGCAATCAACTCAAAGTCCCCTGAGTCTCGCACTGCGACCAAGGGTTGCATGATGCCATGCTCTTTAATCGATCCAATCAAGTCCTCAAGTTCAGAAGCAGAAAAATGCTGGCGCGGCTGGCGCGGATTCTCGTGGATATCCCCAACGGGAACTTCCAACACCTCTGTGCGCGCGGATGGGATCACTTGTTCGGTGATTGTTTGTTTGTGTGGAATCAAGGATCCAAGTCCTCGACCTAAGACGGATGGTGCGCTCATAATTTTCCTTCTTCGCGAAGAATAAATTCCTTCGCCAACCGCTCGTACGCTTTTGCGGCTTTGGAGGAAGGATCATAGTGAAAAATAGATTTCCCAAATGAAGGCGCTTCCGCCAGCCTCACAGATCGAGGAATAACTGAACGAAAAATCTTCTCGGGAAAATACCGATAGAGCTCTTCAAGAACTTCTTTGGAAAGCCGCGTGCGACCATCATACATGGTGATGACTGCGCCCATCATTTCAAGGGTAGGTTTCAAATTCTCGCGCACCAAGTTCACGGTATTCATGAGCTGTGAGAGGCCTTCCAGCGCGAAGTATTCAGCTTGCACAGGAATGAGTACCGAATCAGCGGCCACCAGTCCATTGATGGTGAGCATGCCCAAGGACGGCGGGTTGTCGATGAAAATGTAGTCGTAGTCGTTGCGGATTTCCAAAAGCGCCTTGCGCAAGAAATGTTCACGCTCTTCCATGTTGACCAATTCCACCGAGGCTCCAGCCAACGCTTGGGTCGCAGGGAGAATCCGAAGCCCTTCGTGATTGGTTCGTCGGATGAGATCACGGACAGCCTGACTTCCAATTAACCCTTCGTACACGCCAGCAGGAAGCGTTTTGTGATCCAACCCGAGCCCGGACGTTGCGTTGGCTTGTGGATCAAGATCAACCAACAAGACATACTTGCCCAGCTCGGACAAATACGCAGCCAAATTCAACGCTGTGGTCGTTTTCCCCACACCTCCTTTCTGATTGACGACCGAAATAATATGCGCCATAAGCGAGTAATGACATTATACCTGACATCGTCTAAGCACAGAAGCCATCTTGACCAAAAGGTTTTTTTCAGGCATGGTGATGGAGTCAGGAGGGGTCGATGGAAAATAGGGATCTCATGAACCAGATGTTCGCATCAGCGCGAGCGATTGGGGTTGAAGGGATTCTCCTCCATGTACCTCCCAGAGGAACGGGGGTCATCCGCTTCGTACAACACGACGAGATCAACACGCACGCCGTGCTTCCCGCCAACGTTGTGCAGGATCTGCTCACCACCTTGAAGCTCAAGGCGCGTCTTGATCTCTCGATCACGACGCTAGAACAAGAAGGACAGGTGATCGTGGCTCCTCGACTCGGGCCTCCGCAGTTCTGGAAAATCTTCGTGATCCCAAGCCCACCTGACATCGAGGTGCTCCTGCGCTTCATGACCGGCGACCCGGCCGAAGCCATGGTGGCTGTCTCCCCTGCCCCAAAACCACTGGAGGCCGCTGCGAGGCGAAAGCTCATCCTTGCCGCTGGCTAAGACCAGCACGCTGCCCACCAACGCTTTCAAGCAGGTGGGTTTTCTCTTGATCAAACAGAACGTTGATGGACACACAAAAGAGTCTTTGTTACTATTTCGACGCCTATGGCCGGATGGCGGAATTGGTAGACGCGCGGGACTCAAAATCCCGTATGGGCAACCATGTGAGGGTTCGATTCCCTCTCTGGCCACCACGCAGCTCGAAAAAAAGCGATCTGCTTGGGCTCGGTAGTACGGCTGGGTAGCTCAGTTGGTTAGAGCGTGGGACTCATAAGCCCGAGGTCGTGGGTTCGACTCCCACCCCAGCTACCAAAAAACCAGTGACGTTTGTGACTGGTTTTTTGTTTAAAAAAGAAAACTCGCGCTTAGAGCGCGAGGAGCTAGTCGTCGTCTGGTTGAAGGAGGAGGCGGATGGCTTGCGCGGCAGGAAGGCGTTGTGCCGCTGCCATTTTGGCCTCGTGGCGATTCCTCATCTGCTTGAGGGTATTTTCATGAGCCGCACGCATCTTGAAGGCCCCGTACATCTGCAGAAGGAATCCTCCGACCCCCACGATCGTCACAATCGCTGCAACAGCGGTATGTGGGACCCCCATCAGCACGAGGGGGTAAGGAAGGATCGCTGCACAGATCACAATGCCTGTTCCGATGTAAAACAATCGCATGATGTTCTCCAAGAATGAGTGGAGGTTCTCCAGAGTAAGGAAAAGGATGAAAAAAGTCAATACCAAAAACATCCGTGCGGTGCACGAATGTTTTTGGTTGCGGGGGCTGGATTTGAACCAGCGACCTCTTGGTTATGAGCCAAGCGAGCTGCCAGGCTGCTCTACCCCGCGGCATAGTTATAATGGATCCGCGGGTGACTGTCAAACGATCGCGCTGACTTTTTTTCACCCCGGTGAACAAACGTCAACATCAAAATAAAATCCCCGCAGGATGCGAGGGAGTGCGCGTTAGCTTAACGTGTTCGGATCCAGATCTTTGGGATAGCCACGGCGTCGCCAGAAACGATAATGGCGCTGACACCATCCATACCCGTAAACAGGCTCATCGCAGGAAGGAACTTTGCACAAGGGGAAGCCAGGGCGAGGGAAACCTTCAAGCACATTGCGACGCCACTGATTGTAATGACGTCGACAAAACCCTTGTCCGATAACCGTGCCCTCGCACTCGGGAACCTTGCAGTGAGGAACAACGGCTGGTGGAGTGAAGCCTTCCAGATGACCCCTCCTCCATTGCTTGTAGTGCCGATCACAGAAACCTTTGGTTTTTTTCGGCTCACCGCAGCCGCTGACCAGGCACAGCAAGATCGGCTCACGAGGCTTCTTCGGCTTCCAGTTTTTTGGATACCCCCGCCGGCGCCACTGTTGGTAGTGAGCGGCGCAATATCCCCGTGTGGTCACTTCCTCATCGCACCACTGCACCAAACAAAACCAAATGCGACGCTTGGGCATCCAACCTTCTGGAAAGCCAGCCAGGCGAAATAGCTGGTAGTGCTTGCGACAAAACCCACGTGCGTAGAATATCCCCCCACATTTGGGGGCTGAGCAGAGCTTCATCTGTTCACCCCAAAAACATGGTGCTGAACGTTTTACCTGATCCTCCCGTTTGAATCAAGCGGTGGGTTGATACCCTTGATCCAAAAAAACTGCTATCCTAGAACCCAGTTATGACCCTGACCACTCATGCAACGCTGGGAGCCGTTCTTGGACGCGCAACAGGAAACCCGGTCCTTGCCTTCATCTTTGGCTTTATCTCCCACTTTTTGATCGACATGATTCCCCACGGCGACACGGGGTTGGCTGACAATTTTCGTGTACACAAACGTCGTCGGAAACAAGCCGTTGCCTATGTGATGGTCGACGCCATCTTTGCGATTTTTTTCGTCCTGCTGCTCGCCAACACCCGCGACATTGAATCCATGCGCACCTTCACGTGGGGCATCGTCGGTGGTGTGCTCCCCGATCTGCTTGTCGGTCTCCATGATCTGACCAAGTCCCCACTTCTGCGCTGGTTCATGCGCATGCACTTTTACTTCCACGACTTTTTTGTGAAACGCAAAGGCGACGTTCCTCTGTACTACGCCCTGCTCGCCCAAGTGGTGCTGATTGCGTATTTACAGACAAAACTTTAAGATATCTCATCAACGAAAAGACAGACCAGCAAGGTTTGTCTTTTCGTTTGGAGGATTAATCGTTTAGATGCGATTGCCAATGTTCGAGAAGTGACTCGCCACGGATGAATTCATCAACAACTTTCCTAAATCTGTCATAGCGCCACTCCTGTAATTTTGGATTGCGCTGATTACGTACAGACCACCAAGCCGCCTTTAACAAGAAAAGCTCGTCAAATCGATCACGAATGTCTATCTCTCTTTCGCCTACTTGATACGTTCCACACGCATCGAAAAACTGACGGACTTGATCCTCTGTGAACGTATACTTCCGCCGAAATTCAAAACCTTCTCCTTTAGGAAACCAAAACGGCGTCGTGACTGCTGTCACTGCGTCATATCCGATTGGTCCAACAAAGTGATCGCCGAAGTCAATCACTCCTTTTGAAAAAAGGTTGTGCGGGTTAAAATCCCCGTGCGTCAAACAGCTTGGATAGTCCTTCAGCCGCTCCTGTACCATTTTCCAACTCGCGCGCAAATCGTCAGAGAGGTCTGGAAGTTCATGAATCATCCCATCAAACCCAACAGCAGCTGAGAGTCTTTCAAAGTCGATGGGTAACGTATTCGCTGTACTTGCCTGTGCCGCATTGAATTGCTGAACGACCTTCAAAAAAGCTCTAAAAGACGATTCAGAAATCAGCCCTGCACTCTCTGTTTCCTGTTTAAATATGTCGTGAAGATGGTCATTGCCCAACGATTCTTCAGACCAATACGATCGCTCACCAAGACGTCCTTCGTCAAGGATTCTTGAAACAGGGAACCCACCTCCCAGAAGTTGCTTGTGAAAATCTAGCTCCTTTTCTACAACATCAGGATCGCCAACACGGAGGTATCTACTTCGATCAGCATTCACATACAGGGAGGCGCCCCTTTGCCGATCAAGAAAAAGATCAAAAGACTCACCGCCGATCATCACTTTTTTCTCTAAGATCTTCTCACGATCTTTTGTCTCCATACAATGTGTGTTTAGGTTTCAGACTCTCGACGCACACGGATGGACACTTCATCCACGATCACCACCCCTCGCTGATTCACTTTTTCATCCAAACAACGACTCTCCAATAATCGGTCCACGGCTTGATTCACTGACTCAACCGTCTGATCATGCAATCGAAAAATGACGACACCAAATTTCTTTTCTCCAAATATTCTATAGAGGAACACGAAGTCCAAATCGAATGTCATCAAAATAAAACCGTGCTCGGCAGCAGAATGGACAATCTCGCGATCTTCCGACTGAGACAAGCCAAAATCAAAAACAGTGGCTGCTTCGTAACCCAAACCTTTCATGTACTCTGCCGTCTCCCTCGATAAATTTTCGTCCAACAAAAATTTCACACGGGCTGGATCAGGCCATAGGAGCGCTCTTCCATGTTGGCAAGAGACGCAGCAAATTGCATGGCGGCTTGTACATCCTCAAAAGTCAATTGAGGATAGGCCTCGATCACACGTGATGGGGTATAGCCATTCGCCAATAAATTCAAAACAAGCGAAACAGAAATCCGCGTTCCGCGAATGACTGGCTTGCCAGCCATAATGTTTGGATTCACTTCAATTCGTTCCATATAGGACTATTGTGTAGGTGCTCTCACCTGAAGTCAAGCTGTTGTATCTGCTCGTCCAACTTCTTCCAGCACGTTCAGTGTCTCCTTTGCCGCGCGCTCCCAACTCAACTCGGCAGCACGTTTGATCCCCAGTTCTTTCAACTCTCGGATGCCCTCGGGAACAAGCAGACACTGAGAGAGAGCGAAGGACATTCCCTCGATGTCATCTGGTTCAACGTACATCGCCGCATCGCCACCGACTTCTGGGAGAGCGCCACGATTGGAGATGATCACGGGTGTCCCAACAGCCATGGCTTCCAAGACAGGCAACCCAAACCCTTCATCGAGGGACACAAACAACAGACATGAGGCGCGAGCAAGAAGATTCCATTTTTCTTCTTCGGTGACCGGCCCCAGACATTGAATGACGCCGTTTGGCTCACTCTCTCTCCATGAGCGATTCACACGAATGAGCTCGTTTTCTATTTCCTGCGTACGCCATCCTTTTTTTCCAGCAACGATTAAACGCACTTGAGAAGCTTGCTCTGGATGACTTTGCAAAAACTGATCGAATGCCAGAAAGGCGCTGACCAGATTCTTGCGTGGTTCCACAGTCCCTAAACAGAGAACCAGATCCCGATCAAACGGAAAACGCCGACTGGTTTCGTCGGTGTGTTTCAGCGCTTCATACGCAACTTCCAAACTCACACCCTCATGCACAACTTGGGTCTTGCCTTCTGTGACTGGAAAGAGCGCATAAAGTTTTCCTTGCGTGGAGGCGCTCACGGCGATCACACGGTCGGCGCGCTCCAAACTTTTTGGCACCAGTGTGCGAACGGAAAAATCCTGCGCTTGTGGAAACCACTCGGGATGCTCGTAGATCGAAAGATCGTGGACGGTTACCACACTTTTTCCGCGCCAGAGCAGAGGAAGTTGACCAAACGGTGAAAACAACACATCTGGCCGCGTGAGCAAAAATCGAAATGGCAGAATGACGTGCCGAGACACAAAGGAAAGTTTTGGACCAAACGTGGGAAGGAGATGAACGTTTCCACCCATTGCTTGAAGTTCCTGACGTCGCACACGGGACAAAGATGGAGGAGTTGAAATAAAAAACTCGTGCTGTTCACCCATCTGAATCATCGCCCTCACGATCGACCAGGTGTAGTGCTCGATGCCTGCTCCGCGGGAACCATCAGCGGAGCACAGAGTCGTTCCATCAATCGCGATTCTCATAGGAGATGCAGACCAACAAACACACCCTGAGTCACTGCAAGAATAGCAAGACTTCCTATGATGGCTCCGCAGACGATCGAGAGGGCTGATAGTCGCAGATCAATGTGGAAGAGCACTGCAAGAGCGCTCGCAGTCCAGACTCCTGTGCCAGGGCCTGGAGTGACCACGAGTAAAAATAAAAAGAAGGCCCCCCACTTCGAGTAACTCTGTCCAAATGTCTTTTCTTGTTTTTCTCTCCAGCGCAAAAACCAAGCGTCCAGTCGTGGAATGTGCTGATGCACGACGCGCAAGGCCGGAGTCAACAGATAAAAAATACATGGCATGGGTACAAGATTTCCTGCGAGCGTGGTCAGATATGCCGTCAGTGGAGAAAGGTGCAAGACAAAAATCGCGACCGGAAGCGCGAGACGGGTCTCAGTGAGCGGCAGGGCGGAGAGAAGCCCCGCGACGAGCTCTGGTGGAAATCCTTGAAACCAGGTGAGAAGTGTCTCGATCATAAGGTTTGCCAGTCGTAGGTTTGATACGCCCAAACGGCCAACGACTTCACATCTTGAAATCGACCTTCTTTTGTTTCAGATCCAAGCACCACGACCACGACATCTCCTTCTCCTTCGTGAGAAAAAATGGAACCGAGGCAATAGCCAGCTTCTGGAAGAAACCCAGTTTTCCCTCCGAGAATTTCATAAGGCGACTGGTTCACAAATGAGGTTAATAGCTCGTCCGTGCTTTCAATTGTATACGTACGACCTGAGCTTCCGGTGATGCTTACGACGGATTGTTGTGTGACCTGTGCAATCGTTTCGTTTTGCAAAATCGTATCGAACATCCGTGCCAAATCTGTCACTACAGATACGTTATCAGAAGACAATCCCGCGGGATCGGCGAACGTTGTTTCCTGCATTCCCATCCCCGCGGCTTCCTCATTCATGCGGGCGACAAAGTCCCCAAGCGGCAACCCTGAAAGCCGAGCGAGCGCCATCGTGGCCGTGTTATCCGAACCCACAAGACTGGCACGAAGCAAATCTTGGATCGTGACGGTTTCCCCAACAGGTAAATGAAGCGTTGCGCCCAATCGCACATCCTCATCGGTGATGGTGGCAGGCGCAGAAAGATCAGGTTGCGTTTGTAGAAACACATGGGCGGTCATGAGTTTGGTGATGGAACCAATCGCCCGAGAACCATGCACATTTTTCTCAAACAGCACCTCTCCCGAACGCCGATCCATCACAATCGCACTCTGGGCGCTCGTCACCACCCCCATGCTTGTCGTCACTATTTTTCTCGGAGCCCGTTCTCGGTCAGTGGCCTCAGGCAGATGCTTGAGGGTGTCCCAACTCGCAAGCAAATCAAACGAGCGTGCCGGCGACTCGGGCAACAGGGCACGACGTTCAAGCTCTCCAACATCCATCGGAAAAAACTGAAAAACCGTTGTCGCAAGAACCAGCTGCGTGAAGAGCTTGATGATCATACATCGGAAGTCTCTTGAGGTTCCCGACTCAGAAGCTCAGTGATCTTCTGGTTGGTTTGAAAGGCGTGGTACTCGGGAAGGTCACGAAGCGTCGCGATACCCAAGGCTTGTAAAAACTCGTGGCTCACGGTGTAGATTGGTTGAAGTTTTTTGGTGTCTTGCTCCTCAACCACAAAACCGCGAATGAGGAGGTTGCGAATAATCAGGGAACAATTCACCCCACGAATCATCTCGATTTCAGGCTTGGTGATGGGACCGCGGTAGGCAATAATCGTCAAGGTCTCAAGCGAGGGCCGGGTCAGTGGGCCCGAGGCTTCCACACGCAAAAATTTCGCCACGTCTTGTGCAAGCTCGGGATGGCTCACGAGCTGTACGGCTTCATTGTGTTCGATGAGATGGATCCCTGAGTTTGTCGTATTGCGTTGAGCCGCAAGAGCATCAAGAGCTTCACGAACAACCTCTTGGGAGAGTTCAAGATGCTTTTGCAAGTCTTTGATCCTGATGGGTTTGGCTGCGGCAAACAGCACCGCTTCAATGGTGGTCGTGACCATACCTAATCCGCTCGTTTAATTTCAATATCATGAAACGTGTCCGTTTGGATGACATGGACGATGCGTTGTTTCACGAGTTCCAACAGCGCCAAGAAGCTCACGACCACATCCACTCTTGATCGACCAGAGCCGGCAAATTGAGCGAACGTCAGTTTTGCTTTGCTCAAAATCGCTTCGTGAATCTCACGCAGCCGCTCCTGAACGGACACAACGCGTTCCATGGTCGCCTCTTGAAGACGAAAGAACGGTTCAAGTCGTCTAAGCAAACCTTGAAACGCGCTGTGAAGCACGCCCCCGCTTAGGCCAACAGGAATCTCAACTCCCTCAGGCTTCACCACATCAGGCATGGCGCGTTCAAATGATCTCTGTGCGCGATCGTACAGGGCTTCGATCTGCTTGGACGCTTCCACAAACTCTTGGTACAGACGCAATTGGAGAGCGAGAGTCGATGCATCTTCCTGTTCCTCATCCTGAGGGACAGGAAGAATCGCCTGTGACTTGATGAGCAACAAGCGCGTGGCGATCACGAGAAAATCGGCAAGCTCGGAAACGGGGACGTCTTGCTCGTCAAGATAGCGCAGATAGTCGTCTGTCACGCTGGCAAGCGAAACTTCTGTGATGGGGAGCTTTGAGTTCTGGATCAATTCCAAAAGTACGTGTAAAGGCCCATCGAACTTTGCGAGCTTCACTTCAAACGACATACCACGCCGCCATTATACCAAAACGATCCGCCTCAGGCGGACCGTTTTGCCTCAGGTTAGCCTTTTTTCTCTGTAGTCTTCAGATGTAATTCCAGTAATGTTTCCACGTCCAAGTTCGTTGGAGCCTCCATCACTGATGTGGTACCAGAGGCTGTCATGGGAAAGGCAACCACTTCACGTAGAGCTGATTCCCTTGTCAGGTTCATCAGGTTGCGTTCAACCCCCAAGGCAATGCCGCCATGGGGAGGCGCGCCAAACCGGAAGGCTTCCAACATATGACCGACAGATCCCTCGAGCTCTTCTTTGCTGTATCCCATGATTTTGTATGTGGCTTCCAACACGTCGGCCTCGTGAGCACGAATGGAACCACCACCAGACTCATAGCCGTTGCAGACCAGGTCATATTGAGATGTCAGTATGGTTTCGATATTCTTGCCAGCGAGATGATCTTCACGAAACTCTGGTAAAGGATTAGAAAACGGATTGTGCGTAAATGTCCAGCGACCACTCTTTGTATCGCGCTCAAAAAATGGAAAGTCGATCACCCATGCATAAGCCAATACCCCGGCGGCTTTCTCTGTCTCTGTGCGCATATCAAACTTATCCGCGCCGTATGTCGCCATCGCGTCTTTGTAGCTGATGCGAGGAAATGGTTTCTTGGCAATGGTGAACCCGAGTTTTTCTGCAGCTGCGGTTACCATCCCTTCCACCATTTGCATGACATCTTCACGCTCCACAAAACTCATCTCGATATCGACTTGCGTATGCTCAAATCCTCGATCAGCTCGAGGATCTTCATCACGCAGAGCACGAGCGGTTTGAAAGTAGCGCTCAAAGGCAGAACACATCAGCAATTGCTTGTACTGCTGTGGGCTCTGCGGAAGCGCAAAAAATTTCCCTGGTTGCAAACGGGATGGCACGACAAAATCACGAGAACCTTCTGGGGTGGCTTTGGTCAGAAGCGGCGTCTCGATTTCCACAAATCGATTCTGGAAGAGATACTCACGGCAGGCCTGCACCCACTGACTTCGAAGTCTCAGATGATGTTGCAGACGTTCTGTACGCAAATCCAAGTAGCGATACTTCATCCGCACATGCTCAGCCACGTTTGCTGAATCTTGATCCACAGGAAATGGCGGCGTGAGCGCGGTGTTCAGAATCGTCAAACTCTTCGCACCAATCTCTACCGTTCCCGTTTTCATCTCAGGATTCACTTGCTTCTCTCCGCGTTTATTGACCATTCCTTCCACTTCCAAGACAAACTCCGGCTTGAGTTCGTCGACCTTTGAGGCCGTAGCCGTGTCTAAATCTGGTTTATAAAACACCACCTGTGCGAGACCCGAACCATCGCGCAAGTCCACAAACACCAGCTTATCGCCCATTTTTCGCAGCCGGTGCACCCAGCCCTTAAGTACCACGCTTTGCCCAACAAGGGTGGGCGTCTGATCGATCCATGTTCTTGTCATAGTGAGCATTAGTCTATCACAACCGACCTGTTTTTAGCTTCCTACCCCTTGCGTACCGATCCATAGCATCTTGCAAAAGACGATCAAGAAGATCTGGAAACGGAAAACCGCTTACTTTCCACAGTTTTGGATACATGCTGATCTTGGTAAATCCGGGAATCGTGTTTACCTCATTGAGGGTAAACACTCCTGCGTCATCCAAAAATCCATCCACACGCGCCATTCCCTCCAGTCCCAACGAGACATAAGCCTTTCGAACAATGTCCTGCACAAGACGAATACTGGCTTTTGCCATTCGAGCCGGTATCTCGAACTGCGCACCATCTGGATCAAGATACTTCGCCTCGTAAGAATAAAAACTGTGTGTTGGAATAACCGCACCTGGCAACGAAACTTTTGGATTCTCACCACCGAGAACCGAACACTCTATTTCCCGACCCTGAACCATCCTTTCGATAAGAACCTTCTCGCAATAGGAAAACGCGTCTCGCATTGCCACCACAAATTGTCTAGATGACGTAACCTTGTGAACGCCTACGGATGAACCAGCAACAGCAGGTTTCACAAAAAATGGAGTTCCCAGCTTTTTTATGATTTGAGCGTACGTCCAGTTTTTTTGTGATGATCGAGCCACCAAAAAATCAGCAATGGGCAGTCCTGCATCACGCCAAAGTCGTTTTGTCACGTCTTTATCCATTCCGATGGCAGAGCCAAGCACGCCAGGGCCGACATAGGGTAGGCCGGCAATCTCCAGAAGTCCTTGCATGGTTCCGTCCTCGCCATACGTTCCATGAAGAACAGGAAAGACCACATCAAGTCGCTTCAGAAATCGCTTGTTTGACAGCGCTATCAAGCCTGGCCGTTTTCCAAACTGAAACGTCACGGGAATACCACTCGGCGCCAACCGCACCTTACTCGCATCAGTTCCATGAAGAATAGCCTTCCCACCTGGGTAATAAACAAAACCGCCGTCCTTTCTCACCCCAATGGCAACGACTGAATACCGTGACTTCGGAATGGCTTCCATGATGCTTGTTGCTGAAAGCATCGAAATCTCATGTTCCGCCGATCGACCTCCAAAAAAAATGCCGACAACTTTTTTTCCCATACATTAGTTTTTTCGTTGACCACGAAGAACAAGAAATTCTTCGTCAATCGTATCTTTATGCTGTTCGTCAACACTCTTGGACGACGTGTCATCCAGACAACTCGTATTCCGACAAATCTCTGGACGATTTTCGTAATCGGTACACTTCCCCGTTTCTGAATCGAGCAAATCACAGTCGAACGTCTTGAGTCTTACTCGATCAAATGCACTGGCCGGTACAATGAGCTCGTCACGGTCTTTCCAAATTTTCTTTCCTTCCTTATCCTTTGGAATCTTTTCGTCTGGAAAATTGGCTGGCACTTTCACTGGCTTGCAGCACCACGAGCAGTTCTTTTCCAGACAAGGGCCATGTTTATTTGACATAGATAAGGTCTCGTTCTGTTTGACAACGATCAAACTATGTTATAGTAGCTGCATCAATACGAAGAGGGATCCGAACGGCTAACTACCTAAGGAGCCCTTTTTGTTTGACAACTTTTCACAGCGATGATACTCTTTATTTATCACCAACGGAAAGTAAGCCCTATAAGGTCTCGTCCTTATGGGGCCCTTTCTTTTTTTAGCTTATCTCGGAGCCCATTCATGTAGCGGAGAAAAGGACGAAAATGCTTAAATTTAAGAAGCCCCGAAAAGTGATACTGGTTTGGGATTAATACGGCCTCAAGTTTCTTTTGGTTAAGCAAATAATCGACAAGGCAGTAAAAATCACCGTCACCTGTCACGATAACAGCCTTTTTGTAATTTCCCAACTCTATCATTGACCACAGGACAAGTTCCGCATCGCAGTTCCCTTTCGTTGTTCCATCCTTATATTGCAGAGTTGGTTTAAAGATACAATTAAACCCAGCACTCTGGAGATCATTATAAAGACCTTGATTGCCAGGTATGTACCCAATAAACAAATAGGCTTTCTCGACTTGATATTTGTCTCGAAGATACACTCGGAAACGTTTGAAATCTAATTTCCACCCCTGCGCCCGAATTGCAAGATTCACATTCTGACTATCAATGAAGGCGTAATTATTTTCTGATGAAACCATAGCTGAAATCTATTCGCCTATCACAACCGACCCGACATATTCGAACCGTTCAGCTCCATCGGGGACGACCAGCGTCATCGATCCTCGTGTTTCCAAATTAAACAGACTCAGGATTTGATTATCGTCGACGACCAACCAGTCACCGACCCAGTCCATCACCCAACCATCCGTGAGTTTCTCAGCCTCTTGTGCCTCGTCATCCTCAAGTCCAAAAAGCCAGATCTCGTTTCCTTCTTTCCAGGGTCTCAACAGATAAGAATCTTGGCCTGAAGCATCAAGCAACGGACGACCATAGGCCTGTGCTTCATCGGTAAACAGGTTGGTTGTCTCACTAGAATCAAGATCGATCAACCGGACCGTTGAGGGAGGCACCAGTTCATCAAATGGCCCCTCACTACTTGCTTCACGAGCCTCATCGATGACAAGCAGTCGCCCAGTGTCTGGATCCAAATTTGTCTGACTCCACGAAGGGAGATCAAACAGTTTCTGTAAGTCCCGGATCTCGCCAGTCTTTAGATTCACTTCCCAATAGCCAGACAACGATGCCTCACAGCCACATACCTCGTGCAGATACAGATACGTTCCAAGGTTATTCATCGCAAACGGTTCAGCCGTCCAACGAGACGATTCCATAATGGATGCGGGATCAACCTGTGCCACGATCTCACCGCTAAGTGTGTCTGTGACAAGGATGTTCTGTTCAATCTCATCGTACAAAGAATTCCACGTCACCTCGTACCGTCCATTCTTTGAACGAATCGAACCCCACTGCTCTGGTCGTGTTTTCACAATTTCCCCTGTGAGTGACATCAGTCCATCTTGCTCTGTCCCCTCCTCTGGACGTCCATTCACGGCGTCGTACACACGACTGGTCTGGTATCGATGCATCAAAAGATTTTCTCCAAAGATCGTGGTCGTCAGTCCTCCCCCAAACTCCGGTCCATGCTCAACCGTCGCAAACGCAACAAGATCTTCCGAGGAAGGATTTGCTCGATAGGTCGCTTCGCCTAGTGCGAGACGGTAAAACGTATAGGTCTGTGTATCATCATTCGCCCAGTCTTGTTCTCCTGCGTCGGTCGTACGGACTGATTGAAAAATGAGATACGTTCCTGGGCCGACATTCTCTGGCTCCTGCGTCTCCTGCGCTTCTTGCTCCTCAGACACCTCAGCGATCGGCTCCGTTGTCTGATCCACAAAGCTGGCCCAGTACAGAAACCCCAAGCCTCCGATAAGGACAATGACGATGAGTAAGAGAAGCGTTTTGAAGGATTTCATACTAGGGATTGATGCGATTTACAAGTCGTGGGAACGGAATGGTTTCGCGTACGTGGTGAAGGCCGCAGGTCCAGGCGACGATGCGTTCCAGGCCGTAGCCGAACCCCGAGTGCGGAACCGATCCATAGCGGCGTAAGTCGAGGTACCAGTCAAACGGTTTTGGATCAAGCCCGTGGTCGTGAATGCGTTTGAGCAGTGTCTCGTAATCGTCTTCACGTTGGGAACCCCCGATGATTTCCCCGTAGCCCTCCGGTGCGAGCAGATCGTTGTTGAGGACCCGTGTGTCATCGTGAGGATCGCGCTTCATGTAAAACGCTTTGACCTCGGCCGGATATTTCTCGATGAAAATCGGTCGATCATAGTGCTGTGTGAGAAGTGTCTCGTCATCGGCTCCCAAATCCGCGCGTTCACCAATATCACTTCCAAGTTCTCTCAATTTTTTCGTTGCTTCTTCGTGGGTCAGATGCACAAACGGTGCCTGAACTTTTTTCAGCGGCTCGATGTCACGTTCTAACACCTTGAGCTCATACGCGCACTGTGCCAGAACGTCTGCCACGATGCGACAGATGAGCGCTTCTTGAATCGCCATGTTCCCTTCATGCTCGACGTACGCTGCCTCGGCATCCATCATCCAAAACTCGGTCAGATGTCGCCGTGTCTTTGATTTCTCTGCACGGAAGACGGGACCAAAGTCAAATGCGCGACCAAGACTCATGATGCCAGCCTCCAAATACAGCTGACCAGACTGCGCAAGATAGGCCTTTGTTCCACCAGACGTTTCTACTTTTTCTGGTTCGCCTTTTCCGAGAGGTCCAACCTTTTCCACCTCATCCCCCTGTTCTACCTTCTCCCCTTCTCCAAAATAATCCATCTCAAACAACTCCGTCGTTCCCTCACAAGAAGTCGGCGTTAAAATCGGCGTGTCGAATTTGATAAACCCGTTTTCGTGAAACCACTCATAGGTGGAGGTGATGATGCGATCACGCACACGCTGCACGGCCCATTGACTTTCCGCGCGCAGCCACAGATGCCGGTTGTCCAAAAGAAATTCTGGTCCATGTTCTTTTTTGCCGATCGGATAGCCTTCTTGGGCTAACTGAACGATCTTGAATGAGACACCTTGGAGTTCAAACCCACTTGGAGCGCGGGGCTCTGCTTTTACGATTCCACGAACAATCACCGATGACTCGAGCCGCAATTGATCCAAGAGGTCCCATTGGTCCGATGAAATTTCGCTCTTGGAAAAAACCACCTGCACGCGACCTGTCCCATCGCGAAATTGCAAAAAGAAAATTTTCCCACTGGAGCGAAAGTTGTAACACCAGCCTTGAAGTTCAACTTCCTGGCCGATATGTTCTCTCACCTGTGAAACGGTTGTGATCATAGAAGATCAGCCTAGCACACGGCGCAGGACTCTCTCAATGAGGATGCAGGAATCGTAGGAAAGTGGGAAATAATCAGTGATTCAACTGCTTCGTGAAAGCCCAACAAATCTTCACCGGTCAAGTGTGGACGTAAGTGAACAGGAAACGGTTCCTCAATGCCAAATCGTAAAAGTTTCAATGTTCCATCGGTCATCTCTCTTGCGGAAAACCATTGTTCTTGTTCGTGAATGAAACAGGCACGACAAACAACTCCACCCTTGAGCGCATGCCAACGATACGATCCTGCCGTAATGCTCAGGCGACAATTGAGACAGTGCGAAAGTTCTGGTCGATACCCAATAAGCGTCATGAGCTTGAGAGTAAACGCCCCAAGCAAAAACCCAGCACGCTCTGTGGAGAGTTCTGTGTCTGCATCAAGGAAAGAAAGCCAATCCTCCAAGAGTTGATAGACTTGAACGTCTGCTTCTTGTGCACGCGTTCCGATATCGACCAGATGCAAAGCGTTTTGGGCGAGGGTCAATTTTTGCAGATCATCGTAGACGTGAGCGAACGCACGTTGACGTTCAACTCCAGCGACAATGTGATACGCACGACCGTGAACCAACATGAGTTCCACGACGGCGACCATTTCCAAATGCGGTGTCAGTTTTGCCAGCGGCTTGTGTCCACCACGGGCCAGAAACTCAACCTTTCCACGATCGGGTGTAAAAACCGAATACCACCGGTCCGCTTCCCGGTGGTCGCGATGGGAAAGAACGATACCTGTGGTGTGAGAGAGAACGCTCATTCAGGCGCGACGACACTCTTCAGGTCTTCTGGACCTCCCGTATCACTTTCATCGTACAGCTCGGGATCGATCGTCCGGGTGAAACACGTTGTGCCAATACCATGTGCCCAGTTCCCTGTTGTCCCGTAGTTGTAATCATACGGCGTCATCACGGGATAGACTTTATTGTTTTCATCTTCAACAACTTCTGTTTCAAAGTCTGCGCACACATCAAATTCAAGTTCGCCTTTTACCGTGTAGGTGTAGGGCTCGCCTGTGACCGGATCCACTGGTGCCTCGTAGCCTGAAAACGGATCCTTCAAATCATCCAATGTCGCAGGCAGAGTCTCTTTTTGAATCCAATAGGTGAGGACTTGGCTTTGAATGGATTGCAGATCCCAAACACGTTGCTGATCCATGCGTGCATCTCGTTGTTTGGCAGGGCTTCCAATCAACAGGAACGTGGCGACAATGGCGGCGATCACGATCAAAGAACTGGTAAGAGCAGCGTGCTTAGGAAGAAGGGTCTTTGTTGCTGGGTCTCGACGTAGCTCCCAAAGATAATACGCAAATACCGCCGCAGCCACGAGGAGCACAACGATCACTTTCAAAATGAATCGCGTGGTAATCTCCCCGTTCAAAAATGTATTCACGAGCGTGATGAGATCAATGATGACGGTCAGTGCTGCCACAAACAGGGTGAGATACAAAAGCCACTTACGTACCCACAGACCTTGTTTACTCACATCGGCTTTGAGATCCCGGCCAATGAGCCAGCTCATGAGGATGTACACAGGCCAGACGATGAGGAGGGCTGAAATAGACCCTCGCATCGCCTGATCAGCCCCGCCCATCATCCAATAATCAAGCGTGTCAGGAAATTTCACGTTCACGTATTGAAACAGAAGTGTAATAAAACTCACCACACCCACATAGAGCATGGCGATCATCAGCAAATATGAAAACACGTCCTTGGCTGTGCTTTTGTGTTGTTGATCGCTCATACTTTTTTGGATATGGCTTTCACGTTAAGCCAAGCAAGCACAATGGCGACCACGACCCCTACGGCCGACAGCCACAGAGGCATCACCATGCCGCCAATCACTGCTTCTGCCCCGGTGAGAAGCCTCACAACATGGAGCACGGCCACGGCAATAAATACCGCAGCATTCACAAGGTTTATGTTGATCATATGCCTATAGCATACCAAAAATCGCCCAAAAGGGCGATGCTGGTCGACGGAGGTATTTTATTGTGCAGGGGGCATCGTGAGGGTTGTTGAGAATCCTTTAAAGAGGAGTGCAATCGATCCATCCGCAAGAATCGCGGGATCAGGATCACACGCCGGAACTTGCAAGGCAATTTCTTCCTCTGAGAATGTGGTGCCATCTGTTGAGCTCGCTCTGGTGATGCCCGTGCGGCTACATCCAAAAATCTGGACTTCATCATCTACCACCAATGATCCAGGAATGCCCTCCATGTTGATTACGATGCCTGTATCCTCAAAACTCTGTCCGTCAACACTTGTGGCAATCGCGATGCCGTCCTCAGCCATGGCAGCCAAATACATGAACCACATGTCACCGAATTTTACCACTTCAGGATCCGTCACGTTCACGCGTCTGAAGGACTCTCCTTCAAAATCAAAAGTCTCGCCATCGGTTGAGATGGCCGAGAGAATAACGTGATCTTGATCCTCATCCCAGTCTTCCTGAGCCACGCCGCCGACCTGTGAAAAGTCAAAAAAGAAAATCCGAATCGAGCCATCGTCCAGTTGAACGGCTGTTGGATCGACCGTCAAGATGGTGTCAGGCAAATCGTTGATCACGATTTTCTGACGCTCACTCCAGGTCTTGCCGTTGTCCGTGGAGGAGATAAGACCAATACGTTCTTCCCCGATCTTCGCCATCTCACTGGCATCCACAAAATAGGCAAGCAAGTCTCCTGCCTCATACTCACCCGCATCCTGTGTCAGTGCCATCAAATTCCCCACGGACGCTTCCTCAGCAATCGTTTCTTCATTCACGTCCCATGTGTCTCCGTCATCACTAAAGGCAATAAAGAGAGCATGATTCTGAATACCAGACTCTTGTTGATCGGGTGGCTCACCTGTGGGTGGCTCGGTCGGCTCGCCAGTGACCGAGCTTGGTTCAGTCACAACCTGTGTCTGTTCACCCGTATCGCTGTCCGCTGTGGTCTCAGATTCCAAGGAGAAACACCCGGCTCCTAGAAGGAGCAACAACGTCAGAGGGAGAAAAAGGTTACGCATAAAATCCTTTGAGGTGAATTATTGAAATTGAATGGGAATCTCAATCGCGTCGTCGTTCTCGGACAGACCTGAAGGATTATCACGGCGGAGAAATAGCGTTCCTGTTTCGCTATAACTTGGCTTTTCAAATTCGAGTGTCACAACAAACGGCACAAACTCTGACGTCATCCAATCGTCCTGAGCCTGCGCCTGACCCTGGGCTTGGACAATCCCAGCCCCATCCACCAGATCCACAGGAAAACTGCCTTCAAAGTACCATGTTCCTGGAGCCTCTCCAGTAATCGTGAGTGGCGAGCTTATGACAGAATCCGGAAGTGGTGAAAGAACGCGAAGAATAACACCAGCATCGGACACAAATTCGTTTGGCGCAACGGTTCTTCCTTCTTCCTCTGCCACCTCATCCACCTGTTCCACCTCATCTACCTCCCCAAGATCCTTCCACAACCAAAATCCACCGAGCAACACAAGGATCAGAAGAATGATGCGTGAAAAGTGACTCATAGTTCGACAGGCTCACTACGTTGTACCTTTTCCATATAGGCTTGAACAATGAGCATGGCGGAGAGAGCATCTTCCTGCGCTTGAGCGCCTTCCTCTCGCTGAAGACGAATACTCTCAGCGCTTGTGTACGATTCATCTTCTTCCACGACTGGCACAGAAACAACACTCTCAAGGGCTTTGATGAAGGCTCGTGTCTTTTCAAGCTGGAGAGGAGAATGATGTCCACCTGTAGAAAGTGGCACTCCTACAACAATACACTCAATATCATCCACGGTAACTTTTTTGGCAAAAATTTTCAGTGTTTCCTCACCAAGATTAGGAACAACATCCAAGGGCACAGCCACGCCTACCGTGGAATCCCCAAACGCAAGTCCTATTTTTTTATCACCGTAATCGATACCGAGGATTCTCATAGAGGCAACGGGGTCAAAATTTCCGTGCCTGTTTTTGTGACCGCGATCGTGACTTCAAAGTGTGCACCGAGTGATCCATCTGCCATCACAATACTCCAACCATCTTCGGCTGTCTTCACATGATAATCGCCGCCCATTCCCAGCATCGGCTCAAGCGCCAAACACATCCCGTCTTGGATAGGTACTTTTGGATAGCGATCAGACACAAAATTTGGGACATGGGGATCTTCATGCACCTGGTGACCCACGCCGTGCCCAACGAGTGCACGGACGATGCCGTAGCCATGGGGCTTCACAAAATCCTCGACCGCCGCACTAATATCTTTAATCTCAGCGCCGACCTGGGCCGCATCGACTCCAGCCATGAGAGAATCGCGTGTGACCTGTATGAGCTTGGTTGCCTCGGGACTCACAACTCCAACCGGAACCGTCACGGCCATGTCCGTGCACAACCCTTCAAACCAACAACCGATGTCAAGCCCCACGATGTCTCCTTCCTTGAGCTTGCGATCGCGATTTCCAAGACCATGCACGATCTCTTCATTCACGGACACACACAACGTGCTTGGAAACGGCGTGTCAGACGGTCTTGGTTGATACCCTTTGAATGATGGCTTCCCGCCTCCATCAACAATCACCTGCTCGGCGATCGCGTCGAGTTCTCTCAGCATGACGCCAGGCGCCACAGCATCCACGGATGCTTTGAGGGCACGCGAAAGCAGATGCCCGCCGCGGCGCATCTTCTCGATTTCATCTGGTGTTTTGGTGAGAGACATATTAAAGCAGTTGTTTAATACGGGTGGCGACTTCTTCAACCGAACCGACCCCATCAACGCGCTTCACAAGCGCACCATATTTTTCAATCACTGGCTGCGTATCGTTTTCATAGATCTGAAGCCGGCGCGAAATCGCCTCAGGGGTGTCGTCGTCACGCTGATACCACTCCCCGCCACAGGCACAGAGGTCACCTGGTTTGATGCCGTCTTTCATGGCACCAACCTTGTTGCACACTCGACAGGTGAGTCTTCCCCCAAGACGCTTCAGCGATTCCTCCCTTGGGACATCGATCACGATGACATGGGTGGGCGTATCAAAATCAAACGCCTTCCACTGAGAAAGATTTCGCGGATAGCCATCGATGATGTAGCCACCTTGCGCATCAGATTTTTCCAAACGACGCTTGAGCATCATGGCCGCGTCTTCATCAGACACGAGGTCACCGCGCTTTAAAATCACGTCAAATTTTTTTCCGAGATCACTTCCCGAGGCAATTTCATCTCGCAAGAGCTGTCCCATGCTGAGAGCTGGCACACGAAGGATTTTTGAAACAATCTCAGCCTGCGTGCCCTTGCCGCAACCCTGTGGTCCCATAAGCAACATCTTGTAGATCATACATGGCCTAGTCTAGCAGAGATCATGGCAAAATTAAAAACGGCCCGACAAGGGCCGCCTTTCTATGCATCATACTCTCGCATGCTCATCTGTGCCTGAATCTGTTTCACGCTTTCAACAATGACAGCGACCGTAATCAAAATGCGTGTGCCGCCCAAGGACAACGCCGCGTTCCCTGTGAGCTGTTGCACGATGATCGGCAGAATAGCCACCACAGCAAGAAAGGTCGCTCCAACCAAGAGCACACGATTTACGATCCAGCCAAGATACTCCGCTGTCGGCTTCCCCGGACGAATGCCAGGAATAAAGCCACCCTGTTTTTGAATATTCTCCGCCACTCGATCAGGATGAAAAATCACGGCCGTGTAAAAATAGGAGAAAAAGAAAACGAGGACAAAGTAGGTCACGCCGTAGACGATTTGATTTTGAAAAAATTGAAGTGTCCAGTTCGCTGCGGTGCGCAGGAAGTCTGTTTTGGCATTTAAGAAAAACTGAGAGAGGACGGTTGGAAACAGAATAATCGAAACCGCAAAGATAATCGGAATCACCCCGCTCATATTCAGACGCAGAGGGATATGAGAACTCACGGCTCCTGAAAATCGGCCGCCCTGCACTTGGCGAGCATACTGCACAGGAATGTTTCGCTGCGCTTCATGCATGACGACAATGGACACAACCGTCACCACCGACGCCACCACAAACAGAATGAGAGTGACCAGCTGTGAGCGATCAAAAACCGCGAGTGATTGGCTGAGGGTGGTTGGAAGACCGGCCAAAATACCAGAAAGAATAATGATGGAAATCCCGTTTCCCACATTTTTCTCGGAGATGAGTTCTCCAATCCACATGAGAAACATCGTTCCTGTCGCAAGACTGATAATCGCAAACGCCATGGTTTCGATTCCCGCGGCCGTAAAAAATTGTCCCTTCTGCGAAAGCAGAAGGATCAATCCATATCCCTGCACAAGGGCCAAAGGCACAGTCGCAAGTCGTGTCCACTGATTGAGTTTTTGTCGTCCTTGTTCTTCTTTTTGCATCTCCTCCACAGCTGGAAGAATCATGCCGAGGAGTTGAAAAATAATGGAAGAAGTAATATAGGGCATGACTCCCATGGCCACCACGGAAAAATTCTCAAGCGTGCCACCAGAAAAAACATTGAGGAGTCCCAAAAATTGATTACCTTGAAAAATGGTTGTGAAAGCAGAAGCATCAATACCAGGAACGGGAACGTGTGCGGTCAGACGAAAAATGATCAGCATCGCCAGAATAAACAGGAGGCTGTTGCGGACGTCTGTTGTTTTCCACATGCGAAGGAGCGTGTTCATAGCGATCGATTATTCTTTGACAATACTTCCACCCGCTGCCTCGATTTTTTGTTTTGCAGACGCTGATACACGACAACCTGAGAGGGTAAGCGCAATGGAAATCGCTCCCCCACCAAGCACTTTCACCGGAGAAGTCGCTTTTCCGATCAGCCCAGCTTTTTCAAGCAATTTCGGTGTGACTTTCATTCCCGTCTTAAACGTCTTTGAAAGATCATCAACATTCACCGCTTGGGCTCGTTCCCAACCGCTCGTAAACCCCCGCATCTTTGGCGTGGCAAGCATGATATGGCGCAGACCTTGAAGTTTCAAACCCGAAACACCGGAGCGAGCGCTCTGCCCTTTCACTCCTCGTCCGGAATAGGTGCCAGTGGAACCCAAACCACGTCCAACGCGCTTCTTGGATTTCTGAGAGCCTTTTTGTGGTCGCAAGGTGTGAAGGGTAAGTGACATAGAGGGTGAACAGGAACTTAGGCCATCTGCAGTCGACGAATGGCTTCCAGTGTGGCCTGCGCGATGTTTATTTTATTGCTTGAATTGATAATTTTTGAAACCGCATTTGGCACACCGGCAAATTCCAGAACCATACGCATGGCACCACCGCTCTTGAGTCCTGTACCAGAAGGTGCAGGCTTCAAGATAATCATGGCAGAACCTAACTTTACGGTGATGGGATGAGGAAGCGTTTGATCAACGATCGGCACGACCAGCACATCTTTCTTTGCCTGCTTGTAGGCCTTCTCAATCGCGATCTGGACATCCGCCCCCTTGGCAACACCCAGTCCTACGCGGCCTTTTTTGTCACCGATAATAAGGGCGCAACGAAACGACATACGTTTCCCTCCAGCGGTCACACGAGTCACACGAGCCAAATCCAAAATCTTTTGCTCAAATTCACGAGGAGCACGCTCTTCATTCTTGCGACCACGTCCGCGACCACGTCCTCGCGCGTCCTCTCCTCCTTGTTTTCCACCTCCGCGGCCGGATTTTGTTTGTAATTTTTGGTCTGGCATATTAAATAGTGAGTCCTCCCTCTCGAGCGCCCTGTGCAATCGCAGCTACACGACCATGATACCGGTAACTGCCTCGATCGAACACCGCACAAGACAACCCTTTCGCTTTTGCCTGGTCTGCCAAAGACGCTCCAACCGCCTGTGCGACTTCAACCGGTTTACCCGTCGCTTTCACGGTTGTGTCTGACGCAGCAGCCAAAGTCACTCCTTTGGCATCGTCAATGAGTTGGGCATAGATATGCTTCAAGCTGCGCTTGACGGTCAGACGCGGACACTCAGCCGTGCCACGAATACGTGAACGGGTTCGATGGGCTCTCAGAGCCGCGTGTGCGCGTTTTTGTTTGATGTTGCCACTCATAGATTAGGCTCCTGCCTTTTGGGTCTTACCAGCTTTTCGACGAATCACTTCATCAGTGTACTTGATCCCTTTCCCCTTGTAGGGCTCAGGCTTTTTAATCGAACGGACACGATCAGCAAATTCACCCACCAAATGTTTGTCAGCTCCTGTGATCGTGATGAGGTTCCCCTCAACCGTCGCCGTCACACCCTCAGGCAGGGGGACCTTCACGTCATGGGAGAACCCGACGGTCAGCACAATCGTACGACCTGAAACATTCACGCGAAAACCCACACCGTTGACCTCTAGTTTTTTCATGAATCCCTCCGTCACTCCTTTGACAAGATTGGCGACGTTGGCGCGTGCGGTTCCCCATTGAGCTCGGGTGTTTGCATCGTCGACCATGGTTTCGTCAACCTGAAAGACAACGACTTTGCCTTCGGGAGTCTCAGAAAGGACTGGCGTCACAATGGCATTCACGCTCGTGAAGAGCGATCCTTTTGGACCTTTGACGTTCACGGTTTGATCCTGAATGCTTACCTCAACACCGGTAGGAATCAGAATGGGTTTTTTTCCAACACGAGACATATTAGGAAACTTCGCAAATGACTTCCCCGCCCAAGTGACGCGCTCGGGCTTCTTTATTCGTCATCATGCCGTTTGGGGTTGAAATAATCGCGATGCCAAAATCAGAAAGCACGCGTGGCAGCTCCGTTGACTTGGCGTATACACGCCGGCTGGGTCGGCTCACTCGTGAAATCATCTGTATCCTTGGTTGACCAGAGGGATAACACAACTCAACGCGAAGAGAGGGCATCTTTGCTTGCTCGATTTTCTCAACACGTCCGACGTACCCTTCTTTCTCAAGAATTTTCGCAATCGCAAATTTGATTTTTGAATATGGCAAAACAATCTCAGGAAGATGCACCAACTGAGCATTGCGAATACGTGTAAGAAAATCGGAGATTGGATCGGTGATCATAATTACCAGCTTGATTTTTTTACGCCTGGAATCTCACCACGGTTGGCCAGCTCGCGGAAACAGATACGACAGATGCCGAACACTCTCATATAGGCACGAGAGCGTCCACAACGCCAACAACGGTGGACCACACGTGTGGAAAACTTGGGTCGTTTTTTTGATTTGGCAATTTGGTTCTCGGTGGCCATATTAGTTTTCCGTTCGCAGTGGCATCCCTAAGTGTTTAAGCAGCGATCGCGCGATAGGATCGGATCCGGCGGAGGTCGCAATCGTGACTTGCAATCCGTGAATGAGCTCAATCTCGTCGCTGCGAATCTCAGGGAAAGCCATGTGCTCTTTGAAGCCGATTGAGTAATTTCCTTGTCCATCGAAGGCATCCGGCGAGAGCCCACGAAAATCGCGTATGCGTGGCAAGGAAACACGAATAAGTTTTTCCAGAAAATCCCACATGCGCTTTCCGCGCAGGGTGACTTTCATGCCAACGACCAGTCCTTCACGAATCTTGAACCCAGCAATGGACTTGCGTGATTTGGTCATCACCGGCTTTTGACCTGAGATGCGGATCAGCGTTTTCTCGGCTGTTTCCAAAAACTTCGCGTCTTTCAGACCCGGACCAAGTCCCACGTTGAGCGTTATCGCCTTCACCGTGGGAACCGCATGGACGTTCTTGAAACCAAACTCTGTAATGAGTTTTGGAGCGACGTCTTTTTTGTAGAAAGTTTGGAATGACATACCGTTATTCGATATCCTCGGTTTCGCCTTTTTTACGAATCACACGAATCTTCTTCTTTGTTCCGTCCTGCTCAATCAGCTTGTACGCCACACGACCAGCCGTTCCACTTTTTGGAGAAACAAGTTCTACGTTGGAGACGTGAATCGGGGAAGAAAACTCAATTTTCTGTCCAGCCCGTTGCCCGGTTTTACGCAGATGTTTGGTCATCTTGTTCACCCCTTCAACGACGACACGTTCAAGATGAGGAAACACCTGAAGGATGGTTCCTTGTTTACCTTTGTCTTTGCCCGTGCGGACACGGACGTTGTCGCCAGTCTTGATTTTCATACTAGAGGACTTCTGGAGCCAGAGAAATAATTTTGGTGAAACCCAGGCCGCGCAATTCACGTGCCACAGGTCCAAAAATGCGCGTGCCCTTTGGCTCTTTCGTCTTGGAATCAATAATCACAGCCGCATTTTCATCAAAGCGAATGTACGTCCCGTCAGGGCGACGAATCTCTTTACGCGCACGAACCATCACGGCGGTGACCACATCACTCTTCTTGACCGTACCATGTGGAACCGCTTCCTTCACGGCGGCGGTCACAATGTCGCCAATGTAGGCGTAACGCTGCTGATATCCACCAATCACACGAATGACCTGCAATTTGCGGGCTCCGGTATTATCGGCGACTTTGATCATGGATCTGAGCTGCACCATATTAGTTCTTTGCCTGGCTCGTTAACACTCTCCAACATTTGGTCTTAGAAATCGGTCGGCAGGCACGAAAGGTGACGGTGTCTCCTTCCTTATGTGTACCAGCTTCATCGTGGACATGAAACTTGTTGGATCGCACATAGCGCTTACCATACTTGGGATGAACCACCGTACGCTCAACACGCACAACAAGCGTCTTGGCCATTTTGGCCGACACGACGACTCCGGTAAATGTTCGATGAATAGATGTAGCGGTCATACCGATGGTTGTACAAGATGTTTTTCGTTGATCAGCGTTTGCAGACGCGCGATGAGCTGCTTCGTTTTTCGACTTTCACGCACGTTTTTTAATTGGTTGGCAGCGAGCTTAAAATCCAGAGACTTCAGGTGTGTCTGTGCTTCTGAGAGCTCTGTTTGAAGAGCCTCGGTTGATTTAGATCGGAGAGCTTTTGTATCCATAGGGTTACATCACCTCGCGGGTCACAATTTTTGTGATGACCGGAAGTTTGTGAGAAGCCAGGGTAAGAGCAGACCTGGCGAGCGACTCATCCACACCACCCATTTCAAACATGATGGTTCCAGGCCGCACAATCGCCACATAATGATCCACCGCGCCTTTTCCTTTTCCCATCGGCATTTCCGACCCTTTGGTCGTCACAGGCTTGTCTGGGAAAATACGAATCCAGATTTTTCCCCCACGAGCCACGGCACGTGTCATGGCACGGCGAGCCGCTTCAATTTGTCGTGAAGTGATCCACGATTCGGTGGTGGCTTTCAATCCGAAACTGCCAAAGGCGAGTGTAGTCTTGGTGGTAGCGATTCTTCGTCCCAAACGGCGACCTTTGTGCCACTTGCGATGTTTGACTTTCTTTGGCATCAACATACTAGCTTTCAAAAATTTCCCCACGATTGATCCAGACCTTTACCCCGATCGAACCCCAAATCGTTTGGGCCTTCACCGGTGCAAAATCGATATCTGATCGCAGGTTGTGCAAAGGGATCTTGCCGTCGGCAATCGTTTCACGGCGAGCAATATCCGACCCATTCAATCGTCCGCTGATGGTGACCTTGACTCCGAGCGCTCCGGCTTTCTTGGCACGCTCGATCGCCATCTTCATGACACGTCGAAACGGCATGCGCTTCTCAATATCCGCAGCGATTTGCTGGCCTATCACCTGCGCAGACAATGACGGTTTTTGGATTTCCTTGACGTTCAAGCTCATCTTCACCCGTCGTCCAGGGAAAAACGTTGTTTTGAGCTTCTTGGTAAGATCTTCAATCCCTGCACCGCCACGGCCGATGATAATACCAGGCTTGGCTGAGTAAATCATCAAACGAATTTCCTGACGTGAACGCTCAATTTCAATCCGATCAACCAGGGCTTCTTTCAGTAACTTCTTCAGATAGTCGCGGATCGCCACATCTTCTTTCAAGAAGTTTTTGAACTGCTGGCGGTTGGCAAACCAAACACCATCCCATCCACGGATGACACCAACACGGAATCCAATTGGGTTTACCTTATTTCCCATACCTTACGTTAAGCCTTTTGCGTTTTGAGCGATTCGTTAGTCTTCTTCGATCGTGCCTTTTGACGATTCTTCACATCATCCAAAACAATGGAAATGTGTGAGCTGCGCTTTCGGATCGGAGCGGCCCGACCCATGGCACGAGCTCGAAAGCGTCCAAGCATTGGCCCGCCATCGGCGACAATCGATTTGATGTACAGAGATTCTTTCTCCATCTGAAAATTATGCGAGGCATTCGCGATGGCAGAATTGAGCAGTTTCAAGACTGGTTCCGCCGCGGCTTTTTTCATGAACGCCAGTTGAGCCTGAGCGTCGCGCACTTTCAATCCGCGGACAATATCAATCACCAACCGAACTTTGGTCGGAGACATGCGGATATAGCGTGCAGATGCTTGAACTTCCATAGGAGATTATTTTTTTCCTGCTTTTGGTGCTGAGGCTGGAGCCGCGGCAGGTGTTCCACCCTCTTCTGTTGCCTTGGTTGTTCCACCGTGCTTCACAAACTTTCGTGTCGGAGAAAACTCGCCCAGCTTGTGACCTACCATATTTTCAACCACGCGCACTTGGATGAAATCGCGGCCATTGTGCACCGCGAAAATGAATCCAACCATTTCTGGTGTGATCGTGGAAGAACGCGCCCACGTCTTAATTGGCCCGCCCACACCAGGTTTGCGTGTGAGGAGTTTTTTTAAGAGTTTGGGGTGAACGTAGGGTCCTTTTTTGAGACTTCGTGCCATACAATTAACTTCCGACAAATCGCCCACGCTTACGGCGTGAAACGATCAAAGAGTCCGATGCCTGACGTTTGCGCGTCTTCACGCCCAGCGCTGGCTTTCCGGTTGGCGTCTTGGGGCGCTTGAGTCCAATCGGATTTCTGCCTTCACCACCACCATGCGGGTGATCAACGGGGTTCATGACTTTTCCTCGGACCGTCGGACGGATCCCCCGATGGCGCATGCGTCCAGCCTTGCCCCAACGGATGAGACGTCGATCTGGGTTGGATGCTGTTCCAAGCGTTGCCATGCACTCTTTTGCCACCATGCGAATTTCGCCTGAAGGAAGTTTGAGAGTTGCATACGCGCCTTCTACGGCCATCAACTGAGCGGTTGTCCCAGCTCCACGAACCATCTGTCCACCTTTGCCAGGTTTGAGTTCAATATCGTAGACCTGCATACCAACGGGCATGTGCTGGAGCTGAAAACGATTCCCTGTTTGGATCTCGCCTTTTTTGGTTGAGGAAACGATGGTCGCTCCCACGTTCAATCCAACCGGAGCAATGATGTAGCGCTTTTCTCCATCGGCGTAGTGCAGCAAGGCCAAGCGTGCACCGCGGTTTGGATCGTATTCAATCGCGACCACAGAAGCCGGTACGTCAAACTTCTCACGACGAGAATCAATCAATCGGATGCGTTGACGAGCTCCACCACCATGATGACGAACCGTAATTTTTCCCTTGGTGCGACCCGCAAACTTTTTCTTGTTGATCGTCAACTTCTTTTCTGGTGAAAACTTCGTGACATCAGAAAAATCGTCCACACTGGAAATGCGTCTACCATTGGTTGTTGGTCTGTAGTGTTTGACTCCCATATTAAACTCCTTCGTGGACGTTAATGGTCTTGCCCTCAGGCAGCGTCACCAAGGCCTTCTTCCAGTCACTTCGTTTCCCCTGGGAACGACCAAAACGCACCCACTTACCTGGAACGTTTTGGATGTTCACACGCAAAGGCGTGATGCCATACATCTGTTTGATGGCACTACGCACTTGGATGCGATTGGCTCGCGTATCAACAACAAAGACGTATGTATTGCTTCCGGCAAGACCCGCGGATTTCTCCGTAACCAGTGGACGAACAATGACATTCGACGCTGAACGCTTTTGCATGGAAATAGAACCCTCGGCTGCTTTGGTGACCAAGGCAGCTTTCTGTTCCTGAACCTGTTCAGGTTCATGCTTCGTCTTTTTAAATCGATTGAAAATTCCCATACTAGATACGCTTAAACAGATTGGTGATAAGCGAAACCGCTGGAACAGTGAAAATCACCTGATCAACACTGAGCAGATCAACCACGTTCAGAGCATTGGCAGGAATGGACTGCACACCGCGAACGTTGCGTGAAGCAAGGGCCACGCCTTTGTTCTCAGGTTCAGAAACGACCAATGTTTTTCGTCCTGTGAGCGGGAGCTTTTTGAGAAGGCTCGTGAGAGACTTGGTTTTTCCTTGCTCAAGGGCGAGCTGCTCAATGGCAATGACTTTCCCATGAGCCACCTTATCGCTGAGCACCATGGCAAGCGCTTTCTGACGAGCACGCTTGTTCATTTTCAACGAAAAGTTTCGCTCAGAGCGAGGGCCAAACGTGATACCACCACCAATCCAAATAGGAGAACGACGAGAACCGTGACGTGCACGTCCTGTGCCTTTTTGTTTCCAAGGTTTCTTGGTCGTTCCTTGAACCTCCCCACGTGTTTTGGTGTGAGCAATCGAAGACCTGGCATTTGCTCCCTGGGTGACAACCGCTTGATGGACGAGCGCAGGATTCACGGCCACAGCAAACAAGCGATCGGGAAGGGTAAACGATCCTTTTGATTCACCTTGTGCGGAGTAGAGATCTACACTTGCCATACAGTCGTTCCAGGTCGAGTCTTAATAAGAACCAATCCTCCGCGCGCTCCAGGAATCGCGCCTTTGAGGGCGATCACCTGAGCTGCTGCATCAACCGCAATAACTTCCAAATTTTTCACCGTGACACGATCGGTTCCCATGTGTCCGCCCATGCGCTGTCCTTTGATGACTTTTCCTTGGCGCTGAGAGGCAATGGAACCTGGCATGCGTTCCTGGTCCTTGGTTCCGTGTGTGGCGCGCTTTCCATGAAACAGATGTCGCTTCACCACACCGGCAAATCCACGTCCTTTTGATACTCCAACGACATCCACATGAACGCCAGGAGCAAACGCTTCCACGGTCATGAGGTCCCCACGTTTCATCTCCCCTGGGTCCACACGAAACTCACGCAAGAGCGACACAAGAGGAAGATCCTTCACATGTCCTGCTTCGGGCTTGTTGAGATCTTTTTCTACTTCGGTTCCAACCTGCACAGAGACATAGCCGTCAGAGGCAAGGGTCTTGACTTGAGTCACGACATTTGGCTCAGCCCGAATCAACGTCACAGGCACGACCGTTCCGTCGTCCTTAAACTTCTGTGTCATTTCAATTTTGCGTCCAATGATGAAAGACATAACAAGAAACTTTTTCCTAGCAGAAAAGCTAGAAGTCAGAACAGAATCATTGATTCTTTGCTGACTTCTAGCCTCATGATTGAAAACGGCCGTAACCGTAACTCAGACGTGAGGAAAATAATTTGTGAGGATACGCGTCTCCAAAGGGTGGCGTTCAAAGCACGAGGAAGGTTTTCTCCGATCGGCGACCAGAGTCTCGAGATCTCTCTTCCTTGTTCAAACGTCTCCTTATGTTTTGATTTCAACATCGACTCCCGCTGGAAGATTCAGACTCATGAGCGAGTCGATGGTCTTCTCCGTTGGATCCGTAATATCGATGATGCGCTTGTGAACACGCATCTCATACTGATCACGAGAATCCTTGTGCACGAACGTCGAGCGATTCACCGTGTACTTCCGCTTCTCGGTGGGAAGAGGGACCGGGCCGATCACCACCGCCCCCGACCGTTCAGCCGTCTTCATGATGGTCTGTGTGGCCGAGTCGATGATTTTGTGATCGTAGGCACGAATCTTAATGCGGATGCGCGCCTTTTCTTCTGGTTTGATCTGATCAGTCACAGGCGGAAAGAAAGAACGAATAAGGAGCCCCGACAACAACGCCGGAGCTCCTATGGATTATTTGATAATTTTTGTCACCACGCCAGCACCAACCGTATGACCTCCTTCGCGAATAGCAAAGGACATCTTTTCCTCAAGAGCCACGGGTTGGATGAGCGTAATGGTCAGGTTGGCTGTGTCCCCTGGCATCACCATTTCTGTTCCCTCAGGCAACTGCACTTCACCGGTTACATCTGTGGTGCGAATGTAAAACTGTGGCTTGTAGCCTTTGAAGAAAGGCTTGTGGCGTCCACCTTCCTCCTTCGTCAGAGCATACGTTTCTGCCTCAAACGTGGTGTGTGGAGTAATGGAACCAGGAAGTGCAAGCACCATTCCGCGCTCGACTTCTTCTTTCTTTGTTCCGCGCAACAGCACTCCCGCATTGTCTCCGGCTCGACCTTCTGAGAGTTGCTTGTTAAACATCTCGATGCCTGTCACAACCGTTTTCATGGCCTCTTCGCGCATTCCAACAATTTGCAATTCATCACCGATCTTACACATGCCACGCTCAATACGACCTGTGACAACGGTTCCGCGACCTTCGATGGAAAATACGTCCTCGATAGGCATGAGGAATGGTTTGTCGGTCTGACGAACAGGTTCCGGGATGTAGGTATCCAGAGCATTGACCAAATCCATGATGCACTTGGTGGCTGCTTCGTCTGTTGGATTTTCAAGCGCCTTAAGAGCTGAGCCACGAATGATTGGTACTTCGTCCCCTGGATATTCGTATTTCTTGAGCAGATCGCGAACTTCCTCTTCAACCAAGTCAATGAGTTCTGGATCGTCCACCTGATCAACTTTGTTCAAAAACACCACGATGGCTGGAACACCAACCTGACGAGCGAGCAAAATGTGCTCGCGGGTCTGAGGCATTGGACCATCAGCGGCAGACACGACCAAAATGGCTCCGTCCATCTGGGCGGCACCGGTGATCATGTTTTTAATATAGTCGGCGTGACCTGGACAGTCGACGTGCGCATAGTGGCGCTTGTCGGATTCATACTCACAGTGAGCTGTGGCGATCGTGATTCCACGTGCCTTGGACTCAGGAGCTTTATCCAAATCATCGACGCCCTTTTTCTGGGCGGTCATGCCCTTCGCGTTCAAAACGGCGAGCAGGGCGGCCGTGGTCGTAGTTTTCCCGTGGTCAACGTGACCAATGGTACCAACGTTCACGTGCGGCTTGGTGCGCTGAAAGACTTCAGCCATACGATTGAAAGTAAGGGCAATTTTTACCCAAAATTATTTATGTTTTTTCCTTTTAGCCTCCTTTTTTGAAGACGTGCGAAAGTATAACAAAGGGGCTAAATTCGCGCAAGTCTTAGGTAGAACACTTATGAACACGCCTGTGGACGTTATTCAACTGGCTCCAAATAGAACTGTTCTTCCCCAAAATCTTCATCTTTTTTCGCATCCTGTGATTTTGGTTCCTCTGGCTGCTTTACCTGCGTTTCCGCAATAGCTTCCTTGATGTTTCTCTTGGCAAATTCCTCGTACTGCTTTTCCAGCTCAACCATCTCGTCCTCAGAAAGATTGTCTGGATCCCATGTTTCTGACTGGGTTTTGGCCTCAGGCATCACGTCCCAGATATCCAGTGGATCTTCTTTCTTCTCATGAGAGTCCTGAATATGTGGCTCCATGAGCATTTCGTAGTGATTCAAGTCCATGACCACAAAACCCTGATCACTCTCTTTTTCAACCACAACCATCGTGTCTCCGGTTCGACGAACAAGGTCTAAGATGCGCTGTAGGTGACTGCTCATAGTGGCCGCATTTTAGCCGATAAGGAGCAGGTGTCAAGAAAGTCGATTTAGGCTGTTTTCATTGAAGAAAGCCCTGAATCGTTTGACAGGAATCCTGTTTTCTGGTACTCTGTTCTCTTGTGCAGTATCGAGTCTCGCCAATGCCCATCCGGGCATAGGTGGGAAAGCCGGCCAAAAAGGCTGGCAGACCCGGCCTCAAAGGCCGGGCAGATATCCCGTCCTGGCTTGTCCTTCGACGGCAATCATCTGGGAATTCAGGCACAGGAAGAAGTAGATGAACTGGAAAAAGTAACACTGTAAGCCAGAAACAGAACTTCCACCCCAAGATGAAAAAAGCACCCGAGTCCATGACCCGAGTGTTTTTTGTTTGGGGAACTCTTGAAAAACTCGCGATCTTGCGTCTCACGGGCACCCGTCGACCCCACTCAACGTAGATGACCTACGTCTCGTGGGGCTCGACAGCCCGTTTGACGCAATCTCATCGAGTTTTTCTTCGGTTCCATTAGCGAAGGACGCCGCCCCATTCGATCACTTCAAAGCCGTCACGATTGGCTCGAGGGAGTCGAGCGGGCGGTTTTGAAGACCCGGTCGTTTGAAGCTCTGCATAATCCATCAGGATACGAAAGACGTTGTCGGGTTTCACGGAAAGACTCAGTGGAGCCAAAGCATCCATCACACGCGTATCGTGGAAACCAATTTTGTAGTACGGCGCTCCCTGCATCCGCGGCAGCCAGAACTCGATAAAATCGTCGGATTCATTTTGCGTGAGGTTCATCTTGTACAACGTGTCTCTCAAAAATGATTCAACATCACTCTTTGCTACAACCCAATAAGATTCTGGAGCTGTGTAGAGACCTCCACGTCCTTCCCAGAACAGATAGGGATACGAGATTCCATCCGCACGGTTCACAAGATGACCGTCTGGATATGCCGTCACATTCCAACCATCGTTGTATGCAGGTTCTGTATAGCTGAAACCTCCACGCGGTTTCACAAAGACACTCATGTTTGTTGTCTTTTCAGGATACAAATAGATGACGGGCTTCCCACACTCAACCGGCGGCACAAGTTCGTTGCTCATGAACTCAACCCAACGGTCGAAGGAATCCTGGAAGTAAAAGTACGGATGCTGGTAATCAGCGTATGTTTTTGGATCCTCGCTCTGCCAGGTAATAGAATTAAACGCGTCGTCGTAGTACGAAATATCGTAACTCGCTGGCTCGTAGATACTGGTTTCTGTTCCTCTTCCTGGAGTGATTCCTACGCCTGCTTGTTGCAAGCCAAGTGTATCGACAACCGACTGCGAAACGACATGTGTGACGGTCGTAAATCCACACCCACCGACTGCACCTTTCAAATACGTCGCCGTATTCGATGATCCATTCGTCCATGTCACATTGGGCACACCCGTGGACGGATCGGGAGATCCGTCATTCACTTGATTGGCAAAAAACGGGACGATCAAATCGTAAAACACCACGCGTCCATCCTCATCTACAAGATAAAACAAATTCTGGCCGATGCCTGTCTGGCCATCCTGGACCTGGCCATTGGCATCCACCTTCGGCTCCCAAAGATACAACGTCTTTCCATCCGAAAGCGTGACAGACTCTGTTGCGCCTGTGAGCGAGATGGCCTCGTCGGAATACAATCGTTGCCAGTAACCGATAAACGCAAACTCGTTTCCAGGTGGAGGCTCGACAAGGGTCGTCTCGATGGTGAGCTCAGGAATCGTTGCCTCTGTATCGATCACATACCCAGACAATTTCGCAACACGTGCTTCGCCAAGCATGCCCGTCGCCGTGCCCTGATACGAACTTAACATCCAATCAACTCCTCGAGAGAGGGTATCAAGGATGACAGGCGCCTGCTCCTGGGCTGGATCGTACAGCAAATAGTACACCTCGTAGTAGGTTCCCATCCCAGCAACCGGAACGCTTGTCATTACAAGATCTCGCCCGTCATACGCCCCACCATTCACGGCCCCGAGTTTGTAGGACCAACGAATCATGTCTGCTGGATCTTCAGCGCAGTTGTTGATGTTCTCACCCCCATACTCGCCGTCCCCATAGCACAGCGCTCGATCAAACACGGAATCGTCCGGATACGAAGGTTGCTCATCTGGTGCGATCCAGTCGATCGTGAGCGCGCCGGCCACAGCAGCATATTCAGGAGGAGACGTTTCCTCTCCTTCATCTTCTCCCTCATTTCCCTCGACAGCCTCCTCATCAACAACCGGATACACATCGCCGACACGTCTTTCCATCACATCAGAAAAATACACACCCGCGGCAAACACAACGACACACAGAGCTCCGCAGGCAATAAACGAAAACCAGCGGCGCGCTGGATTTGGTTCAGGAGATTCAGGATGAAGGTTCATCATAAAAAATAGTTAGAGGATTTGTTGAAATGTTTCGATCGAGAAAAAGTTGCGCGGCTTCTTCGTCGGACAATGGCGTCGGCTGTCCTGCCAAGGTCGAAATCGGCGACAGATAAAGTGTAGCACTTTTTTGGTCCAAGATCACCCCAAGTGTCATGCCGCGGGTTGTCTCATCGAAGTCCTGATCGAAAATAAAATTTCCAAGCGAGTACACGACCGGCACGTTGTCGATGACTTCGATTTCTTGGACCACGTGAGGGTGCGCGCCGACGATGAGATCGGCTCCCGCGTCGATCATGGCTTGAGCCATTTCACGTTGGCCTACTTGTGGCTCGGTCACATATTCCTCTCCCCAGTGAGGCATCACGATCACAAACCGTCCTTCCTGGGCCTCTTGTTCAATAATGGGGGTTAAGTCTCTCATCTGGAATCCGAACTGGTGATAGCCGATCAGGCTGATCCCAAAGTCGCAACCAGACTCGTTGCAGGCATCATACCGATACACATCGTCTGATCGATTAGACCCACCAAACCATTCGATACCGATATCCGTCACAAGACGATCTCTTGTTTCTTGTTCCCCTTCATCTCCGTAGTCGTCCGTGTGATTATTCGCAAGACTCACCACGTCGATGAACGGCTGCATCGCCTCCACAAACTCCGGTGCAAACGTAAAGGTAAATGGCGGCTCATGTGTAGCCACACTTGGCTTCTCACTCACCGTCCCTTCGAGATTCGCGATCCTGAGAGTGGACCCTTGCAAGTAGCGCGTGACATTCTCCCAAGGATACTCAACGCCAAGCGCGTTGATCTTTTCACGCACATCTCGATCAAGCATCACATCGCCAACAAACTGCAAACTCACAAACGGGTTGTCCGCGGGTTCGCCGTCAAGAAAGTACCCAAGAATGTGGCTTGTATTCTCTCGCCAGTCGTCAGTGGCACCCATAGCCAATGAACTTCCATGATGCGTCATCACCCACTCTTGATCCCCGCGCAAACGATTCACGTCAAACAGCGTTTGCAACACATCATTGGCATCGATCTCCAAATTGAAATCCGCACTCCCCTCTGCGATCGCCCGCAGAGTCACCGCATCGTGATACTCCTGTATGTGCATCGGAAGATAGTGCGACATGTCAATGGAGGCGATCACGATCGCATGAGGAACGACGTCCTCAATGGCCGAAGCAAGTGCGACCACTTCTTCTTCCGTGGCTTTGTCGTGAATGACCAGAGGCACGAGCTTCGCGTTTGGAAACCAATGCTTCACAAATGGTGTGATGGCACTCACTCCATGTTCGGTTTTGAATGTCTCAGGTTCATCGTGAAGACCGGACACACGTCCAAGCAGTTTCTCAACAGCTTCATCATCAACTTCCACATTCCCCTCGGGCGTTGTCCACGATCCTGTTGTTGTTTGAAGGGCTGACTTACCCGCGGAAAAATGATTCGGCGACAAAATGACAACTGTCTTTTCTGCTCCTGTCCCAAGGCTTGCAAACACCTGCGCCATCTTGTCGGCAACAAGCAGATGATGAGCGACAATCGCTGAGCGCGCTCCTGTCCTTTCGATCGTGTCAGCCGTTTTGTTCGCGCTTTCATACAAAGACGGAGCCGCATAGCCATACGAAAAAACCGGCTCGTGATCTGAGAGTTGAAAATCATGATCTGGCAAGAAACCTCCAGCGACCACGCCAAACAAAAAACTCGCAGAAACACCCAGAACCAGAAACCAAATCCGTGAGCGTTTCATAGAATGGGGTCAGGTCACGTCGTTCGCGAACGACGTGACAGGTCCGACTACGGACTTTTTGATGAGCGGGACGATTTCTTTTCGCATGATGATTCCATCACGGACGCCGACGTTTTCAACAAACGTCACACCCAAAACTTCTGTGAGAACAGACTGCATGATTCGATCAACCGTCACAAAACGATTTAGCTTGGCTTCGATATCAAGAATGGTCAGAAAAATATGATCGAGATTGTTCTGTTGTCGAAAAGACTCAAGGATCTGCAAAAGCTCATTTCTACGGTCACGCACCAATGCATCTGATCCAATCATTTCAAGTTGAACGATTCCTATACGTTTGTCGCCCATTTCAAAAATAGCGGTTTCAATGTCCATGGCATGCGCAAGTTTCTCACCAGTGAAATCCGACTTGGCAGCAAACATGTCTTGCACAAACGCATCAGGCAACGGGGCCATTTCGTGAAGCCACTGCATCATGGCAGAATCACGATCTGTGGTGGTGTTGGCCTGAAAATGTTGTGTGTTTGAAATGATCGCTGCTTGCAAGAGCTGCGCCGACTTCACACTCGGCACATGATCCTGTTTTAAAAATCTCTCTGCCACCAGTGTCGCCGCCGCACCCACAAATTCTATCTGTACCTTCGCGTTTGAAAACAGATGCGCCTCGTTCACCTGACGATGGTCGATCACCTCGATCACCTGTTCAGGCACGAGTCGGCCTTCGAAATGGATCGGCTCACTCGCGTCCAGAATGATCACTCGCTCGATTGGCAAAAAAGATTCTCGTTGAATCGGCCGCGCGACCCCAAGTGTCGACAACGCAAACTCCGCCTCGACCGTTGGGTGTCCCATCACACAGGCCGTCGCTGTCACTCCCGTTGCGTTCAACAACTCCGCATAGGCAATGGCACACGCCACGCCATCAAGGTCAGGATCAACGTAGCTGGTGGTAAAAAGAGGATTCATACAAACGTTCATCCCAAATGAATCTCCAGCCTGATGTTATCCGGATCGCGAAAGAAAATGCCTTCCCCGCCGAAATCGTCGTCGGTGATGCCACCTTTTTGCATTTCAATTCCTTGCTCGCGCAAATAGATTTCCCACGTCTTTAGTTCATCCATCGTCTCAACCTTCCAAGCAAAATGATGCAGACCCACAGCTTTGTCCGTTGCCACACCCAGATATCGATTCCCTTGCGTGTCTTCATCGACAAGCCACATAGAAAACTGGCCATTGGAAAAACCGACATGATGTTCAGACTCATCGATCACCTGAACGTCTCGCAAAACTTTTTCGTAAAACGGCCGCGAACGACCTACGTCGGTGACGTTCAAAACGATATGGGCGAAGTGGAGGATCATAAAACAATTTTTGATACTATATTTGGATTTTCTCCAAAAGTCGATCAACACGGTGCTGCTTTTCCTCATCAGATTTATGTAGAAGAGTGTCAGCTGTTTGTTGAGCATCACGATAGAGACGTAAGGCCGCCTCGACCTCTATGTCACCAACGGTGGTCTCACTTGATTCACCCAGCAGGAACGCACGAATGGATGGTTTTGCATTATAAAGTTTTTGTTTCAGTTCACTTTGGGATCGTACACGCGTACCAATGCGTTTCAAGGCATCCTCCGCATCGTTTCCGGTCTTCATCATCTCGGCCTCCATTTTAAAACGGTCTGTGTTGCGAAACGCGCGGACGGGTGCTTTCAAACGTGCGGCCATCTCCTTGTACTTTTCTGCAGTTTTGTCATTGATTTCTTCACGTTGTTGAGCCACCTGTGCCTGGGCTTGCATCTTTGCCAGCTCCTCGGGCGGTGCCGTCCGTTTCATATTCTCATCGAACTCTCCACGAGCAAACATTGGAACCTCGGACATGTTCGCGGCGTAAACCCCGACGATGATATCGTGCAGTTTCTTTACAGCGGGATAAAACCGATGCGGCATCTTTGGCTCCGGGTCTTTGAGAACATACAACCGCATCTCTGGCTGATCTTCAACGGTCATGCGTTTGGTCACGTCTTCAAAAACTCCGTTGCGTGGGTCGGCGTAGCACATCGTCCCGTCGTCAAAACTGACGATATTGATCGAGTGACCTTGCGGGTTGGCATACTCGAACTTCTTAATTCCTGTGTCGTCTTGTCGTTGTTCCAAAATGAGAGCAAGCAAAGACGCGGCGTTGGAACAGTTAGCCGCCTTGTTTTCGAGGAGTTGACGGGTGGAACAAGACCAACTGTCGCTGGGGAGTTGTTTGATCGTGTTTACAAGCTCCGAAACCAGTGTTTTTTGGCGTTCAGCACGTTGTTCATCCGATTCGGCACCTTTGATTGCTTCGATATTCCTATCAACGACCTCACCTAATCGGAATGTCTCACCAGTTTTTGAGGGCAACTCCGCTTCAAGAACATCACGCAAGGGCGCAATAAACTCTCGGTCAAGTACCCGTTGGGTTTCTGCTCTTAACTCCGTTTCAAGTGCTATCATTTCAAGTGATTCAGATTCCATAAGTTCGTAGGAAATTAGAACGAAACCTATTTTCAGACTCCACGATTTTCTTCTAATCGTTTTTTGAGCGACTCAAAATCGGTGTAGAGAAACGAGTCGATACCGAATGACGCCACAGCTTCTACATTCACTTGATCGTCGTCGGTGAAGAAACACTCAACAGGTTTGAGATCTCCACTAACCTCTTGAAATACGAATTCCCAGAACGCCTGATTTTTCTTTGAAGAGCCAGCTTGCGCTGAGTAAAACACGCGTTCAAATACCTGGCCATTGCCAACTATTTTTTGTAGGTGCTCACCACGATACTTCTCCTGATCCGTCGCCATGAAACAACGAAGACCGGTATCATGAAGCGACTTTACATATTCAAGAAGCTCTTGATCGATTTGTGTTCCTTTTGTTAGCCAATAATCCATTAACTCATCTACGCTTCCCTTCCAACCCCAATTCCCAATGACTTTTGTGAGTTCGTCCTTCAAGTCAGCCTTCCCAACGGAACAGTCTCGAAAAACGCCAGTGAAAAATGGAAGCATCTTCTCGATTTGAATCCCAAAATCCCGTTTAAGCTGTTCCGTAAAAAGAAACTTTGACTTGATCAAGACGCCGTCCGCGTCAAAGAACACAGCTTTGTATTTTGAGAAGTTCATAAAACATCGTAAACAAGATGCAAATACGAATTTGTCAACACTTCACTCTTCACTAACTTCAATGCTTTGAGTCTCATCAGTTCTTCTTGGCTATGCAGTGCCTCGCCGTCAATGAGTGTTGGAGTTGTACGTCCCCCAACGATCACAGGAGCAACAACGATGGAAACGTGATCGATCAAACCACTTCGCATCAACATGGCATTGAGACTTCCTCCGGATTGAATCGTTAAATGCTCGATCGCGAACTCTGTTTTCAAACGTCTGAATAGATTCTCGAAATCAACCTTGCCGTCAGAAAAAAGGGTAACAACATTTTCAGCCTTCACCTGAAAGACAGGATGATCTTTATTCGTTGTGACGAGATACAAGATTTTCACCCATTTTGAAAGATACTCAACACCGCTTTTGGTAAGATGCGGTTTGTTATCGATGATGACGAAACTCACGGGCACCTTTGTGGGTTTCTCTGTTCGATCATTCACACCAATCTTCGCCATGACACGACCGGTGTTAAGTGAAAACAAATCCGTTTGTTGTTCGAGATCGTAATACTGCTGAAGACCATCTTTGACTCCAACGACTTGTCGCAAATCGTGATCAAAATCCATGGCGTCTGTGTCGCCGGTAGAAATTTTCCCGTCGACGGACATGAGCATGAAAAGGGTTGTTTCTGGTCGGTTCATAATTTTAACCTAGTGGAGGTTGATGATCGTGGGATTACTCCATAATCAGATCTTTCAACTTTTTCGCCTCCTCAACAAAAAACGTCTGCCAGAGCTCCGGCTTGAGACTCTCGATCATCCGAGGAAGGTCGGGGGCTGTCTGAGCCTTCATAAACTGAGATCCAAGTTGAAGAGGATCGATGTGCCAGTCAAACTTGATCCTGGCCTTCTTGGTCAAATCTGAGATCGTATATCCGCCTTTTTGGCAAAGAACATACAGGTCGATATAATCACGTGCTTTTGTTCGTTGATAAATCGTGAACAGTTTGTTAACGGCGATATCAAGTTGACTGTCGACATCGACGCCAAACTCCTGATCGGCTGTGAGAATATCAACCATACAAAAGGACCTTCAAAAAAGCCCTACGGGCTGGATCGATCTGGATTTGATCCCAATGTTTCCGTAAATCAGACTCCTGAATCTTTTTACCATCTAATCCAAAATTCACCATCTGTTCAAGCTTCCAGATGGCGTATTTTTTTGGGTCCTTTTGGAGCTGTGCGGTGTCCGTAGACCAGTTGTACATACAAACAGTGTAGCAAAAAATGCCAAGAAAATCAACTTAAACTTCGACAATTTTCTTAATCGCCGGCAACTTTTTTTGATAATCCTTGAACTCGGCAATCTGTCCTCGACACCGAGCGAGATTGTGGGCACGACGGGATGGATAGCGTTTTGGATCCCAACCAAAATAGTTGTCTGCGAAATAATCCGTGAGGAACCGACAGGCAAGTTCCAGTGTGATGGTGCCGATCGCCTTGGGAACCAATTTGCGTTCTTTTGCTGTCATGAATCCCTGTGCACCGACCTCATAGCCTTTCCACGCGGCGCGAAAACGCGGAATTGAAAACGCATTTTTCGGATCGTCTTCTGCACCGCCGCACCACGAACGAAACGCATCGCCGAGCTCAACGAGTAATGGTCGTCGGTTACACGTATCCAAATCGATGATTGCCCTGGCCTTTCCTTTTCGGTCAAACAGGATATTTGAAATCTTTGGATCACCGTGGATGACGCGCAACGGCAGATCGCTGGGCAGAAAAAACCTTGGCAGCTCGCGGCGGATGAAATCAATTTCCTTCGCCACCTTTTCCACCTCATCCACCTTGCAACCTTTTGTCGCTTTCCCAAAGGCCCCATACACCTTCTCCGTTTCATGCAGAATCTTTTTTGATTTGAACCGATAGTCCATTCTATCCATGACGCTATGAAACCGTGCGTAGATTTCTCCTGCCTCGCGAGCCATGGCGAGGTCTTGGACCACATGGATGGTTTGACCGGGCAACTTGGTCTGCATGCGCCAGACGTCGTTTTTGACGATCGACAACACCGAACCATTTTTTGTGCGAACGCAAACAGGTGAAAGAAAATTTTGCGATCGCAAAAATTCCGTCACGGCCAAAAAATCTTCCCCGATCGCACGGCTCGCCAGCACGGGATGCAGTTTTTGGATGATATACTGTCCCTGATCTGTTTTGATGGCGAAGGTCTCATGCACAAGGCCGGCCGTAACCGGCGTGATCGATTTGACATTCCCAATCGCGTACCCCTTCAAAACCTCTTGTGGAACCGTTTTCATAATGTATGGATAGTAACATATTCCTCTTGCTCCTCGCAGCGTCTCTCTTGATCACCTCAAACCTGCTGGCGATCTATTGGTTTGCACCCATGCTGCTGCCAATATTCTTCCGGGGAGCACCGTATGTTCCTACTGTGAGCCAGACAATGGAAGTGATGCTGCGCCTCGCCAACCTTTCTCCGGACGATCATGTCATCGATCTTGGCTCTGGCGATGGACGCATGGTTATTGTCTCAGCAAAAAAAGGTGTCGCCTCAGCCGTTGGTTACGAAATCCATCCAGGCCTTGTGAAACTCGCCAACCGCAACATCAAAAAAGCACAGCTAAACCACATCGCCCAGGTCAAACATGCATCCATGTGGAACGCGGACGTGCACGAAGCAACCGTGGTTTTTCTCTATCAACTTCCTTATGTCATGAAAAAACTCGGCGAAAAACTACAAGCAGAACTTCCACCTGGCGCTCGGATTGTTTCCAACGCATTTTCGATTCCTGATTGGACGCCCACAGGCAAAGAAGCAAACGTCTATCTCTACAAAACATAAAACCCCGACTTACGCCGGGGCTTTTTTTATGCCCGTGTTGGTCCGCTGCCACGCTTCTCGATAATCTCTTTGGCAACGTTTGTTGGAACGACATCGTAGTGGTCAAACTCCATTGAGTAGCTGGCACGACCCTGTGTCATCGAACGCAGGCTCGTCGCGTAGCCGAACATTTCCGAGAGCGGCACAAACGCGGTGATCGCCTTGGCTCCAGAGCGATCTGCCATCTCTTGGATCTGTCCACGCTTGGCATTCAAGTCTCCCACGACCGAGCCCATGAAATCTTCCGGTGTGGACACTTCCGCTTTCATGATCGGCTCGAGCAAATCAACACCAGCCTTGCGCGCCGCATCTTGAAAGGCCATGGAGCCGGCAATTTTAAACGCGGCTTCGGACGAGTCGACTTCGTGATACGAACCATCCGTCAAAATCACTTTCAAATCCAGCAGCTGGTATCCAGCGAGCACTCCGCGCTCAGCGGCTTCCCGTACCCCTTTTTCAATCGGATTGAAATACTCCTTTGGAATCGTTCCACCCTTCACCTCCTCATCAAACTCGACCCCAGATCCTGGAGGCAACTTCTCAATGCGCACCAAGCAGTGACCATACTGACCGCGGCCACCCGTCTGGCGAATATATTTCCCTTCGCCCTCTGCATTTCCTTTGATTGTCTCGCGGTAAGACACCTGTGGCTGACCGACATTACATTCCACAGAAAACTCGCGCTTCATGCGATCGACAATAATGTCCAAGTGCAGCTCACCCATTCCTGAAATAATGACCTGATTGGTTTCCTCATCTGTTCGCACACGGAAGGTTGGATCTTCCTCAGCCAGTTTTTGCAAAGCCACGCCCATTTTTTCTTGATCGGCTTTGGTCTTTGGTTCAATCGCGATCGAAATAACCGGCTCTGGAAAACTGATGGCTTCCAGCAAAATAGGATGATCGACATCGCACAGGGAATGCCCGGTGAAGGTTTCTTTCAGACCCACCATGGCGGCAATTTCTCCCGCATGCACTTCATCGATTTCCTCTCGCGTGTTGGCGTGAAGACGAACAATGCGTCCCACACGTTCCTTATTTCCTGTGGAAGAATTCAAGATGTACGAACCCGCTTTGACAACTCCAGAGTAGACGCGAAAGAACGCCAGCTTTCCGACAAACGGATCAGCGGCGATCTTAAAAGCAAGCGCAGCAAACGGCTCTTCGTCAGATGCATGGCGAATGATTTCTTTCTCAAGATCATCTGGATCATGGCCAACCACATCAGGAACTTCCAGGGGGTTGGGAAGATAATCAACAACTGCATCCAACAATAACTGTACACCTTTGTTCTTGAGAGCCGAACCACACATCACGGGAACAAATGTGTTGGCGATCGTGGCTTTGCGAATGACGGGTTTCATCTCCTCAATGGTCAACTCCTCGCCATTCAAAAACTTGTTCATGAGCGTTTCATCATTCTCAGCAACCGCCTCCACGAGCTTGGCGCGATACTCCTTGGCCTTTTCAAGATACTCGGCTGGAATCTCTCCCACCTCCACATCTTTTCCTAGATCGTCTTTATAAATGTGCGCCTTCATGTGCAGCAAATCGATGACGCCGATGAAGTTCGATTCTGTCCCGATCGGCAACTGAATCGGATGCGCGTTTTTGGTCAGACGTCGATGCACAGACTCAAGGTCCTTGTAAAAATCAGCGCCTGTGCGGTCGAGTTTGTTGATAAACGCAATGCGCGGAACCTTAAAATCATCCGCATAACGCCAGTTGGTTTCCGATTGTGGCTCCACGCCTGCCACCCCATCGAAGACGGCCACACCACCATCAAGCACGCGCATCGAACGCTTCACCTCGACGGTAAAGTCAATGTGTCCTGGCGTGTCGATGAGATTCAGCTGGTGATCTTTCCAAAAACACGTGGTCGCAGCCGCCGTGATGGTGATGCCACGTTCACGCTCCTGCTCCATCCAGTCCATAGTGGCGGCACCTTCGTGCACTTCACCGATTTTGTGCTTCTTCCCGGTGTAAAACAAAATGCGCTCAGACACCGTTGTTTTCCCGGCGTCAATGTGCGCAAAAATTCCGAAATTGCGAATCGCAGAAAGAGGATATTCACGAGGCATATTATCGTTTGGCAAAATGAGCAAAGGCGCGATTAGCTTCCGCCATGCGCTGTACGTCCAGTTTCTTTTTCACCGCGTCGCCTTCATTGTTGGAGGCGGCGACGAGTTCATCGGCAAGACGTTCAGCCATGCCTCGGCCTTTTTTAGAACGAGCCGCGGTGATGATCCAACGGAACGACAAAAGATATCTGCGCTCGCCGCGGACAGACATTGGCACTTGATAGTTGGCTCCACCCACGCGTCGGCTCTTCACTTCCAGGGAAGGCATGACATTTTTGAGCGCGCGATCGAACACCTCAAGCGGCTCTAATTTTGTTTTCTCAGCCATGATGTCAAACGCATCATAGACAACGGTTCGCGCAACGGATTTCTTTCCGTCGTGCATAATACAATTGACCAGCTTGGCCACTTGAACGTTGCCAAACTTTGGGTCAGCGACAATTTCTCGCTTAGGTGCTTGTTTGCCTCGCATAATTTTGACGTTATCTCATCGGTTGACTTCCCCCACGCGAGTGAGGTACTCCGATGATGAATTATTTCTTCTTCTCCTTAGGCTTCTTCATTCCGTATTTGGAACGGCCACGGCGGCGGCCTTCCACACCCTGAGTATCAAACACGCCACGCACGATGTGATAGCGCACACCTGGCAAATCTTTCACACGACCTCCGCGCAACATCACAATGGAGTGCTCTTGCAGGTTATGTCCTTCCCCAGGAATATACGCATTCACTTCTGTCCCGTTTGAAAGTCGCACGCGGGCGATTTTGCGGATAGCTGAGTTTGGTTTCTTTGGGGTCATGGTGGTGACCTTCACACAGACCCCGCGTTTAAACGAAGAGCCGTGAGCAAGGGGCGTGCGTTTGCGATGCAAAGAGTCCAACGTATATTGCAACGCCGGGGACTTGCTTTTGTAGGACTTAGGATGTCGTCCTTTTCGAATAAGTTGATTGACTGTTGGCATAACCGATGTGGCAATTCAATAAAAATAGCGCCTGGAGAGTATCACGAGGGTCGCCAGTGGGTCAAGAAAAAGCTCTTCGGAGCGCTTGACAGTCCAGGCCTATTTGCTACCCTCTTCGTGCCAACACCGTTTTGGTGAAAGCAAACTCCCAACCCGGAATTCAGCCAATGCTGTCCCTTCTCTCAGCCGAACTGCTCGATCAGTGCGGTCTCTCCATCCCCGACGACCCGAGGATCGCCATCCGCTTGGTGATCGAACCAGACAAGGAACCCCAGGTCTTCCTCACCCCGTCGGACGGCGACAACGGCCCGTTCACGGCGCTCATCATGCGGCGCATCCAGGAGAGCCCGGCACCCAAGGTCCCTGGGACCTACATCTGGAAGGTGCGCCAGTACTCCGAGCTGGTCACGTTCGCAGACGATCCGAGCGCCGCGCGCTTCCTCTTCAGCCTCTTCCGCCGCGACCTCGCTCCGGCGTTCGAAGCGTTCGAGGAGATGGTGAAGAGGCTGCCGACCAAGACCGAGCTCGAGGAGGCAGTCGACCGCGGCGTGAACGCCATGCTGCGTCGGATGCTCGACGATGGAAAAGCCATCGATCCCCGCGAGCTGCGCCTGTCCACGGTCTGCAGAGACTGCGGCGAGACGGGGCTGAGGATCCGTGAGCTGGGGCTGGTCGAGCCGATCCGAGAACTCCTCCAAGCTGCTCTGGAAAGTGCGGAAAGACTCGGAATCCCCGATCCCGAGATCCAGCTGCAACGTCTACGCGAGATCACCGAGGCACCGACTCCCAAGCCCAACGAGTTCTTCGCGAGATCGGCCGTGGCTCACGGACACCCGTACTTCGTCCTGAGCGTCCAGCTCATGAACGAGGCCGGAAACTCCGTGCTGCGTGAACGTGCCATGTCGGTCGCGCAGGCCTTCCTGACCAAGGCCGACGCCTTCACCCGCGACCTGCGCGAGGCAATGGGCGAGCTCTAGACCAGATCAACAAACCCTCACTCGAGGGTCCCTGCCACGTCGTTCGCGAACGACGTGGCCTGCCCGCCAAAGCTCTCAGAGCGCCGGCGGGTTTTCTTTTTTTTGAAAATCAAGCGCAAGGGAATTGATGCAGTAGCGTTTTCCTGTTGGTGCCGGACCGTCATCAAACACATGGCCAAGATGCGCGCCGCAGGTGGCGCACTGAACCTCGGTGCGATGCATGCCAAGTGCCCGATCCTCCACCAGCTTCACATTCCCCTTTTGCACCACGTCAGTAAAACTCGGCCAGCCCGTGCCTGAGTCAAATTTTGTATCAGAGGAAAACAAGGGCGACCCACACGACACGCAGACATACATCCCATCGTCATGGAGGTTATAATACTTCCCCGAAAACGGTGGCTCCGTGCCTTTCAAAAAACAAATGTTGTACTGTTCGGGAGTCAGTTTTGATTTTGGGTCGTTCATAGCAAAGAAAAAATCGACGTGAAGTAGGCGTCGCAGCTTTGTCCAAGCAAGACGTTGCAGGTCCCAAAGGCTGGACCGCTCACAAAAAAGAAGACATTCAGCGACGTGAAAGCTGAGATGAACACGGCGATCATGAGCACTCGAGGTCCATACACGGCCACAGCATGTCGAAGAGCGGCATACTTGGGATGATCAAACAGCGCGAAAAACAATTTAGAACCGTCCAATGGATGCACAGGAATCACGTTGAAGAACATGAGAAACAGATTCAAGAGGATCGTGAGAAACAAAAATACCGCGAGCAAGTTCAGATGCGCAATCACTCCCCCTCCCACCAGCAGACGAAATATCACGCCAGCCAGAATCGCGATGATCAAATTCGACAGCGGACCTGCCAAGGCGATCTTCACCGAGTCCCATTTTGGATCCTTCAGGTTGTATGGGTTGTACGGCACAGGTTTGGCCCAGCCAAATCCAAATAACAAAAGCAACATGAACCCTGTGGGATCAATGTGGGCAAGAGGATTGAGCGTAAGGCGCCCTTCCCGCTCTGCTGTTTTGTCGCCAACGAGCTTGCCCACAAGTGCGTGCGAGAACTCATGAATGGTGAGCGAGGACAAAATAGCCACCACCCACACAATCCCAATCGCTGGTGATCCAAAAAAGAGTTGAAGAAACATAGACAAAGAATGTTGTAGGTTTTAGGTAGTAGGTTGGAATGAAGACAGAAAGTGCGAGTATGAAAAATATGCTATCCTTAACTTAATTCGAACGATCACTTGACAAGCTAAGTAACTTCGATAGTATAGCATCCTCTATGAAAAGTCCTGGATCACACCCACTAGAAGGGCAGCTCGGTGAATACCACCGAATCCACTTTTACGAAAACGAGGGGCGAGGAGCTGAGTCAGAGCGAGGCGAAGGAAAAATCTACGATACCCGTCTTTCACGTCTGACCAAAAACATGAATGACTCATTGGAGAATATTCCGCAGGAAAAACGTGAGGTCTTCAAAAAAATGGTCGACGGAATTACAAGCGCTTCGCTTTCCTATATCGATTCACGTATTGGTCTTATCAATGCGAGCAAGTCACAAGACAAAGAGAGAATCATGGAAGCAGACCGCGCTCGAAGATTTGCGCATTTGCGCCTTGTCGATTCGATCAGAATCACCTGTCGAAACTTCGTCTCAAACATAGAGGGATGGACGGTAGACAAGGATATCGCAGAACTCGTCGGAGACAGTGATGACCCGCGTGTCCGTGACGTGGTCGCGGCTGCAGCGATCGATTTTGTCTGGGAATTGCTCGATAAGGAAGACGTAATGAGTCGAAGAAAAAAATAAGAGGAGATGTTGGGAGTTGCTCCTGCCTGCAAACATGCGGACACGAGCTTCCTCTCAACATCGAGGTCAACCACCATGTTCCAGATGCCAGTCGAGCTCGCGCTCGACTATACGCAGCAGCTCATTGCCACGAAACTCGGACACGAACCGACGGGTCCACCTGTCACGCTCTCAGTGATCCGCCAACGGATCGCAATCCCGCCGCACGTTTCAGACCGCGAACTCGCACACCGAGTTCTTGCCGTCGCGTTTGAACGCATTCGTCAGGGATAGCTCTCGCTCAGTTCACACTGGGCGATTTTATTTATCAATGGTCATAACCGATCACGGTGACGTCTTTTCGCACCTACGAAATCTTGTCTCCACTCACAAAGTCCAACTCGAAATATACTAAACTCTTTCTGTCCAGCATCAATTACATACCCGCTCAATCCTCGCGCCAACGCCTTTTAACTTTTCTTCTAGTCGTTCGTATCCGCGGTCGAGGTGATGAATGCCGGTGAGCGTAGAAGTACCTTCAGCTACGAGTGCAGCAACCACAAAGGCAAGGCCAGCACGGATATCGGGAACCGCGACTTCAGCGGCGTGGAGCTTGGAGGGTCCTGTGATCACCGCTGAGTGTTTATAATTTTGTCCGCGGAAGCGGCACTTCACCTCGCCCAAGCAGTTACTAAACAGCGTGATATCAGCGCCCATTTTTTTGAGCGCATCCGTGTAGCCAAAACGTTCCTCGTACACGGTCTCGTGAACAACACTCGTTCCGTGGGCCTGAGTCAAACACACCACAAATGGCTGCTGCCAGTCGGTCATGAATCCTGGATGCGTGTCGGTTTCCAGCTCCATGCCTTTCAAGGATTCTGAGCCGCGAAATACAATGCCATCGTCTTGCACTTCATAGCTTCCGCCAATTTTTCGCACCGCATTCAAAAACGTGATCATGTGTTCGTGCTGTGCTCCTCGCACAAAAATTTCTCCGCGCGTGCCAACAGCCATGGCTCCATACGATGCGGCCTCGATGCGGTCGGGCATCACCCTGACCTGTGTCCCGTGTAATTTCTCCACGCCGATAATCTCGATCGATCGCCCCGCATTCACTTGAATCATCGCACCCATGTTTTGCAACATCATGATGAGCGCCTTCACCTCAGGCTCCCCGGCCGCGTTTTTAATCATCGTTCGACCTTCCGCCAGCACCCCTGCCAAGATCGCGGTCTCAGTGGCCATCACAGATGGATACGGAAATTTGATGAGCCCACCGCTCAGACGTTTCGCGACCGTCGCACGGTACCCCTCGGGTGTTTCTTCAATCTGTGCGCCGAGCGTTTGCAATGCTTGAATATGAAAATTCACAGGCCGAGCACCGATTTTATCCCCGCCCACCAACGGCACAAACGCTTCTCCGGTGCGATGCAAAAGTGGCGCGATCGCCAGCACACTGATTCTGTTCTTGCGTGTAAGTTCTGACACGTGGTTGGAGGTGATCGTGGAGGTTTGGGTCGAAAGCGTATGCTCGTCGATCCACTGAGTCTTCGCGCCAACGGTCGTGATGATCTCGTGGGTAATTTCCGTTTCTTGCTGACGAGGAAGGTTTGATAAAACAACTGGCTCGTCGGTGAGCAGAGTCGCGATCATCATTTTACTTGCCGCGTTCTTGGCGCCCGAAACAGCCATCTCCCCTTTGAGCGGCAAACCGCCAGTGATTTTAAAAACGTCAGACATAAAGGAAGGTGGATCAGGTGGAAAAGGTAGATAAGGTCTTGGAAACTGAGTGATAGCTTAGCCTTCCATTGATCATTCTTCAAGTCTCTGCTATTCTTCCGTTACTTTTTCCCTCTTTCACCTTATCCACCTCCTCCACCTTTTCCACCTCTCCCTCCTATGTTTGTAACCATCATCACGGACTGCCGCGACGACAATGCTCGCAGTCGCCAAGAAACGCGCTACGCCCATCTCTTTCCTCAGATGCACGTGAGCTTTATTGGGGCAACCTCGGACATCGAAGCGGCCGGCAACGTCATCGACGTGCTCGATGCCTCAGACGACGCACCCGGTGTGATCGCGGTCAACTGCGCTCCTCGCCATGGACGCGCCAAAAAATGGAAGAACGGTTCACCGTTTGGGTATGCCTGGGTAGGAAATAAACTCATCGTCGGCACGGTTGATGGATTTTGTTTTAGCTTGCTCAAAACGTTTGGGCTCATCCATGAAGTTTTCGTGACCGACATCGAACACACCCTCAAGGCTGGTGACTATCCTCCCGCGCAGATCGACGCAGCCGTTCACACACAATTTCGATCACTCAATTATTTGCCACGCCTGGCCCGAATCGTCTGGGACAAAAAAGACGTCCACGCCGAAATCCTTCCCGCAGCTGACATCGCCGACCTTCCCCCTTTGGTCTGGTGGACAGATTCGTTTGGCAACTGCAAGACGAGTGTCACTTCAACGGATTGCGCCTTTGAAGCAGGCCTGCGCAAACGCGTCACGTTTGCGGACACAACCTCGTTGGAGGTGTTGTGCGTCGAACGTCTGGCCGATGTTCCTGATGGCCAGGCCGCACTCATCGTCGGCTCTTCAGGCTTGCATGATCATCGATTCGTCGAGCTCGTCATCCAAGGTGGGAGCGCAGCGGAAAAATTCGGCATCCGCAAAGGCGATCCTATTTCGATCAGCTAATCCAGACTCCATTGACAGATGCTGCAAATCGTGGCATCTTTTCTGATCCATCGGGACTGTTCCCAATGAGATGAGATTGACACGTTCGGGCTGGCAGTCGCTGAAACCTACTGAAACGTAGGTTGAAGCGATGCCTGGGTGCCTGAACGTGGCAAGATCGCTCAGTGGGGACAGTCCCCCATCGGAGGCCGTATGGATGGATCTCGTACACTGGTGCTGTTTGCCGGCGCTTGGGGGAACCAATCAGACGCTCTGGTGCGCTGGTGGTTCCGTCATGTCATTTCCTTCTTCAAGGGATGGAACGTGGTGATCGTCATCTACAAAGGACGGTCACTCAACCAATACGTGAACTTCGCGCTCATGCAGTTGCATGCGGTTCCAGACGGAGCCTGCGCCATCTGCTACTCGATGGGTTCACAGGTCGCACGTGGTGTGGCGAGCAAGCGCCCCAAGCTCTTCAAGAAAGTGGTGCTGCTCTCAGGTCTTGAACGCTTCGGTGTCCGCTTCCGTGTGTTCCTGACCTCGCTCACCTTCGCGTTTCTCCCCATCCTGCGGGTGCTGTTTGGAAAACCGCTCATGCTGGACACGACCCGTCAGATCAAGCGGGTATTCCTGAGTGACGCCACAGGTGTGGAAGCCCACCTGCTCGCAACCGAAATCCTGGAGTCCCGATCGGCTCCGCAGGAAGGCTGGCCAACCATCCAGCTGTTCCTTCCCCCGCTGCGTCAGTGGATGTCGCCGTTCACCTGTCAGGTCATGGCGCTCGTTCCTGAAGACGACTTCTTCCTGGGCGCGGCGACCTATCCTGGTGAAACGATCCAGATGCATCGCGTGAATGGTGACCACAGCCTGCTGGTTGGATCCTACACGCGACTTCAGCCACATTTGCAGCGCATCGAGTCGTGGCTGACACATTGAACAAGATCTGACGAAAAGCGCACTGTCTAAGGACGAGAGTGGTTCTGTCAGACTCTATCGGCCGCATGTGACCTTGCCCTTGGGCGAGAACAGGAATGGCCGATTCTCGCTCGACGAAGGACTCCCTGCCGTAAAGGCGACAGGCATGGTGTCGAGCACGGTCGTGCGAAGCAGAACTTGATTCTCAATCGAAGTTTGACCTGCACGACTGCCTGAGTGTGTACTCAGGCTTTTATTTTTCCATGACGGACTCTCGACCATATGGTCACAAGTTCGTCATCCCAAAACAGAAAAGCAACCAGCGTGGTTGCTTAGGTCGGGGCCGAAGCCTCACACGGACGATGGCCGTACATGGCGACCATTTCGTCCAGCAGCGCCTTGCCGTGACCGGTGAGAGGCGTGTCGCGAGTCGACATGTCCTCTGGAATCGGCGTGGAAAGCAAGACGCGTTTCAATTCCGTGATCGCGTCAGGATGGGCCGTACCGTACTTCACCTCGAACTCCTCGGCTGCCATCTGACGGAGCTCTACCTTGTACTTCCCTTCGATGGCCGTCGTGAAAGCGAACAGGAGGCTCATGAGATCTCGTCTCACGACCATGACTCGCTTGAGGTTTTCGTACGCAGGAGCCTCACCCAGGTCATCCAGGATGAACGACTCAGCAGGCTGCAGCCACATGCCCATATGTAGGCCCTCTGGAACAGGCTTTGGACCATCGAATGTCCCATCGTGTTCGAGCGAAAGGATCAACGCCGTTTCGGCACCTGTGAAAATGACCGCCCGGCCAGCACTTGGATTCAAACGCGCAAAGGGAAATGCTTCTTTCATGACCACCTCGCATGTGGACGTAAGACACTACACAGGTTTCCCCTGCCCGTCAATCCACCCAATAGAAAACCACCGATCAAGTCGGTGGGAGGATCCTGTTGGATCAGGCAGCGCGGGCGCGGCGGTAGTCGAGCTCGGCTTGCTCTGCGACCCGTCGGGCGGTCGCACGGATGATGAACGCTGTGGTGGCGATACCACCGATCGCGGCCATGGCAACGAGCAGGGCGACGATGAGCTTTCCCTTTTCGTCGCTCTTGAAAAACGACTTCACGCCCGACATGGCAGAGGGGACGTTGCGGAATCCCGAACCGATGTTGTAGATCTGCGCGAAGGTGTTCCACCCGGCGACAGCACCGCTCCTGAACGAGCGCTCCCTGTAGAAGTACGCCCAGCTCTGCAGCGTCATTGCCAGGCCGGACCCTACGATCGGGAAGTAGATGACCAGGTAGCCGAGTTCGAAGGCTGCCTTGGCCATGGCCTCGCTCACCAGCGGAACCGTCACGGCATCGACTCCCTCACCTTGAGTGTGCGGAATGAACGTGCCGACGAAGACCGTCACGATCAGGTAGCACCAGGTGAACCCCGACGCCGACATGGTGGCGCACATCCAGTTCATGAAGTGCGCCAGGCCGCCGACCGACTTGGTCTCGTTCCACGAGCGACCGCAACTCCACGCGTTGAAGCAGGAGATAGCGAAATTGACGACGAAGAGCAACGTGACAAGCCCCAGAACCATGATGTCTCCTTGCTGTTGATTTCAGCGTGGACAGAGTGCCTGTTTTTTCGATGATTGTCAATCCCCTGTTTTGCGTTCAAGACTTGCGACCGGCAGGTACAACCCCAATGACTCTCGCGCCCACCAGGCGCCGGTTTCTTGACGTTCCTGTGCGGTGGTAAACCGATAGTCAAAGAGCGCGGCCCGAACATAGGTTGGTGGATCGCCAGCGAACGGATTGGTTGCAAGCAAGTCTGTCACCTCTGGTGTGCCACGCAGCAAGGCTTCAGCAAGATGCACGAACCACGGATTCTGTTCATAGCTTGAGAGCGCGGCAAACCACATCTGCCAATCCAATCTCGGCTGATGGGGTGCGACAAATCCTGGCGCGCGATGCACATCTCCAGGTTTGTAGGTGAATTCATAATCGAGCCACGTTTCACCATCATTACTTCCTTGCAAGATGATCTCATGACGCTCGGTGGTCATCACGGCAAACAAGCCGTAGGAATTTACGATACGCAACGACGTGGGGATGTGAAACAAAAGTAAGAAGACGATCACGGCTGTGAGCATCTGTGCGGCTCGCCGCTGTGCGTGACTGGCGACATCGGGAATTTTTTTCGGAAGTCGACGAAAAAACTGATCGTCAAACAGGAGGATCACGCATGAGATGGTGAGCAGGTTAAAAAAGGTGTAGTTGCCGGTCAGACCAATGGCGAGCTCAAGCGCAATGAAACCAAACGCAGCAAAAAAGCGCAGACGACGAGGAGCGAAAATAAAAAATGGCAACACGAGCTGGACACCAAACATGAACAGGATGCTCAGACGATCAGCCCAGCCGGGAAGCTGATGCACAAACCACGAGATCGTGTTTGGCAACGGTTGAGTCCAGTAATGATAGTCGAGTGCAGAAAGGTTTCTCCAGGTTGGATCGCCACTGGCAAGCTTCACAAAACCGGATGAAAACATGAGCCGAAAGACAAGTACACGATACAGCCATACCACCAGATGGGGTGCATCGTGTTTGTCCCCAAATCGTGTCGGTGCAAAAAAGATGGCAAGAAATCCTGCCTCCAGGAGAAAAATGTCCCACTGAAAACTCATGAAGGTTTGTCCGGCGTAGAACAAAGAGAGATACAGCATCCACAGCAAGAAAAAAACCGGCGTAAGCTGGATGCCGATCACAGCAAGCAGGGAAGCAGCAGCACCGAGGATCGAAAGGAAGCCCAAGAAGGAAGTTGATGGCGAAATCCAGGCAAGGGTTGGAAGATGCAAGTAGGCGCTGTTGCCAAGCGCGGCTTTTGCGTTTGCAAGATACTCACCCACAGGAAGAAGCCCATGCTCGCCAATGAGTCCAGGAATTTGAACAAAGAACGAAAGAAACGCGATCAGATAGACTAGGCCGAGCAGTCTCAAAAATAATCGCCGCGTGAACAGAAAGGTCGACGGTTCAAGACTTTTTCCCCACAGCAGTCGAGTCGCATGAGCCGCACACGATCGACATGATGCCACGCGCTTGTACATCCACTCACTCAAAGAAGCAAAAGGATACACATGCAAGTACAGCCATCTGAACCAACTTTTTCCAGGAGCAAACGTGAGCAGCTCTGCCACAGCACGAGCGCCTTGATACTCGATGCCATCTTTTGTGATAAACCTCGCGGTCGTCAAATCACGTCCAGCATCTTGGAGCGTTTGAAACAGGACGCGGTTGCCAACCAGTTTTTTCCAATAGTTCGTCCAATGCCGACAAAACCCGCACTCGCCGTCAAAAAGAAACGTAGGAGACATACGAGAAGCATTGTAACAGAAAAACCCGCCGCTCCTGAGAGCTGGCGGGCAAGCAGGCCTTCCTCTTAGGCCTGTCCGTTACGAACGCGTTCAATGGCACGCGCCTGCATCTTGAGAGCCAGTGAACGTCCACGAGACTCGGAGAGCCGATGCTCCATCTGGTCCCAGACATTCACGAGAAACGCCTGCGCTCCTGCACGCGAAGGGTTGCGTTCTTCCCAGACAGAAACCCTGACATCGCGGTCCACGTAGGCCGAACCATCCCAGATGGTGCGGGCGTCAGGAAGATCGCCCCAATCGATGCACACCACCAGCACGCGATACTCGGGCAGTTCCTCGCACAGGGCCGCGAACCCACCGATCTTTGGTTCACCCACGGCTGTGTAGCGAGTATCTGATTTGGGTTTGCCATCAAAGCGCGTCCCCTCCGGATACAGAGCCACACTCACTCGATCGGCGCGAGCCACCCTCGCCATCTGTCGAATGCGGTCAATGTCTTCCGGGTCCTTGCTGCGCGAGACAAACGCGAATCCCGCACGCGCGAGAGATTCCCCGACAATGGGAGCGGAACGCATTTGTGCCTTCACGATCCAACGCGGATCCTCAACGCCGACTTCACGAAACACCTGAGCGGCAACCAAGTGGTCAAGCACGTTCCTGTGATTGAGAACCACGATGTAGTGACCACGCCACGTGAGATCAGGAACCCGCAGGTCAAAACCCATGTGCAGCACCCGCTCGACCATCCACCAGTAGCGTCTCGCCCAGGCAAGCTGCCAGGCGACCTCTGTCCTGCGTCGCTTTCGTTCACTCGCGCGCAGCAGGCTGTTGATCGAACGCCGCAGCAGAATGTCCGGACCGGTGAACAGCACCATGCCCGCTAGAAACAGAAACGCCACGAAGAGTCCGAGGATTTTGCGCACGAACACCTCCCGATTCAAGGCGTTTGGATCCTAGCAGAAATGGCTTCGCCTGTGAATGGATGGACGCGAGGAACCATTTGTGTGAAACTGCCATTGGCCTTCCACAAAGCCCTGTTTTAGGAGCTCGTCATGCGCCTCATCAAAGTCGGTATCGGAAACGTGAACCCAAAAGTCGGTGCGTTCCAGAAAAACGTTGAACAGATTCTGACACAGGCTCGAGCCATGGCCGCAGAGGGCTGTCAGGTTGCAGCGTTCGGCGAACTGTCCGTGGCAGGTTACCCGTGCGAGGACCTTGTCCAGTGGGCAAGTTTCGTTGACCAGCAGGGTGCACACCTTGAACGTCTGGTTCGTGAACTCAGCACAGACGGCATCCGTTCCATGGCGGTCGTCGTGGGGCTCACGGTTCCCCTGGACGGAAATCTCTACAATGTGGCCGCCCTCATCGTTGATGGTCGCATTGTCGGATTCGTTCCAAAAGAAAACCTCCCAGACTACAACGTCTTTTACGAAGGACGGACTGTGAGTCCGGGAACGATCGGCATGCGGGAAACGATCAACGAGATTCCCATCGGAGACATGATCTTCGAACTCGGGTTTGGCAAACTGGCATTGGAGGTCTGCGAGGACATCTGGCGACCCGATGGTCCTATGGTGCGCCGCGCGTTCTCGGGAGCCGAGCTCATCGTGAATATCTCTGCTTCCCCGTTTCGTCTGGGCGTGGTGAACACCCGCCGTGAGATGATTGCCACACGCGCCAACGACAATTGTGCAACCGTCCTGTACGTCAACCTTGTGGGAGCACAGGACGCGTTGGTTTTTGATGGCGGCGGGAGTGTGAACCAATGTGGCCGCTCCGTACTTCAGGCCCGACGGGGTCGTCTGGGCTTTGAAACCTGCGTGGTCGATCTCGATCGTGTACGACGCATTCGAAATGAAAACACGACTTGGCGTCGCAGTCGTCAACAATATCTTGCCTTGCACCAGGCTGTTCCTGTGGTATCAGATGCGGCATTGCGTTTGGCTGCCCTGCCCAACAACGACTTGCCCTATCCGATTCCACAACACAGGAATTTCTTTCTGCCAACGCCGGAAGATAAACCCGTCACTCCCCGCGACAACTACTTCCAGGATCTCACCATGGTCATCACCATGGCCGCGTGGGACTACTTTGAGAAGTCTGGCGCCTTCAAACGCTTCCTCATTGCCCTCTCGGGTGGAAAGGATTCATGTCTAACGCTCTTGCTCGTTCACCAAGCGGTTTGTGATGAGGCAGATCGACGTGGACTCGATGGAGCCTTCCGAAGCGCATTCATCAAAGACATGATTCTGTGCGTGGACATGCCCAGTCAACACAACTCTGATGAAACTCGTGGAATCACCAGGACGATCTGCGAAAACCTGGGCGTGACCCTCATCGTGTCTCCCATTCAGGAGGCTGTTGAAAAGGAACACGAGGCTCTCAAAGCAACGCTTGGCGTGGACACCCTTGGACGACGGGTGAAGCAGAACATCCAAGCTCGTGTTCGTGGCGAACGGATGTGGAATCTGGCAAACGAAGTGGATGGCCTGTGGCTCCAGACATCCAACATGAGTGAGAAAGCCGTGGGCTACACAACGATCGGTGGGGACATGATGGGAGCCTACGGACTCATCGCCAATCTTCCCAAAACGGTCGTGATCGAGTTCATTCGTTGGTGGTACGAGAAAACCGGACTCTGGGTGCTGTCGGTGCTGGATACAACCACGGCATCTGCTGAACTGGAAGCAAACCAATCCGACGAGGCAGATCTCATGCCCTTCCCGGTACTCGATGCCTGCTTTGCCCTGTTCGTGGGCGAGAAAATGGCCATCCAGGAAGTCCGGCACGTCATTCAACAGATGTGGCCACAGGAGTCCCGTGTCCCTGAGTGGGTTGACCGCTTCGCGCAACTGTTTCTGAATTCGATCTTCAAGTGGGTACAAACACCGCTTGCGGTTCACCTCGGTGGACTTGATCTCGATCGCGAACGTGCGCTCCAACTCCCCGTCGTGCAGGATCGCTCCTGGCTGCAGGGATAAACAAACAGCCGCTCACTTCTGAGCGGTTTTATGATGGATGAAAAAGAAAAAGACAGGAAGAGTCCTGTCTTTGCGTTACAAGGAGCCAACGGACGACGAATCGTTGAGCTGGTCGATCGTGTCGTAGATGGGAATCTCGCCCACCATGAGCACACGGCGGTCGGGAACCTGACATTCTTTTCCGTCGATCCACTTGGCTGAGACGACATCTTGTCGATTCACGATCCGGAAGTGCATCCCGTCGACGAACAGATGCTGGATGATGCCTTGGGCCTCACTGGTGCGTACGGATGCCCGACGAAAGCCGAAGCGCCAGGCGATGCGCAGCAAGGCTTCGTTCATCTTGCGACACACCCCATGCTGGCGCGTCGTCGGGTCGACGAACAGCTCAGCAACGTAGAAGCTATTACGATCACCATCCGGAATGCGTTCACACACATCCCTCTTGCGGCAGACGTGAAAGCCGATCGCGCCGGCCATGACGACCTTGTCACTCTCCATGACGAGGAAGATGCTATCAGGCCACGCGAGCATTTCGCGAAACTCATCTTCGAGTTCTCCTGCGTTAAACCGCTCATGCCATGGCGGCTCTGCGAAGCAGGTTTGGTAGAGCTCGATCACACGAGCCATGTCGGTTGCGGGATTGAAGGGACGAACGAGCATGGATGACTCCTGATTCTTGCAGGGTAGCCGCAAGCTTGAGCTTGCGTCCGGACGCAGGCTGAAGCCTGCGGCTACCGCCGTCAGGAAATCCTCCGAAGCTTGTAGCACGCCACGCCGTAGGCATCGGCATACACACTCACGAGCAACGGGAAGAACGTCTCGCCAGCGATGGTCACCTCTTCAAACTCTTTCAGAGGCACACCAGGATTTCCGCGGAGTTCGCCGTAGACCTCATACCATTCTTTTTCATCCCTTGCAGGTGTTTCATCAAGATAGGCATTCAACACACGCTCAAGCTCGATCTGTGTCTTCTTGAGCCCCATCGGTCCACATTCGATCTCGAGTCCTGTGGGAAAAAATTCAGAGAGAGGACTTTTCAAATCTGGTGTGATCGCCGGCCACAGAACAACGCGTTTCACATCAATGCGCGCGGCCAGGGCAAGATTCTCTGGTTTTGGATTGGTGAGAATCAGAAAGAGCCCTGTGTCTTTAACGGTTCCGTGCAGGTCGATGGTGGTGCCGTAGGATTGGGCGCGCTCAAGAATCTCAGCTGCTCTCCGTTTCTCAAACACGGGAGAATCGGCCTCGCCAGGTGCACTGCGATTTAAGTCCGCATCCGTAAACCGGATCCCAGACTCAAACGCACGAGGGTTTCCGATAAGCCAATCAAAATCCTTGCGCACATTCTCAAGGGACTGAAGAGCACGCACACCGATCGCTTCATCACCGTGGGTTGCACCGATAAAGAGAGTTTTTTTCATATGACGTGAATTTATTGGCCAGCTGAAAAAAGATGAGATGCGACGGGCTGGAGGCGAACAACGGTCGAGGCGTACACAAACGTACGATGAGACTGTTGTGAGCCGAAGCCTGAGCAGATCGCTTTTTTCAGCTGGACAAACAAAAAGACGGCTCGCAAGAGACGTCTTGATTAAAATTTCGAGTGAAACGAAACGTTAGACGGCTCTTGCTGAGTCGCCATGATGATGCACCTGATTCTGGATCGACATGAATTTCATACGGGTCTAAATCTAACAGGACAAAAAGGAGTTGTCAAATGCAAAACCACCCACCGATATTCTCGGTGAGTGGTCAATCATTTTGGTGCCTGACGGGAAGATGGGCAGCCCAGATAAGGTTGGTGCAGAGCGGTTGTGACGGTCCCCTGTAAGTCATATCTCGGACCGTATCGATCCTGCTGATCCGCGATGATGGCAGCTTGTCGTATCCACCATGTCGTCGTGAGCAGTGGGTTAAAACCGGATGATCCTATTGCCCTGCCAAAAGGCGAGGCATTCCCGGACCGTGGGTTAATTTTTGTTCATGGAACACACCCATCTGACCGTAAGGCAATTTAAATGTAACAGTGCTCTTAGAATGACGCAAGCGATGCAAGGGTCACTTGTCCCTCGTCCATCCACCGGTTTTGCACAGATCGTTTGGTGTTAAAAAATAAAACGCCCCCACGGTGGGAGCGCTGATGACTAGCGTCCGTGCTTGGCTGGATTCCAGCCAAAGCATCGGTCACAAGTCGGTTCGTCGGAGACGTCCTCTTCTTCCCAATCATTTCTGCTCTCACTCTGGTGCATCACGATCCGCTCTTCCTCCAAAAGGAAGACGCGGACGCGACGACGATAGAGGGAAACAGAACGACGAGAAGAGAAGGAAGATGAGGAAGGAGGGAGGGAGAGACTGAGGCGAGCGCCACAGTAGAGACACGAGTAGACCCGATGAGGATCTGCTCGATCAATGCTGTAGGACTGCCCACAGCTCTGGCAGGTGGCACGGGAAAGACCGTACATGAGAATCTCCTTGTGGAGGGTGATGATGTTTGGCAGGAACGCATATGAGACTGGATGGACCAGGGGACTGGAAATCCAGGAGCGCTCATCGTGCGCGTATACGGCAAGCCGCGGACGCACACACACTGCTTCATCACTCACCAGGCGGAGATCAAGAGCCTTGTTCGAATCCGCTTTCTTTGGGAAAGGTGGATTCGAAGAGGACAGATTAATCCTGGCAGGTATTTGTGTCAAGGGACAGAGAAAAGCAGGTTCGATCTTATCCTTGGTCGTAGACGAGCTGTGCGCGACGACGGATCCCTTCGTACCATCCAGGAACCGCCATCACCCAGTGGGAAAATGGCCGTGCGTTCCAGTAGCCAAGCTTGGTGGCAGATAGGGCGCTTGCAAGGGCCTCAGCTCGACGCGTATCAACAAGTGAACGAGCTGTCTCTCTCAAAACCTTGAGCCCATCCGGGTCCGTCTCTCGCATGAGGCGTTCACGTTCAACGGCAAAGGCGACTTTGCGCGCGACCTGCTCTTCACGTATTCCCACTTTGGCGAAGGCAGTGCTCGCCCTCTCGCGCATTTCTCTTTCGTAGGATTCCAGCGCGCGATCGAGTTCTGAGAGTTGCTCGGGGACGATCACACCGAGTCTTCCCTCACGCTGCAATTTCTGTGCAAGTGTAACCGTCGGTTCACCGGAGAGAGCTGACACGCGAGCTTGAGCTCGATCGACAACCCCTCTCCACTCCTTCGCCACCACGCGCCCTTCCACCCACTCCTGTCCGAAGAACTCGCTCAGGTGCGGAGGGAGACGAATGCTCGCGTCCACATCTTCAAGCGCATCGAGAGCATTCAGATGAAGTCGAACAATGGGATGCTGCGCGATGCACTCACCGGTCGCCTCTTCAAAGAGCTTGAGAAAACGACTGGCCTGCGCTGCATAAGCTGAACCGTGCTCGGGAAGAACAAGGGCAGAACGCTCACGCAGTTCGATGATGAGGCACATCGCCTTTCCCAACACCGAAACCACTTCGCCAGAACGAGCCGCACGATCAAGCACGTCATCCAGTGTGTCACCCGACTCGTAGTCAAGCTCACAACGGATCAGTTCGCCTCGGGCGTTTTGAACAACCGCGTAGAACGGGAGCTGGCCGTCCGTGAGCGGAAGCATCACCTCGTCAGCGCCCTCGATGGCGAGATTGTATGCTGCTCGAGCCTCTGGTTCATGCCGGAGATACGCTTCCAAAAAACGACTGGGTCCCTGCGACACATGAAACGCATCCACTGTCGATCCCATCTCGATCGTGACTCCCCACTCAGACAGAACCTTCGTGAGAATCTGACGGGAGACCTCGTGAAGACTGAGACCCTGACCACGAAACGCGCCGTGCATAAACAGCGTGTCGAAAAACCCCAGAGCTTCCCTGCGCTGTGCGTCACCAATGGATTGCGTGAGGTTGCTGGACAGCGGTCGACGCAGATGCGTCATCACCTCCAACATTGCATCAACACGGACGCCATGCGCGACGAGTCCCTCCTGCGGCAGCGTGAGTCCAAGCCAATCGCTCGTGGTCAAATCTTCAACCACCTGAGCGACCGAGCAGCCGCGGACAGCAGCCACACGCTTGAAGTCAACACCTGCCTCTTTGAACAGGTGCGGAGACAGTGGCATGCGCCCGAGAAACATCGCCCCTTCCATGGTCGCGGTCCATCGATTCACGTTGCCATCTGGCTGAAAGGCTTCGCTTGTGACCTCCGCTTTGGTTGATCCACCCTTGGGTCGGCTGAAGCGATCCGCTGAATGGACAAGATGCACAACCGGATGACCCATTTCGTGCAAGAGACGCAGTTTGAGCGGTGCATCCCACACAATACTTTGATCACCAGAGAGCAGCGACAGGTTGGACTCAATCATGCGATCCTCCTCAAGGGTTGAATGTGCACAGAACCTTCAAGAATTGTCTCCGTGTCGGACGTGGACACGGTGAGTGTGTGGCCATGCATGAGAATGTCTACCTGAAGTCGACTCAAGCCCCGGGCTTCTCGCACCGCAGAAGCAGCCGCACAGGCACCGGTCCCACAGGAAGCGGTCTCTTGATTCACCCCACGCTCGAAGGTCCGAGCATGGATGGTGCGAAGGGTGTCTGATGAGACAACCGTCGTGTTGGCGAAAGGCACATGTTCTTTTCCCCAGTGGATGAGCGGCGCGGCAAAGACGTCGCGCACCAGCTTCACCACATGCGGTTCTCCTTCCACCAGATGAAGACGCTCCTGGCGCACAACGGCCCTCATCGGGACACGATAATGTCCACGGAGACTTCGTTCGATCGTCAGGATGCCTGTGGAAACCCGTACGTGACGAGGAAGTTCCACATCATCCAAGACCGCCGCGACCGCACGAAGGCCATTGCCACACATTGCTGAGACGGTTCCGTCTTTTTCAACGACGTGCATTTCAACGCTTGCATGAGTGCTCTCGCGAAGCACCAGAGCGGTATCAAATCTCCATCGATTCTGAGCACGCAACTGGGCGAGCCTCTCCCAGGTTGAAGGACCTTGATCAAACAAGACGAGAAACGTGTTGCCACAGGCGTTTGCCAAGTACATGTCACACCTCTGGGAACGATCTGTTCCCAGTTCAATGTGCTGTACACACTGAGCAAGAAACACATCTATCCCTTTTCTGATTCACAGCTTCCGTAGATCGCCGCGGAAGCGCCCTTCACGATCGCCCAATACTGATCACCGAACGAATAGTGCCACCACTCACTGACAAGATTGACAAACCCGCTTTGTGTCATCACCGAAACGAGAAGCTCTCGATTCTTTTTTGCTTGTGAAGAAAGAGGGGTGTGCCAGGTGTACGCGCGATCATCTATCGCATCCACAGGAGTTCCCATGTCGAGTTCTTTACCCGTTGTTGTCATGATTGTGAGATCGACCGCGCCACCGGTGGTGTGCGGTGGACAAAGAGTTGGATCAGCGATGAACTGCGTGACGCGTTCCCAAAGGGCTTTCCCTTCAAGGCCCTCCCGCTCCCGAATCTGTTCTTCAATCTGACGGAAATACGTTCGTTGAAGAGCGAGTGGACGAAAAGCATCGGTAATCTTGAGCGTGCACGTCCTATTCGTTCTCTCTTGAAGACCTGCTTGAGCAGCACTCAATTGCTCAGCCGCTTTCGCACGTAGAAACTTCTTTGGAGCCATCGCAAGCTCAACAAAGGCCTCGCCACATTCCTCAATCGGATACACAGTGGTGATCGATTCAGGGATGTATGAACGGCTTTGTTGCTCTCGTGAGAGCGATCGAAATTGTTCGAGAGAAGAAACGATGTGCATATAAAACACCACCGTTGTGACGGTGGTGTCCTGATCATCAAAGAATAAATCTTTATGCATCAAACCCACCGCACGGCGTGAGATAAATAAACGCAAAAAGGGAGATAAGGATCTCCGAAAGATTCACGCGTTGTGCGGTGCGTAATGGCATAACTTACTTTCAAGATTAGAGGACAGGATTTTGGGCGTCAAGTGGATAACTAAATACCTTCACCAAAGATATACCGATCGGTAATTTTCTCGTAGTCGAAAATTTCTGCGTCGGAAAAAAATCGTTTGATCTCCGTTGCCGCAGATTCAACCGAGTCTGACGCGTGGATCAAGTTGGACGGAACATTCATCGAGAAGTCCGCGCGGATTGTTCCAGCATCTGCTTCGCGAGGATTCGTGGAGCCGACGACTTTGCGAATCTCCGCCACGGCGTCGTAGCCTTCCAAGACGAGACCAACCACCGGCGTCTGCATCATAAATTGTTTGAGGCTGGCGAAAAACGGCTTGGCGGTAAGATGCGCGTAGTGCTCGTCCAACAGGGCTTCGGTAAGACGAATAAACTTGAGACCCACGATTTTGAGTCCCTTCATTTCAAAACGACGGATGATCTCCCCCAAGAGATCGCGTTGAAGCGCATCGGGTTTAAGCAGCACGAGTGTTTGTTGTTTATCTTTCATAGATTTGTTGCACAAAAACTATCACGACTCTCTTAGAACAGCAAGGGGTGCGCAACAACCGTTGGCTCACCGCCCCAGGAGGTGAGGAGAATATCGCCGTCCAGATCCGTGCGAAAAATCTGTGCTCCGATCTGATCCAAACGATCCAAAATCACCGGATGAGGGTGGCCATACGAATTATCTTTACCCAAAGAAATCAGGGCGACCTCGGGATCAGTGAGCTCAAGGAGATTCCAACTGGTTGAGGTGAGACTGCCATGATGCCCGACTTTGAGCACGTCGATGTCACCCACCTGAGCGGCGTAACCGTCTTCGGCTTCTTCTTCTGTGTCAGCCGTAAACAACATGGATGTCTGTCCATACTCAAGCAAGAAGACAAGAGAGACATTGTTTCGTTTTTCAGGATACTGGCCTTCCTGTGTTTCCTCTGGCCAGAGGATCGTGAGTCTCACCTCGCCAATGTTGATTACGTCGCCACGAGAAATCTGAACGACGTGTGTCGATTCTGCATCGCGGCGCTGTTCATACGCTTCTCCAAACGGTGTATGGGCGCCGACTCCACTTTCATAAATCGTCTCAACATCATAGCGATCCAACACGGAAATAATTCCGCTTACATGATCGGCATCCGGGTGCGTTGCCACAACCGCGTCGAGGGTTCGATCCCACGGTGGTAGCACGCTGCCAAGTTTAGCAAGCACAACATCCCCTGGGCCACCGTCGACCAGCATTTGCTCGCCTGTGGGAAATTCGATAAAGAGCGCATCGCCCTGTCCCACATCGAGCATCCAGACGTTGAGCGGTCGCTCCTGAAACGGCCAGGTCTGTGAACTTGAGAGAGCCCAGTGCCCAAAAGAAAAAAGACAAACAACCACTACCAAAATCATGATCTGTTTTTTTTCAAAAATGATGCGTCTAGGTTTGGCGCGCATAACGTCGAATCAGGAGAGTCACAAAAACACCGGTGACAAAAACAGCAACAATCTGCGCATGAACAGGTTCAACAAAGGCAAACGGAATCGCACCAAAAATAGAGATGAGCCACAACATGAACCAGGAAAACGCCCAGGCAGGTAAAATCGAAATCTGAGCGATCGCCCCAAATACGAGCGTGGAACATAACCCGATGAGGGTCAGCCACATCGCGTAAGGAACCAAGGGGAGCACGAGGAGATTCACAAGAGGCGCAACCAAGGACACGGTGCCGAAATGCCAGAGGAGAATCGGCAGCGTTACGATGATCGCAGAAAGCGACGCGGCAAAAGATGTCCGCAGTTCAAACAAATTGGGAATGAACGAGAGATGCTTGCTCACGCGATCAGTGAGCGCGATGATGCCGGCGGTCGCGGCAAATGAAAGTTGAAACCCAACGTCACTGAGCACAAGAGGGTTCAGGAGAAACATCACACTGCCCGTGAGAAGCAACACGTTCACGATGTACGCTTTGCGCGAAACCCACTTGGAGACAATCACCACCCCGCCCATGATCCCAGCACGGATCACCGCTGGCGTGGCTCCGGCCATAAACATGTAGGCGAGGATGAGGAGGGTCGTGAGCATGAGTCCACGTTTACGACCGATGCGTGTCTTGAGAATCCACGAAAGAAACGTGAGTGAGAACAGGGAGACATTAAACCCAGATGCCGCAAGGATATGCGACGTGCCGGTCGCAGCAAAGTCGTCTTTCAAATCGCTTGAAAGCGAAGAGCTTCCACCAAATAAGAGCCCAGATAAAAAAGAGGCATGCGGCTCGGGGAGGATGTGTTGTAGTTGACGAACCGCGGCGGCTTTCAGATTCAAGAGACTCCCGACGAGAGAGAACGCTGTGGGTTCGTGGACATCGATGTACTGCGGACTCGCACACACCGCCAAAATTCCCTGGCCCGCCAAATACGCATCATAGGCAAACCCTTCGATCGGTTCTGGTTTCTCCACACGGCAGTTGAACACGAGCGTCTCTCCGTAAAAAATTTCTGGATAGAGCGGAACCCACACAAGCAGTTTTCCTGCGCGAGGTTCCTCGGCAAGCAAGACGTGGTCGAGAACGACGCCCTGGGTCGTCACTCGACGTTCAACTTCAGAGGAAACCGTTCCTGTCACACGAACCGCCGAAGATGAACCATCAGAGACACGGGGAATGGCGGCCGGAGTTATCGCTGAAGTGAACCGGAACAGCGCGAGGAAAAAGAGAGCTGTGAGGGCGAAGAGGAACCGCTGTTTTTTGTTTTTCAGCATGAAGGCAAGTGCCAAAGAAAGAACAGCCAGGGCGAGCCAGTATGGCCACCATGAGGCAGGAACAAGAGGGCAGACAAGAATCCCAAAACAAAACACCGTGAGCGACACGGCGAGTGTTTTGGAAGGAGACAACAGAATCTCACGCAATGTCATAGGTCCCCAGGCCAACGCCGTGATATGCGAATCCGTGCGCATGAAGATTCAGGTCTGCCAAATGATTCCGTCCGTCAAAAATAATCGGTTCGATCATACGATCGCGCAGAGTAGAAAAAGACACTTCGCGAAACTCTGGCCATTCAGTGAGCACAACCAGCACATCAGCTCCTGTGGCCGCATCCATCGCGGTGGCGGCAAACTCCACGTGATCGGATAACACGCTTCTTGCATTTCCCATGGCTTGAGGATCGTACACAGAGAGGTCGGCACCGGCGGCATGAAGACGTTGGGCGATCTCGATCCCAGCGGATTCGCGAATGTCATCTGTGTGAGCCTTAAATGCCAGTCCCCAGACGGCGACACGTCGACCTTTCACTCCTCCGAGCGCTTCCACCATCCGTTTGAAAAACATTTCGCGCTGGCGATTATTGACTTCGATCACAGCCGAAAGAAGTTTGAAGGCATACCCGTTAGCACCAGAGATTTGTTCAAGCGCGGAAACATCTTTTGGAAAACACGAACCGCCATAGCCCACGCCGGCTTTTAAAAAATGCGGACCGATCCGGTGGTCGTGGCCGATCCCTTCAGCCACATGACGAACATCGGCGCCGACACGATCGGCAAGATTAGCAATCTCGTTGATGAAAGAAATTTTTGTGGCGAGAAAGGCGTTGGCCGCATACTTGATGAGCTCAGCCGATTCAAGGGTGGTCAGCACCCGGGGCGCCATCATTTCCTTATGCAGCCGCTCCACGGTCTGCGCGGCGATCTTGTCATCGCTCCCGATCACCACGCGATCCGGCTGCAAAAAATCTTCGAACGCAGAACCTTCGCGAAGAAACTCTGGGACGGACACGATGTTGATGAGACTCGTCAGCTCTGCTCGCCCTGCTCTTTCCATGGACTCGCGAATACGAGCGATGACTTTTCTATTTGTCCCAACCGGCACCGTGCTCTTCACCGCAATCACTGCTTCGTGATCAAGCAAGGTTCCAATTTGATCAGCGACGGCAAACAGGGTGGTCAAATCGGCCTCGCCTGTACTCTTGGGAGGCGTGCCCACAGCAATCATCACGACCTCGGCCCCGCCAATCACACTCTTCAGATCAGACGTAAACAAAATTCTTCCCTTCTCTTGTACGTGCTTCAAGGCATCCTGAAGTCCTGGTTCATAAAATGGCACTTCGCCCCGATCCAACCGTGCAATCTTTCCGGCATCAATATCAACACACACCACCTGGTGTCCGAGCGTGGCAAATCCCACACCGGTGGTCAGCCCCACATACCCGGTTCCAATCATGACGAGATTCATAGTGGGGAGAGCTTAACAAAGCTGACGAAAAATTTCCACAGACACCAAACCGTCCGTGTAAGACGGATTTGGTGTGGACCCGGATCATGGTGGACCCGACCGGATTCGAACGGCGAGGAAAGCGAGTAGAGAGCTGAGTTTACTCAGCTCTCTCGAGCGACGCAGCCGTCCTGCTCGAGCAAAGCGAGAGCAACACCCGTAATGTCTGTTGTCAAATCAGGTGAGGTTACCATTACCTCCACGGGCCCCTATGGATCCGGGATAAATAAAATCCCCCACATCTAAGACCTAGGCCTTTCGATAATTGGGGGAGTTTATTTGACAACAGAATTGGAGGCTTGAAGCCCTCACCTGCTAGCTCCATTTCATCACAGATCCTCGTTTGCGTCAAGCAGCATCTGTGAATAATTTTCTTCGACTATGCTATTTCACCACAATATTGAGAATCCTCCCTGGAACATAAATAATTTTCACGATCGTCTTACCATCGAGGTGCTTCCAAATATTCGAGTGTTCAGTACCAATGTGAGCTGTTGGGGTATTAATGGGTCTCCCTAAGTTGAGAATTTCAATTGCTTCCTGTTGGGTGGCGTTTGGTGAAAGATGAATAGTACCTCGAGTCTTTCCGCTAATCTGGACGCCTATCTCAACGCTCTCTCGAACAAGAAGAGACCTACTCAACTCTGGCCATGGCTGTTCTTCAACAAAACCTTTTTCACCGATCATTTCCCAGCATTCATTCGCCACATGGGGTGCAAACGGGCAGAGCGAAATAAGAATCTTTTTCATCATGGAATCACTCACATAGGGAGGAATGAATACCTCTGGATTTTGCCTATCGACTACCTCTGCTGTTAATTCTTTAAAAAGACTCATGAACGAAGAGACCGCTGTGTTAAACTTAAAGGCTTCGATATCCGTACTCACCTTTTCCAGATAAGGAGCGACCAGTTCATCATGCTCCTCGGAGTGTTTAACATACTGTTCCTTCCACCCCTCAACGTATCTCACGACTCTATCCAAAAACCGTCGCACGCCAATAAGACCGTTCAGACTCCACGGGACAGGCTCTTCAAACGGTCCCATGAACAAAATGTACATGCGCAGCGCATCAGCTCCGTACTCGGAAACAATCTCGTCCGGATTCACGACGTTGCCTTTTGACTTACTCATCTTGGTCCCGTCGCTTGCCAAAACGAGTCCATGACTATGGCGTCTTGCATACGGTTCAGAGGTTGGCACATGTCCTTGATCAAACAAAAACTTGTTCCAGAAACGGGAGTAGAGCAGATGGAGCGTAGTATGCTCATTACCACCATTGTAGAGATCAACCGGCATCCAGTGTTTCAGCTTGTCAGGATCAGCAAAGGCCCTGTCGTTCTTTGGATCAATGTAACGCAGAAAGTACCAGCTGGATCCTGCCCAGTTTGGCATGGTGTCTGTCTCACGTTTGGCTGGACCGCCACAGGTTGGACAGGTCGTGTTCACAAAACTTCCAATCGACGCCAGTGGAGATTCTCCTGAATCGGTCGGTTCGTACTTGTCGACGTCAGGGAGAACAACAGGGAGCTGCGCGTCTGGAACCGCAACCCATGTGTGCTCCTCACACCAGACCAATGGAATGGGCTCACCCCAGTAACGCTGACGAGAGAAAACCCAGTCGCGCAGTTTATACTTCACCGTCTTTTTCCCACCGACCTTTTTGATCACTTCATCGACTGGGACAAGCGGCTCGTCCACGATCGGCAAACCAAACTTCATGGCGAAGGCTCGATCACGTTCATCGTGCTGTGGCACGGCCATGATGGCTCCTGTGCCATAATTTCCGAGAACATAATCGGCGACCCAGATCGGAATTTCTTTTTGATTGGCAGGATTGATTGCCAGAACCCCGGTATCCACACCCGTCTTTTCTCGTTCAGCATTGGTGCGATCCATTTCAGCACGACCAAGGGATTCCTGGACATAGTTCCGTACCGTATCTGATGCGTGCCATCCTACATCGATCCACTTTTTCGCGAGCTCCGGCGAGATTACTAAAAACGTCGCGCCAAAAATCGTATCAGCACGGGTCGTGAAAATCTTTAAGACCTCCCCTGACCCCTCCTTGGCAAGGAGGGGAACTTCAAATCCAATCTCCACTCCTTCACTCTTGCCGATCCAATTCCGCTGTTGCGTTTTAATCTTCTCAAGATAGTCGACCGTATCAAGGTCCTCAAGCAACCGATCCGCATACTTGGTAATGGCGATCATCCATTGCTCTTTCTCACGCTTCTCCGTATCTCCTCCACAGCGCTCGCATTTTCCGTTCACGACTTCTTCATTCGCTAATCCGATCTTGCACGAGAGACACCAGTTGATCGGTTGCTTCGCTTTGTACGCAAGACCGGCTTTAAAAAATTGCAAAAACATCCACTGCGTCCATTTGTAGTACGCAGAGTCGGTCGTGTTCACCTCACGCGACCAATCAAATGAAAGACCCAGCGACTGTAGCTGCCGCTTGAACGTGGCAATGTTCTCGATCGTCACCTCCTGTGGTTTGCGACCTGTTTTGATCGCATAATTTTCGGTCGGCAATCCAAACGCGTCCCACCCGATGGGATAGAGCACGTTCATTCCCTGCATCCGTCGCTTTCGAGCCATCACATCTAGCGCGGTGTAGCTTCGTGGATGGCCGATGTGCAGTCCTGCCCCTGACGGATAGGGAAATTCGATCAGACAATAAAATTTTTTCCCGCCAGAATCTTTCGCCTGAAAAATCTTGGCCGCTTCCCACCGCTGTTGCCACTTCTTCTCAATGTGTTGATGGTTGTAAGACATAGACTCTAGGGCTGCATCGCCGACTGAATCCTCTCAAGCGCAATAACAAAAGCCGCGCGGCGCAGGTCTGTATTCAGTGCCTTTGCACGATCAAAAATGGCTTGTGCTTCACGTACCATAATGGCTTTCAATTTTTCAAAGACATCAGCCTCGCTCCACGACTCGCCTTTCAAGTTTTGCTCCCATTCAAACGTCGACACGGTCACGCCGCCGGCGTTTGCAAGAATATCAGGCACGACGTGAATCCCCTTTTCAAACAGCTGATCATCAGCCTCGGGTGTGGTCGGCCCGTTGGCAAGCTCCAAAATCACCTTGGCCTGAATGCGCGAGGCGTTGTCCGCACGAATTTGATTTTCCAATGCTGCTGGAACCAAGAGGTCACATGGGACGTATAAGACCTCTGACGATTCGATCGTCTGTGCTCCGGCAAATCCACCGACGGAACCTGTGGCCTTTTTGTGTTCGTACAAAACCGCGATGTCCAGACCGTCTTCATTTACTACCGCCGCCTTCGAGTCCGACGCGGCAATAATCTTGTGTCCGGCCTTTGTCCAAATATCCGCTGCATGTTCACCGGCGTTTCCAAATCCCTGAATCACCACGCGACAAGATTCAGGAAGTCCCAGCTTCTCGCGCAGTGCCTCAAACACATAATACCCACCCTGGGCCGTGGCTGTCCCGCGGCCTGCGGATCCTCCAGATTCCAAAGGCTTGCCTGTGATAACCGCGCCGCTCATGTCTCCTGTCAGCTTTCCGTACTCGTTTGCCATCCAGGCCATAATCTCGGGCGTTGTATTCACGTCAGGTGCTGGCACATCTTTTTGTGGACCGACCACCTCATACAGAGCACGCATCCAACCACGAGACAATGCCTCGAGCTCACGCTTGGATAACTCTTTGGGATTCACCGTCACACCACCTTTGCCGCCTCCCATGGGGATTCCAACGACCGCACACTTGAGCGCCATCCAAAACGCGAGTGCCTTTACTTCCTCGATGTCCGTGTCTTGATGATACCGAATGCCACCTTTGTACGGACCCCGAGCATTATTGAACTGGACACGATAGCCTTCAAAAACTCTCAGGCTTCCATTATCCATCTTCACGGGAATCGAAACGCGGATCTGACGATTGGGATGCGCTATGCGCTCAAGAAAATCTGCTGTGAACGAACAAAGCTTTGTGGCGCGAGCGAGCTGATTCATGGCGTGTTCAAATGGGGTTGGCATAGTGCTCACAGGATAAGGCCTCCAGCGTGTCTTGACAATGAGAGACTTTTCCGGTAGCTTTTGAGCGTCCTTCATTCAGAAGGCAAGGAGATACGCATGAAACGCAGAGGAGCGTCACTGGTCGAGATCATGATCGTCGTGGCAATCGTCGGGATCCTCGCGGCGATCGTCGGGGGTGGACTGGGAGTGGGATGCAACCACAAGGACGAAGCCGAGGCACAGGCTCGGGAATGGGCCGGTGCCATGTACCCGGGCAAGCAGGCCAACGTCGTGTGTGTGAAGAAGGATTCCGACGGCGATGGCTACGTGTCCTGCACGGTCTCGGTCGCTTCCGAGTCTGGCGCGACGCCGCAGATGGTGGGCATCGAATGCGCCAGCGGCTGGGGCGGCAACGAAGGCTGCCGTGTGCCCAAGATGAAGGCCAACGCCAACTAGGCAGACGAACTGAGCAGTTCAACGCGACGGCACACACGGTGCCGTTTTTCTGTTGCCGAAAAAATAAAATCCCGCTCGAGCTAGAGCAGGAAATCGCGCAGGAACGGCAGGCCAGGAACCACGCCTTGCATTGTGAGAAAGATTCCCCACCAAAAGGAAGCGATTCCGAAACCTATGAGAGCTGGGAGTCCCAGACTCCGTCCGTGGATGTGACTGTGAACCGAGCCACTGAACGTGACCTGGCAAATCACGAGGACATACACCCAGTTCGAGAAGGGGGCGACAAGAAGTCCTGCCACGATCATGATTAGGGCGAACTCATCGAATGCTAGTCTTGGACGCAGCACTTGAGGAGCTACCAACGGATGCATCTGGTGGTACCGACGGGCGTGCAGGGTGAACTGCAGCAGCTCGACTCCGGCGAGGAGGAGCATGAGTCGCGGCGTCCAGGCCACGATGCTCACCACGACGATGTACGGCCCCATCCACAGGACCCAGTGTCCCCAGCGGTCGAGGAAGGTGTCCTCAGACGAAGTGGTTTCTTGAGAAGGCATGCTTCACCTCGGTCGTGAGGATACCAAAAACGAGCCAAATGTCAATGGCTCGTGGCAAAGATTTTTTTCTGACGAAAGAGCATCACGAGTGGAACGATCAACAGGCAGGCAAACACGATCCCGATCACCAGGAAGCCACGGGCAGCCGGAGCCGGAGTGGTGACGAGTCCAAACAGGGCAATGGTAAAAACGGAAATGAGACTTCGAAGAAAATTGTTCATGGAAAGCAGTGTTGCGCGAGAAGTCGTTTCTGTGGAACGATTGATGTAATCGTTGACGGCAATCTCAAGCCCGACCCAAGCCAGGGAGCCAACCAAGAGTGGAATTTGTAAGAGCCACGGACTGTGAATGAGTCCAATTCCAATCTCATGGAAGACCATGATCAGTGCACACACCAAAAAAAGAGTCGGGGGTTGGACTACCTGCATCAGTCTGTGCGTCGAGCCTTGCACAACAACAGCAAGGCCACGTTTGATCGCGTACACCACACCGATCAGCGACGCGGAGATTCCCACATCATTCATCACCGCCTGTTGAAAATCACCCACCGCGAACAACGGACCGATAATGAGCGCACTGACGACCATCATCCAAAACAACTCTGGTCGTTTCCAGACTTCAGAAAAAGCTGATTTGAAGTGTGTCACTATGGAAACCTGTACGGCTTCCTTTTTTTCAACCGAGATTTCGTCACGTGTTTTACCTATGGAAGCGATCACGCATGCCGCAATGACGAACTGCAAAGCGCCAATCAAAAAAGGCAGGTACCAAATAAACTCATAAGACACTCCTGCCAAGAGCATGGAAAAAATACTCACGCCCGTGGCAAAACCTTTTCCTGCACCGTATAACTTTGCGTGCTGATCCACGAGGCCGAGCTGCTTCACACGTTCATAAAAAAACGCCTCAGCCGTGCCAGTCATCAGCGTCCCAAATCCAAAATAGGTAGCCGTTCCAAGCAGGATCCACCAGAATGATCCTCCAAGATACAGGAGCATCGAGAGAGCTTGACCGAGCATAGACACGAAGAGCGTGTTCCGGTGACCAAACCGATCCGCGATCGCGCCGCTGGGAATCTCCAGGACAAACGAAAGAACGGACCCGACCGCGGCAACCAGTGACAGTTCACTCAGCGTGAGTCCGCGATCAAGTCCGTATAAAACCAAGATGGGCAGAATGAAGCGCTTCAACAGCGCACGAAAGATGTAATATTTTTTGACGTCGGCATGAAGAGCCATACGTCATTCCCTACTCGCCAACCATTTCTCGGCATCCAGCGCGGCCATGCATCCAGTGCCAGCGGCGGTGACGGCTTGACGATAACGATAATCAGCGACATCGCCTCCCACGAACACCCCATCAACGCTCGTCGCGCTGGTACCGGGCTTCACCACGATGTAGCCTTTTTGATCCAGCTCGATCTGCCCTTTAAAAATGTTTGAATTGGGTTTGTGACCAATCGCGACAAACAAACCATCGGCCGCGATCTCGCTCTGTGTGTTTGTGTTGTTATTCAGAACGCGAACACCGGTCATTCTTGTTCCGTCTCCGATGATCTCTGTGACTTCCGTGTTCCAGACAAAATCGATCTTCGGATCATGTTCTGCCCGTTCTTGCATGATCTTTGACGCACGCAAAACATCTTTGCGCACCAGAACCGTTACCTTGCTCGCGAATCGAGTGAGAAACGTTGCCTCTTCCATGGCCGCATCTCCACCACCTACGACCAAGACGTGTTTGCCTTTGAAAAAAAATCCATCACACGTTGCGCACGCACTCACGCCATGACCCTGATACTGAGTCTCACCTGGAACACCGAGCCACAGAGCTCCAGCACCAGTGGTGATAATGACCGCTTGGGTTGTATAAGACGCAGAGGACGTGTTCACAACAAAGGGTTGTGAGGAAAAATCAACAGACAGGACATCCTCAGAAACGATCCGTGTGCCAAAACGTTCTGCCTGCTTTTTGAATTTTTCCATCATCTCAGGACCGAGCAGTCCATCGGGGAATCCAGGAAAATTTTCCACGTCTGTGGTGAGCATGAGCTGTCCACCAGGCTGGCCTCCAAGGCGCTGACCTTCAAACAACAGCGGCGTGAGCTGAGCGCGCGCCGCATAGATGGCGGCCGTGTATCCGGCAGGACCTGAGCCGATGATGATGACTTTTTCCGTGTTCACAAATGCTTTTGAATTTTTGCACGCAATTGTTCCTTACTCATCGATCCTGAAAACTGCTCCACCACCTGGCCTCCTTTGAAAATAATAAATGTGGGAATCGAGAGGATGTTGTACTTCTGTGCAATCTCACTATTCTCATCCACATTCACTTTGCCGACGATCACGTCGTCGGTCTCTCCGGCAAGCTCCTCCACAATCGGACTCATGACCTTGCAAGGCCCGCACCACGGCGCCCAAAAATCCACGATCACAGGTTTGTTTGCCGAGAGTACCGAGGCTTCAAAATTTTCATTGGTGAGTGTGAGCTCCATCATACTTATCGCAAATTAATTCCTTCAATCTTAAACGGTTTCATTTTACGCTCTTCACTATAGGCTTCCAAGAGGTCGCCTTCCTCCGGTTTGATTTTCCCGTCAAAAAGCATCCCGCATTCCTGTCCTGGCTGGCCTTCTTTTAGGTGCGCAGCACCCAGCTGAAGCGTCTTGATCAATCCCTCACCAATATATTCCCCGTTTCTGGACAGACGCAATTTTGCCCCTGGCAAAATCTTCTCCCCCTTCACCCGTCCACCAATGATCCAGCCATGATCAGACTTACGGAAGTTTTTCATGACCTCAAATTGTCCTTGCTCGTGGATGAGCGTTTCGCTCGGCACGCGTTTCTTCAACTCTTCGATCACGTCTTCAAACAGTTTGTAGATAATTTTGTATTGTCGTACGTCAACGCCCTTATCACGCGCCAATTCCTCTGCCCCACCGCTGGGTTTCACATTAAATCCCATGAGCAGTGCGTGTGTGGCCTCAGCGGTATTCACGTCCGCGTCGGTAATATTGCCAAGCCCTTTTTGCACCACCTTCACGCCCACAGCCTCGTGCTGAATTTTGTCGAGCATTCCCAAAATGGCTTCCAGCGATCCAAGGACATCCGCGCGAATGATCACGTTTACGATTTCCTTGCCTCCTTCCTCACCTTCCTGTGCGTCCTTGGTGAGATGCTTGATCGACGCGACTTCTTCTGTCGCCTGAAGCGAGGAGTCAGTTGATTTAATCTTTTTCAAATCCTTCACGGACTCAGGCACTTCCATGATGTCACCAACCGATGGCGCCAATTTCCATCCAATAATTTTTGCTGGCGTGGAGGGTGTCGCCTTCTCGATGGCTTCGCCTTTCCAGTTTTGCATGGCGCGCACGCGACCAAAATGAAGACCACGAACTCCCAAGTCATCCCCAACCTTGAGCGTGCCACTTTGAACAAGCACGGTGGCAACCGGTCCAGCCCCTGGATTCACGCGCGACTCGATCACGGTTCCGATCGCATGCTCGTTTGGGTTTGCCACGATGTGTTCAGCAGCCATCTCTTCGACAAGCAAAAGCATGTCCAACAGTGCCTCTATGTTTTTTCCTTCCTTGGCTGAGAGTGGGACCATGATGGTTTTCCCGCCCCAGTCTTCGGGAACCAGACCCAATTCTGACAACTGCGTTTTCACGCGGTCGATATTGGCTTCCGCACGATCAATTTTATTGAGGGCAACCACATACGGCAGCTCAGCCGATTTGATAATGTCGATCGCTTCCTTGGTTTGAGGTTGCACGCCATCGTCAGCCGCGACCACAAGAATGGCGATATCCGCGACCTTGGCACCGCGAGATCGCATCACGGTGAACGCTTCATGTCCAGGGGTATCGATAAACGTGAGCGACTTGCCTTTGCGTTCTACTTGATAGGCTCCAATGTGCTGAGTAATACCGCCGGCCTCAGTGTCCATCACGTTGGTTTTGCGAATCGCATCCAAGAGTCGTGTCTTTCCATGGTCGACATGGCCCATCACGACAATCACTGGCGGACGACGTGAGAGATTTTCCTGTGCCTGCTTTTCAACCCGGTCGCGAATTTTTTCAATCCCCTCGACGTCTTCGTTCATCACTCCACCTTCTGCACGCGTGGCTTTGAATCCAAGGTCTTCGACAATAATAGACGCTGTATCAAAATCAATGCGTTCGTTGATGGACGCCAAAATCCCGTTGCGCATCAGCTCCTGCATGAGTCGCGGCACGGGCAAACCCATCAAGGAGGCAAGATCACGCACGGTCATGACCGAGGGTATGGTAATCGGTTTTTTCTCCGCATCAGGAATATCTTTCCCGCGCCCGACCGTTTTTTGCATCTCTACCTTTTGCGCCAGCCGTTCCTTGCGCTTCATCTCATTCCAGGCCTCGGTAATTTTCTGCGCCTGACGGTTGTCGACTTTGAGCGCTTTTCCACCAACAGCAAAACCAAGCTCAGGAAGTTTGCGCTTGAGTTCCTCAGGATGTGCCCGCAGCCTTCGTGCGAGTTCTGTTATATTCATAAGACGCTCGAAAGTTTAGCGAAGATTCTCTGCTAGGTCAATGCGAAACAGTCATGTTAGGATGATTCCACTATGGAAGGCTTCCTTTTCATCGACAAACCAGCCGGTCTCACGAGCCACGATGTTGTTGATCGGGTACGACATCTGACAGGAGAAAAACGTGTGGGACATGCGGGAACACTGGATCCGTTTGCCACAGGGTTGCTGATCGTGGGCGTTGGACGAAACGCAACGAGGGAAATGCAAAAACTGGTTGGACTCGATAAAACTTACGAGGCTGTGTTTGTATTGGGAGCAACCTCAGACACGGATGATCGGACAGGAGTCATCACTCCGGCTCCAACGAAGCCACTCCCCCTTGCCAAGGGGGAGTTGGAGGGGGTCTTATCTCAATTCATCGGCGAAATTTCACAGATCCCGCCGACCTATTCAGCCATAAAAATTGGCGGAAAGAAAATGTATGAGGAAGCACGTAAAGGGAAACCCATGGAAGCGAAAGCGCGATTGGTCAACATTCATACATTCGAAATAAGACCTCTTGGACCTATTGGCCCAACGGTAAAACTAGAGGCAAAAATTACTTGCTCCTCCGGCACCTACATTCGGTCCCTGGCTCGAGACCTGGGCCAGGCGCTCGGTGGCGGTGGATATGTTGAGCAACTTCGTCGTACATCGATTGGTCCGTTTTCGATTCAAGAAGCCCACACGCTCCCAGCCCTTGAAGCCTTTATGACCCATGGCGCCATTCCCCTCATACTCGTTCCTGAGCTTCTTTCACGGGTTTTGACACAGGGCTCTTCAAGTGCTAACCTTCAGGGCGCGTAATTCAACTGGAAGAAGCTCACAAAGACGACCGAGACAAAAGGATCCCTATGCAATCTATCGCTTTCACTCTGCTTGCATATCAGCACATTCGCCAACCACAGGCTGGCTTATTGATGTAATCCTTTTTCGACATCTCGATTCTTTCGTGAAGCTTCTCCTAAGCAGAGAAGTTTTATGTTCACACCATTTACCCTGATCACAGCCGCTGTCACGCTCCTAGTGGGAGGGGCGATCGGCTACGCGGCCCGCAAAGCCATGGCCAAGCGCCTGGCGGGAGATGCAGAGTCGAAAGTCGAAAAAATGCTCTCCGAAGCAAAAGAGAAACAGCAAGAGCTTTTACAAGTGGCAAAGAATCAAGAACAAGAACTGTTGATTCAAGCCAAAGAAAAATCGCTGAAGATTATCGAGGAAGCCAAGCAAGAAGAACAGTCCCGTCACCGTGATCTTCAGGACCAGCAACGACGACTGGAAAAACGCGAGACCATGTTCGACGCGAAACTTCTTGAGATTGAAGAGAAGAAAACCAAACTCGAGGAGCGTACAAAAGAAATCGAGGTCGTGAAATCACAGATCCAAGAATTGAAAGAGGCTCAAGTGGCGAAACTCCAGGAAGTCGCCGGGCTCACCCGTGAGCAGGCAGAGGCAAAGCTTCTCAAGGAAATCGAACTTGATGCTCAGGAAGCGCTCATGAGTCGTTTGCGCAAACTGGAACAGGTGAATGAAGAGGAATTAGAAATCAAGGGGAGAAAAATTTTGTCTCTTGCCATGACGCGTTTTGCCTCATCAGTGTGCACAGACACCACCACCTCACAAGTAGAACTTCCCAACGATGAAATGAAGGGCCGCATCATCGGAAAGGAAGGACGCAACATCAAGGCGATCGAATTGCAAACAGGAACAGAAATCATCGTGGACGACACGCCAAACATGATCACGATCTCAGGCTTCTCCCCAATCCGCCGGCAAGTCGCCAAGCGGGCCTTGGAAGAACTGATCAAAGACGGTCGCATTCAACCTGCTCGCATTGAAGAGGCCATCGGCAACGCCAAAAAGACCATCGCCGCTGACCTGCGCAAGGCAGGTGAAGACGCGCTGTATCAACTCGGCATTCCTGTTTCTTCTATCGATCCAAAACTCACGTCTATTTTGGGACGCATGAAGTATCGTACGAGCTACGGACAAAACGCGCTCCAACACTCCATCGAAGTAGGAACGATCGCTGGCATGATCGCGGAGGAAGTCGGCGCAGATGTGTTTGTGTGTAAAAAAGGTGGGCTCTTCCACGACATTGGAAAAGCCGTTGACCATGACATGCAAGGCGCGCATCCAGAAATCGGCTACAACATCATGAAAAAATTCGGGTTCTCCGAAGAGTTGTGCTACCAATCGATCGCGCACCATGAAGACCGACCTCGCACCATTGAGGGCGCGGTGGTCAAAGCCGCTGATGCTATCTCAGGAGCACGACCTGGTGCACGCAAGGCCAGTCTTGAGCAGTTCATTCAGCGCATGGAAGACCTTGAACGCACGGCTGGAAGTTTTGAAGGTGTGGAAAAAGTCTATGCGATCCAAGCCGGACGCGAAGTGCGTGTCTTCGTGCAACCAGAAAAAATTGATGACCTCACGGCCTATCGCCTTGCCCGCGAAGTCGCCAACAAAATCGAAGCCGAACTTTCCTATCCTGGGGAAGTAAAAGTGACCGTCATTCGCGAAACACGTGTGATCGAATTCGCGAAGTAAGATTGACGACTAAGGTGGAAAGGGTAGACTAGGTGGATAAGGTAGTTCCGAATTCCGGATTTCAAACCTCGTCCACCTTATCTACCTATTCCACCTCGTTCACCTCCCCATATGAACAAAGCTGATCTCGCTCAACGCATTGCGGAAAAAACTGACGTCTCCAAAAAACTCGGCGAAGATTTTATCGCTGCGTTTGAAGAGATTGTAACCAAGGCCCTGGTGGCCGGTGAGGAAGTCACGATCGCTGGCTTTGGCACCTTCTCTTCTCGAACACGAAAAGGCCGCATTGGTGTGAACCCGCAAAAACCAACGGAAAAAATCGAAATCCCCTCTGTGTTGGTTCCCAAGTTCAAGGCTGGAAAAGCGCTGAAGGATACTCTCAAAGGAAAGCGTAGCATCTAGAGATAAAAACTGGCTCAGGCCAGTTTTTTGTTTTGACGACGTTTTCGACGTCAAAGTCTCTGTTGAAGTTTTCATCCAAGGATCATGCTTGAAGTGCACCGAGGATATTCCATGGCTGACTCCAAGCAAGCTGAACCGCCGCGCGAGGAATTCATCGCTGCCCAACTTCGCTGGGCAACCATCACAGCAAGGGTCGAATACGACCGTCTCTATGGCAATCCTCGCAAAGCGCGAGAGACGGCCTTGGCCTGGCTGGGAGTGATCGAACTCTCCACGATGGGATCCATGGCAGGCTACACCCGCGGCCACTTCGGACAGCCCTATGCACCGCCCAAGGTCGCCGTTGCTGCGGCAGCGCCAGGCCTGGACATGGAGGCATGTACCTTCCGGGTGAGGCTTGTGAAAGCTGGCGAGGAATTCCGTGTGCTGGACGATCACCTGTCCTTCGTCCAAACACAGGTTGGCGAAGCGTCGTTCAAACACGATCCTGACGAGCGCCGCATGCAGATCGCGACGTTCGTCGAAGACTTCGTCTGTGTTTCTTGGCACCAATTCGGCGTCCTGTTTCCCGATCCCGATGCGGCTGTGCCCATGACCTTCCATCTCTGGAAGCCGGACGACGGACGTGAACATGAGATCAGTCGCCTCACCTGCTCGCTTCTGCGTCTTCACAAAACCGAGGACGCTGCCAAGCTGTGGACACAGAGTCGTGCGGCAGAGCTGGAAGCCGAGCATGACAAAAACCACGCGCGTCAGTGCAACGGCAAGGCCTGTGCCCGCCGCGGCCACACGTACCGACCTGGTCAAGACTAGGTTCTCTTCCCACCGATGACGCGGTGGGTTTTCTCTTGCCAAAAAGCGATCTTTCTGATTAAGTGTCCCCACCCTGGAGTGAGTTGTGAGTAACAGACGCGATCAGTGCTCAAGCTGCTGTGGACGATACTTTGAAGGCAATGCCTACCCGCGCGTGTGCCCATCCTGCGGCAACCAGTTCTGGGACAACCCGGTGCCAGTGGTCGTGGTACTGCAACCGGTGCTAGGCGAAGACAGACGCAAGGGTCTGGTCGTCATCCGCCGAGCCATCCCGCCGTGCGTGGGAGAGCTCGCCCTGCCTGGAGGGTTCCTCGAAATCGAACCATGGTACGTCGGTGCTGGACGCGAACTTTGGGAAGAGGGCGTTGCTGAATTTTCAAGCACCGTGCTCATCCCATTCAAGCCGTTCCCCTACGCGAGCTCCAGCAACAACTTGCGCGTTCTGCTGTTCTCGATCGCCACGCCGGTCCACGTCCGAGACCTTCCACCGTTCCGTCCCAACACGGAAACCAGTGAACGCGTCCTCATCTGGGAACCGACCGAACTGTGCTTCTCCACACATACCGAGGCCGTCCGCCAGTTCTTCAACTGGAAGTAACCACGGCAACTCGCTCATCCTCCTCGCCCGCCCACCTTCGGCGGGTTTTCGTTTTGAATCACAAAAAAGCGGGGCCTGGTAGCCCCGCCTTTTTCATGATGCTATCCATGTGACGTCAGTCTCTCGGGCGCTGCCAACCAGGCTGTCACTTCGTCTCCTATCTCGTCGATCCTTACCAATCGTGTGTCTTTCTCGTGACGCGCTTTCCATTCGACCGCTTCTTCTTTGAGCGTCTTCTCGCTCACCACCAGACGTAGAGGAATGCCGATCAAATCCGCATCCGCAAATTTTTCTCCGGCTCGAACATCTTCCCGGTCGTCCCACAATACTTCCACACCAGAAGCCGTGAGCTCGTCGTGCAATTCCTGTGCCGCTTCATCGATTCTACTCTGCACACTCTCATCTTTGTGCGAAAGTGAGACCAGATGTACGTGATAGGGCGCAACCGACTTGGGCCAGATCATCCCCACATCATCGTGATGCACTTCCACAATCGATCCCATCACCCGTGATGGACCAAAACCGTAACAACCCATCCAAACTTGACCCGCGCTCCCGTCCTCGAGTGTCACATGAAATCCGAAGTCATCCGCAAACCGCGTGGACAACTTAAAAATATTCCCGACTTCGATGGCTTTGATTTCATGGATCGATCCTTTTGTGCACGTGGGACACACATCCCCATCCTTCACCTCAGCAATTTCTCGATTCACCGCCCAATGACATTGGTCACATTGATAGATCAGATCCTCTCCTGAAGGCGTCGCGACTTGATACTCGTGGCTATACTTTGAAAACACCCCGCCAGATGCTTCGGTCACAATCGCGTTCAACCCACAGCGAGAAAAAACAGATAGATACTGTTGCTTCACGCGATCATAATACTGCTCCAAATCTTGCAGGGACGTATGGAAACTGTACATGTCCTTCATCGCAAACTCTCGTCCGCGCAACAACCCTGATTTGGCACGGGCCTCGTTGCGAAATTTATCTTGAATCTGGTAAACACTCACAGGCAAATCCTTGTACGACTTCACATACTGCTGCACCAGTGGGGTCACGACTTCCTCGTGTGTGGGACCCAAAGCAAACTCTTTGTCCCCTGCGCCTTTCAACTTGAACAACACATCAATCGCATGCCAACGCTTTGTTGCCTCCCATGGCGCCTTGGGAATGAGCGCGGGCATGAGCACTTCTTGCCCATCAACGACATTCATTTCTTCGCGTACGATCGTTTTAATTTTACTGAGGACCCGCAGACCCAATGGCAGATACGTGTAAATGCCGGCGGCCAACTGATTGATGAACCCTGCCTGCACAAGCAAACGTGCGTTCACCGAGTCCGCGTCATGGGGAGCTTCTTTTGAGGTCCTTCCGAAAAGTTTTGAATAACGCATAGTGCCCAAATCCTATCAAACCTTCGGCAATCTGCCAAAGGCCTTGTTCTTCTTTTGAATCCTCTGGTAGGCTCGTGTCGGAGGTACTTATGGGCCATGGCCGAACCATGTTTGATGTGCGGCCCGTCTGGGCATCGCTCAGTGCTCGTGCAAGGACAGCACGGCTGAACGAAGCCCATTTGAACAACGCGCTTCTCCAGGATCTCACGCACAATACGATCGTGCGATCCCAAACGCTGCAACTGCCACCAACACTCGAATGGGTATTCCGTTTTCCCGAGGACTTTGCGGCCATCAAGATGGCTCACGCCACGTACCTCAGGCGTCAATGTACGACTGGTCGCTTCCAGGCCGTCGTTCGCCAACGACTTCTTGCAGCGCCAAAACTGGTAAACCTGTTCCCAAAGGAGGAGCGTCTCCCACTGCTTGCCTGGCTGCTCTCACAGGGCGCCGCCGTTGCTAACTGGCCGACCATCATGATGCGCGCAGGATTTGAAAACGAGGTGATCGCCGCGCTCATCAAGGGCCGGATCGTCGACCGCGACAGCGCAGCCGCATTCCTCTGGTTTGTGGATGATGGTGTATGGCGTTTCTTCCACGGTCTCGCGTTTCGAGAAATCATTACCCTGTGCGCGACGTTTGCCCCGCGGGTCGTTCTGGACCGTCGTGCAGCGATCGAACGTCACATGATCGAGTTCGATCAAGAGACTGGCACCTACCGAGCCCCTGGACCTGAGGCGCGATCCATCCTGCGATCCATTCTTCTTCGGCCGCTCACTCAACTCTTTGACGAACTCACAGCCAACCAGACAGGTGCCGCATGATCTTCTTGTTCGCTTGTTCACCATCGTACAGCGACGCTGACCATCCGAATCCTGAGCAAAGCAATCTGCCACGGCACGACATCCGTCAGATCGAAATCTGTGTGGTGCTCGAAGACGCAAGCCCCATCGACCGTTTGTTCTTCCTTCGCAAGGTCAATCGTGAAGGTGTAGACGCGGCGGTAGAGCTCGTGACAGGACGCGATCCTCTCCTGCGCTGCGCCGAGGTCCAACTCGCCCTGCCTCCAGATCAGGACGGCATTCGAGTGGACATGGACTGGATGCCCCGCGGTGGACCGGTCGCCATCCGTGAAATGCGGATCTACAGACGTGCTCCTCACCTCCCAGATGATCCCTACGCTGTGGCGCGTTATGAACCCGCGCCGTTTCAGGATTACGTCTTCTTCGTGAACCTGATGACGCCGGCCCTCTTGGACGTCTCAACGATCTCCTTGCCACCAACTCTCTAGCGAGCCCACGCTCGCTTTTCTTTTTGACAGCATCCAGACGAATCGCTACGCTCTTTTGTGGAGACCCCCATGCCCATCCGCTTCGTTCAAACGATTCCCCCTGTTGATGCTGCAACGCTGATCGCCTCCTCTGGTTTCGTGAAGCCTGTAACCGATGGACTTCGACAGGACGTTGACGTTCACCTACATGAAGGCCAAACCGTCTTCTCAATCCTGGATGACGACACGCTTGTCGGGTTTGCGATCTTCAACCGATTCGAAAACCTCCTCTACCTAGGCGGGATCATCTTGCGTGAATCTCACCAAGGAAAAGGCATCGCATTTCAAGCTGTTGCTGCGGCGCAAGAACAACGGCGCTCACGATGGTTTGGCATGCGAACCCAATCTCTGCGCATGTGGGTCGCAGCGCACAAGTGGGTCGACACGCTCTACCCGCATCCAACGATCAAGCACGAAGGCTACTTCGCCGCGGCTCAGACGCTCTCTTCGCGGCTTCACATGGATGCGCCGGTGGTCGCAGGATTCTATGGCGGACCGCTCTACGGAGCAAAGCCTATGCATCACGACCCAAAACTCCAGCGCTGGTGGGATCTCATCTGCGACTTTGAACGCGGCGATGCTGTGGTGTGCGTTGGTCGTTTCCCTCGGGGATGAGTTTGCTCATCCCTTTTTCCTTCTTATGAAATATCTTGGACCTCCCAATCCTCTGATCACGTTGGTTGGTTGCCTTCATGGCGACGAAACACTCGGACGTGATTTGTTTGAACACTACTCTGATCGTCTGGCTGCCTATCCCGGCTTGGCGCTTGTGCTTGCCAACGAACCAGCCATGGTCTTGAACAAACGATTTATTGAAACCGATCTCAACCGTTCATTTCCTGGACATCCAGAAGGCTCACAAGAAGAACGACTTGCGGCTCAACTTCTTGCTCGCGTTCGATCGTCTCGGTACGTCTTGGACATTCACAACACGACCACAGACATTGACGCTGTCCCGATCGCGACCAATCTCTCAGATGAGAGTCGAAGAATCATTAACCTCTTTCCTACTCATGAAGTAGCACTCATTGAACCGCCTCTTGCTGGTCGCTCACTCATAGGCCAGCTCACAGGAGGAGTCTCACTCGAATTCAATTTTGATTTTGCCCGCGGTGAGGAGGCGCTCAAACTCGTTGATCACGTCATTGTGGGTCTCATCCAAAATCAAAAAGATCCCGCACGTGAGCGTTCCATTTTCCACGTCACAGGTTCTATCCCAAAATCAACCAAACTCCCAGAGCATGGAATTCGTAATTTTGAACTGATCGAAGAGCTCGGTGTGTATCCATTTTTGTACGGCGAAAGAAGCTACCCAGACATTCACGCCCTGGCTGCTACTTCAAAGACAATCGAGGTGATTTAATGACAAAAATGGCGATCCATTCCTAAATCGTTTGACTTTTTAGCTAAAATCCTCTATCTTTCTCTCTCGTGTGCAGAGGCATTTTGATGCTCTGTACCGGGATTCACTTCTCAACCGGAGTCTTGGATGACCCTCATCCTTGCCCTTTTCAGTCTGATGATCGCGTGTGAGCAAGAACCCGTGGCACCTCCTGTGGCTCCCAGGCCGCCGGCTCCCAAGCCCGATTACATCGTGAGCCTGGATGAACCCGGCGAGGTCGACACGTGGAAGAAGAACACCATCGAGCTCGCGACCTCGCTTTCCAATCCTCCTGACCCCAAAGTCCTGGACGGATACGAAGCAAGCTTCCGCGTGACCGACGCATCGGTTCGGACGTTCCTCGAGGACCCAAGCCAGCTCAGCGGCTGGCCCGAGGACTTCAAACTCGATGCCCGCGACCGGATCTATGGCTCGCCGGCGGCAGATCCCGAACCCTTCGTGGGCAATGCCGCAACCGCCAGCGAACTGGAGACGACCGGCGAGCACTTTGAGGCAGGCCTCCACTATGCCGCGCTTTCTGACAAGGTCGGTGTAGAGCGGTGCATCAAGGCTCTGGAGCGGAAGGTCGAGTGGAACGCCATCGCGATCCTCGCCTACAAGATCGGCGACGACGACAAGCTCTACCTGGCCATGGACAAGTTGCGTGAGCTGTCTTTGTACGATCGCATGGAAAGCGTCATCGGACGAGCGATCCAGGACAAGCAGATTCCCCGCGCCACCGAGATCGCCACGCACTACGGGTGGAAGCTCGAGAGTGGCAAGTGGGACCGACAGTTGGAAGCCGCTGGCGACGTAGCCGTGAAAACCCGGCTGGTTGCGCGGCGCATCACCCACTGGATCGAAGTGGCGCAGAAATCCTGTCAGGGAGACATGGAGATCAAAGCCTGCGAAGGCCAGGCCTACACCCTGCGCGCAGCCTCCTGTGACGGACCGGACGAAACCGTGCCGGACTTGGCAGGCATCGTGAAGCTCGCAAGTATCGACCGGGCCGCGGCCATGAAGCTCGCACGAGAGTTTCTGGAGTCCCGCTACGCCAACGTCGTGGCAGTCGCGGACTGGTGCGGCGAAGGCGGGGAAGGCTCGATGGTCGCAGGCACTCTGGAGTTCTACACGCTCGTGCGTGGCGAGCCGGACCTGAAGGCCAAGTACCTGGGAAAGACCAGGAGCTGGGCAACCGGCGCCATCGTCCTGCAAAAAAGAGAAGAAACCCGCGAAGAGTACTGGGACTGGAAGGGAGAGAACTACACCAAGCTCCCCAGCTACCAGTTCTATGTGGCCGTGAAAGCTCTGGGCGACCAGGACCTCATCGCGGCTTGGAGCGACAACCTCGCGCTCATCGCACGACTGCCTGTGACCGAGTACGAAAACCAGAACGTCGTGGCACTGGATCGCTCCTTGCTGGGAGTGCCTGGTGGTGACGTGAAAGCCGTCAGTGCGTTCAGATACGGCGAGATCAACCAGCAGGATCTCGTGCGGATCTGGAACGAGCTCAAGCTTCCAACGCCGCCAGCAGGTTCAACCATGACCCTCGCGCAGATCGAACAGGCGATGGCCACAGCCGAAGAGTTGGAGCGAACGGGTTACCAGAAAGAAGCGCTCAGCGCTCTGCTGCTTCCCCTTCCACTGGAGATGCAAAACCTCTCCACACAAGACGCAAAGGTTCAATTGCGAGCCTACGCCGGCTACCTTTCCCTGCAGCAGGGAAACCCGGAAACAGCTCGGCGCTACATCGAAGCCGAGATCCTCGTACGCCGTGCAGAGATCGCCCACTTCAACGCACAGAGCGAACAGGAACTCAAGGATGCTCTCACGCATCCCTACCAGGTCGCCGCACAAAACCTCGAGATCATGAAAAGGCGAGGTGATGACAGTGCCTCGGCGAGGAAGCCCACTGCCATCGAAGACGCCCATGCCATGCTGCGGCCGGTCATGGACGAAATCGAAAAGATGCCGACCATCCACGACCGCGCGCTCATCTGGATCGCCCTTCAAGGTGATCGGTCGTTCCTCGATCTGGAGGTTGCCAAGCGCACGGATGAAGGCAAGCTCGCCGAGGTGCAGGAGCTCGTGGGATCGCTTCCCGTGAACCTCACCCAACCGCGCTAAGAGCCCTGAACCCCACAACTCGTGGGGTTTTACATTTCTTACAAAACCCTCTATCGTGCCCTTGCCCTCCTGGAGCCGTCCGTGCTTCCTCCCAAATCCTCAGCCTTCCCCACCTCCTTCCAAATCGTCCTACACTCTGAGGCGGAAACGCCCGATACTCCCTGCAGCCTCCACGTGAACACACATCCAGTTCACGACCACATTGATCTCTACCTCACGGCGTTTCAACGTCTGGCACCATTGCTCATGCTCGCTGGTGGCGAAATCACCGTGGTCGCACATGTCACACGAAACGAAGTGGCATTCTCTCCGCGTGTTCCATCTGGCCCTCTCTCAGGGTTTCTCTCTCAGATCGCTATGGTCGGAGCCAGTGACCTGGCGGAGGTGCGTCGACAGGTGGAAGGATATCCGTACGAAAAAATCGCGGAGCTCTACGAACAACTCACGCGTAAGGCAAAACGGACGCGTCGGGTCATGCCGATGGTCACGATCGACACCTCGCTCATGCTTGCTTCCGTCGTTACCGATGTTCTGGGTGGGCCTGCCATCGCCATCCGCCTCTCACCCCAACGAGATGCGATTCGTCTGTGCGGATTGCCGTTCAACCAGCCGTTTGCAGGTTTGGCAAACGACGCCATCATGAGAAACGCTCGTGCGGCCATCAAAGCGCGACTGCCAATTCTGGGTCGCCCCAAACCTTCCACCCGCTCGTAACGCACAGCGGGTTTTCTATTTGTGACGATCGCAAAAAAAAATTCCGCCGTTTGCGATCGCAAAAAAATGTTTGTTGGCCTTTCGATCGCATACAAAACAGACCACCAATTGGTGATCTGATCTGTGGTGCGTCGGGTGGGATTTGAACCCACGGCCAAGAGATTAAGAGTCTCCTGCTCTACCCCTGAGCTACCGACGCGTGAACGGCAACAGTATGCCAAGCCGATTGACGCACGTCAATCTTTCAGATAGTCTTTGCGTCATGCGGCCGTAGCTCAGCTGGATAGAGCGCATGGCTTCGAACCATGAGGCCGAGGGTTCGAGTCCCCCCGGCCGCACCACAAAACATCCAAACCTGGCGCCTCACTCGTGCTTCGGAAAAAAATCACCTCACCGTAGGATTGACCTACGACTCGGCGATTTTTTCCCTCCAGCACTTCGTGATGCATCCAAGTTTGGATGTTTTATTTCAACGTTGTTTCCACTCGGTCATCTTCCCTGCCTCGATCTCAATGTGATCCGCACGACGCAGATGCTGTGCTTGGCCGGGACGGAGAATCTGCGTATGCGAGGCATCGTCTAGGGCATGAACGATGTACCACAGATCATCCTCACTGGTCATCCAGCCTTTTGTATCAAAACGGGAGAGATCGACAGGCACCGAAAATGATCGAAGGGTCTTTTTTCCATCCTGCAAAAAATACTCATGAAAATACGACAACGCCAACTCGCGAACCGTGGCATAGACCGGCTCACGATAGCGCAACACAGCGTGATTCGTTTTTGAAATCGCTCCCCAGCGTCCCTGATCTTGAAACAGCGCGACCACGTGATCTTGATCACCGTGTGCGGAAGCCAGATCTAACAGAAGCGGCCGGGCGCCGTGAAGACGCAGGGCCAGCGCGGCGAGCATCGCGCCTTCAATGCAGTGTGCCCGTCTTTCGCGCAAGACTCTGCGTGGAGACCAACAACTATCTCCTTGCTCTTCAAAGTTAATCGAAAGCGCATCCAAAAAATCTTGAATGCGCTTGGGAGTCTTCAGTGGTTTCAATACCTGCATCTCCTGCTGAGTCAGCCCGTACATACTTACCAACCTTTCGCTTCGATGCCTGCCTGAGCGGCTGCCACTTGAGCTTCTTGTTTGCTTGTACCAAGTCCAACAGCCACCTGTTCTTTTCCAAGAAACACACCCACCTGAAATTCTTTTTCATGATCTGGTCCTGTCTCAGACAACACTTTATACGACGGCGTGATCCCCATGTGTTCCTGTGCGGCTTCTTGGAAACGACTCTTGGGATCTACAAACAGTCGATGCTCAAGCACACGAGGCAATTCACACAGCACGCGATCGGTGACAAATGTTTTTGCCCCTGCCCACGCTTGATCAAGATAAATCGCGCCGATAAGAGCCTCAAACGCATTGGCTAAAATATACTTGCGTGCTTTGGAACCTTTGTCTTTGGACTCCCCTTTGGAGAGATGAAGATAGGGTTCGATCTCAAGCTTGGAGCACAAATCAGAGAGCATGTCTGCATTGACCAGAGCCGCCCGCCAGTTGGTGAGTTCGCCTTCTGGGTTCTCGTAGTTGAGATAAAGATGTTCCGTTACGACCAGCTCAAGCACCGCGTCTCCCAAAAACTCAAGACGCTCGTTGTGACCAAGAGGAAAATCTGGATGCTCATTCAAGTAGCTGCGATGAACAAGCGCCTGGCGTAGCGTGTCTTTATTCTGAAACGTCACGCCAAGAGTTTGTTCGAGTTCTGTGAGGTCTTCTTTAGGCATAGGTTATTTTTTATCGACGTCTTTAACTTCGCCTTTCACGACCATCTCTTTGTACATCGCTCCCAAGACGCCATTCACAAAACGTCCAGAGGCCTGGCCGCCAAATCCTTTGGCCAGCTCAATGGCTTCGTTGATGGCGACCTTGGCGGGAATTTTGTCCGCGATCTTGAGCTCATAGACCCCAAGCCTGAGCACATTGCGATCCACAAGCGTGATCGACTCAATCGGCCAGTCTGGCGCAAAGCGCTGAATGATCTCATCTAGCTTCGCACGATGTTTCACCACGCCATGAACAATCTCTTCCACAAACCCTTCGTCATCGAACTTGGGCGCAAACTCACTTCGGTTAAACGCGATCATCTCAGGCAGCTTGTCATCATGCTGTCCTAAAAAATCCCACTGATAGAGTGCTTGTAAGGCGATGGTGCGTGAAAGATGACGGTTACTCATAAGAAAAGAACGGGTGGAATGATGACATCATGATAGCACAAAGGCGTCCTAAGACGCCTTCTTGGTTTCCTCTGGATGCTCGTGTGTGTGTCCGGTCTTTTTCAAAAGGCGCGCCGCTTTGCGGCTGTGGTCAACGACCTGGCGGCCTTTGTAAAATCCGCAGGTAGGGCAGGCTCGATGAGCCATGATAGGCGCCTTGCACTTTTCACAGACGCCCACCTGAATAGGATTCATGTGGTCATGTGAGCGGCGTCGGCGTACTTTTGACCGAGAGAGTTTTCGCGCTGGAACTGGCATACTTTCAAGATGGTTTTAAGAGCACCGGCACTCTATCAGATCAATGCTACGCTGGCAACTGTGTCCTCTTCCTTCTTAAAACGCATCACGCGAACGCCTTGCGTGGCACGACCCAAGACAGAAACGGACTTGAGCGATGAGCGCAGCACCTGACCGGCTTCTGTCACCACAAACAAATCGCGTTCGTCGTCGCTTTCAACCACATGGGCGGCGACAACCGGACCAGTCTTCTTGGTCGTGTTGGCGGTTTTGATGCCTGACCCACCACGCCCCTGCACTTTGTATTCTTCCACCTCGCTGCGCTTCCCAAACCCATTTTGCATGACCACCAAGAGCTGCAACGATCCTTTTTTCATGGCCCCAGGCAGGACGCCCATTCCCACGATGCGATCTTCTCCTTTGAGACGCATGCCTCGTACACCACCGGCGTTTCGCCCCATGGCCCGAATGGCCTTTTCACTAAAACGAATCGCTTGTCCACGAGCACTCGTGAGCATCACATCGTCTTTTCCCGACGTCGGCCACACCCATTGCAGCGCGTCGCTGTCTTTGAGCTTGATGGCGATGAGTCCTGAACGGCGAACATTTTCAAACTGATCAAGCTCAACTTTTTTCATGGTGCCACGGCTGGTGACCATGATGAGGAACTTCTTATCGGCCATGTCATCCATGGAAAAAGACGCGGAGACCAACTCGCCGGGCGCCAAGGACAAAAAGTTGACGATCGCCTGACCTTTGGATGTGCGGGATGCCTCTGGAACATCATAGGCCTTCAACTTGAACACCCGGCCACGTGTAGTAAAGAACAACAAATCTTTGTGAGACGTTGTGGAGAACATCTGCTCGACCACGTCTTCCTCTTTGGTAGTGAGACCGGCCACGCCCTTGCCACCACGCTTCTGCGTTTTGAACGTATCGGGAGGCAGACGCTTGATGTATCCAGCCTTGGTGATCATGACGACCGTGTCGGTATCAGGGACCACGTCTTCAATGGAAAATTCTTTGATCCCAGATTTCACAATTTGTGTACGGCGTTCCTGCCCGTACTGGTCACGCAGCGTCTCAATCTCCTGCGCAATCACCGCGAGCATCTTTTTCTCAGACGCCAAAATCGCTTCAAGCTCCCGGATGAGGTCCATTTTTTCTTTGTACTCGGTTTCTACCCGCAATGTTTCAAGGTTCGCGAGTTGTTGCAGACGCATGTCCAAAATCGCGACGGCCTGGCGATCCGAGAGCTTAAATTTGTCCATCAAATTTCCTCGAGCCTCTTCCTTGTCTTTCGATTTCTTGATTGTCTTGATCACTTCGTCGATTTTTAAAATCGCAATCCGCAGGCCCTCCAAAATATGCGCTCGATCTTTTGCTCGCGTGAGATCGAATTGCGTGCGGCGGCGTACCACTTCCTGGCGATGCTTCACGTGCTCTTCCAAAATCATTTTCAAATTCAACACGCGAGGCTGAATACCATCGACCAGCGCCAGCACATTGTAATGAATGGTCTCTTGCAACTGGGTGGTTTGATACAGTCGGTTCAAAACTTTTTTCGCATACGCATCTTTTTTCAGATCCACCACAATACGCACCCCCTCCCGGTTCGACTCATCCCGCAAATCCCGAATACCTTCGATTTTTTTGTCACGGACGTTTTCCGCAATCTTCACAATCAAGTTTGCTTTGTTCACTTGGTACGGAATTTCCGTGATGATGATTTGATAGTTGCCCTTGCTATCCTCAACGATTTCTGTTTTGCCGCGCACGACCACACCGCCGCGACCTGTGGCAAACGCCGTCTTGATGTCACGTGCGTTGTAGGCAATGCCGCCCGTGGGAAAATCCGGACCCTGAACAATCTCAGACAACTCTTCAATGGTCACGTTACGATTTTTAATGAGTGCCAAGGTAGCATTGCACACCTCGGTCAAATTATGGGGAGGGATGTTGGACGCCATACCCACAGCAATACCGACGGTTCCGTTCACCAAAAGATTGGGGAGTTTCGCAGGCAGCACCTTTGGTTCCTTGTGGGTGCCGTCAAAATTCGGCATGAAATCAACCGTGTCTTTTTCAATATCAGAAAGGAGCTCTTCACTTACCTGTTCCAACTTCGCCTCGGTGTAACGATACGCGGCTGCTGAGTCGCCATCGAGCGAACCAAAGTTTCCCTGCCCACGAATGAGCGGATAGCGCATGGAAAAATCTTGCACCAGACGCACTAACGAATCGTACACGGCCGAATCGCCATGCGGGTGGTATTTTGCCAGAACGTCTCCCACCACGGCCGCACACTTTTTAAATTTTGCCCCTGAGCGCAGACCGTTCTGCCACATCGAAAACAAAATACGACGGTGGACCGGTTTCAGTCCGTCGCGCACATCTGGAAGCGCACGTCCCACAATAACGCTCATGGCGTAATCCAAGTACGACGTTTGCATTTCCTCCACCAAACTCTGCGGCACGATCAAGCCGGTCGACTGAACGGGTTCGTTTGATGGTTCACTGTTGTGCTTTTGCTTCTTCATACGAGGCTTTGGCTTGTTCAAATGAGGTTGAAACATGTTGGGAGTAACCGCTCACGTCGTCTTCAAGTTTTTGGTATCCATCACCTGCTTTCTCAAGCGTGTCACCGACGTTTTCGCGAATCTGTGCCACATCTCCAGAAATGGCCGCGTGGATACTGAGAACCCAGGCGACGAGCACCAACATAATGCTCGACCCAATGCACAACAGATACAGACGCCGCGTCCGTGGATCCATGGGTCTTAGATGCACAGAATGCTTGGGCATATCCTAACGAGAAAGTTTTACAATCAACATTTCTTCTTCAGGCAAATCTTTACGGGTGAATTTGTACTTGTTCATTTCCTCGCGTCGACACGCGCCAAATGACTTACAAAAATCTTCGACAGAACCAAACGATTCTTTGAGACCTTCCAATGCATACGACATCGGAATCACCACGCGTGGTTCAATCTGGGAGATCACCTCGGCTGCCACCGCGGCGCTCATCACCCGTCCACCCCCCACGGGAATCATGAGTACATCCACGTTTGCCAATTGCTGTAACTCTTCGTCTGTCAGCGAACGATCAAGCGCTCCGAGATGCGCTAAGCGCATGCCCTCTGCTTCCACGCGGAAGATCAAATTTTTCACATGCTTCCCCTTTTCCTCACGCTTGAGTGGGGCCTGAATGCCAAACACAAAAACGTTTTTCACCTCAAACTCGCCTGGCAGATTGATGACGTAGGGATTTCCCAAAACCGCCTCGCGGTTATTGGCGTCCTCGCCCTCGTGAGATTCAAGCAAGACCTCGGCTTGCAGCGTGCGAGGAAACCGAAGACCGGTCGTATTTTGATAGGGATCCGTCACGATCCGTACGTCGTCTGCGCCTGTCTTTGTTTCGATTTCAAACGAGGAAATCCCATTCCAGGTGATATTCATACGACGAAGATTTTACCATCGGATACAGAGATCAACAAGAGGCGACCAAGCATGGCTCAGCCGCCTCTATCTTTTATTCTTCTTCGGCAAACGTATCTCGCCAGTACTCAATTTCTTTTTTCACTTCTTCCAAATTGGGATCTGTTTCTGTGACCAGGAACCCTTCCCGAAACCGCGCGGCTTTATCCTTAATTTCTGCCTGCTGATTTTCGTCGCCTCCTTGAGCAAGTACTTCCAAATCTTGAATGGCTTTTTCGATCTCTCCTGCATGGGCTTTCCACTTCTCTACGAGTTTGTGATACGTGTCTGCCTCGCCACCCACTTCGCTCTTGAGCTTTTCGGCAAGTTTGTTCGCCGAGACCAATATGCCATCCTCTACTTGATATCGTTGTTTGGCATCCAACTGTGTCTCAAAAATCTCACTCGCAAACAGTTCATCCAAGGAGACTCCCGCGTCCAGATGCGGCTTGATGACCGCACGCACCGTCTCATCCACATGCTCTAGTACCATGGCTTTCATCTGTGCCTCAGCGCTCGAGTGGGTGAGCTCCTCATAGGCTTTGCGGTAGGGATACTCTTTCACGCCAATGTTGTAGAACGCATCGCGCAACAAGGCTTCATCCGCGCTTTCATCCGCAAGCAAAGAATCATGAAGCTGCTGTGCTTCTTCTTTGATTTCTTTGGGAAGTGTTGGCACAAAGTGTCTGATGGCAAACTGGAACTCATCGAGCGCGGATTGGTGTGGATGGGACATACAAGGTGATCTCAACAATTTATTACCTGGATGGTAGCAGCTCCCGAACCAGTAGACAAATCCTTTTCCCCGTGCTAGGTTCCTCTGTCGTGCGATCTGTGCTCTGATGTTAATCGACGCGGTAACTGCATGACCTTGAGTGACGAGAACTACCCTGTCCAAAGACGTGGCGAGAACTGTCGCTCTCCCTGCGCCCTGGACTCCCTCCACGGCGCTTTTCTTTTACTCACATGTTTGCAGAGGTCCCTATTGACTTTTTCGGTAAAATCGACTATCCTCTGAGCCTGGCAATCAAGCCAAAGGAGGTCGTCATGCATCCAGTCCATTAACGGAGAACTGCATGTCTGTCACCAACATCGCCTGCGCCATCTCCCAGGGCGGGCACAACGTCAGCTACAACGACCGCGTCCGGAGGTACAACCGCAAGGTCCGCCGGGAACAGAAGCGGTTCGTGAACGAGATGCTCCGGGACGAGCACTCGGATGCGTCGATGAACGTGGAACCGCCCCTGTGGATGTACGGCGACCGGAACTCCACGGGCAAGACCGGAGTGCTCAAGCGCTACCTTGTCTCGCAGATCGGACGCGACTTCGAAGAGGTCTACCACAACCTGTGCCGCTTGAACCGCCGCACCGTGAAAGGAGAGCGCGCGATCGATGAGGCCAGGAAGATCCTCAAGGACGCATGCGATCCCACCTCGTCGGTGTGGAGGAAGGACATCGTCGTGGACGAGAACGGCCTGCTGTGCTCGGGCAGCGATTTCGAAAGCGTGAGGAACCCCCCGCGCCCGGCGACCCGCTGGTCGATCAAGAAAAGCTGCAAGGTGGTCGAGCGCTGCGGCGACCTGTTCTGGAAGCAGGACGACACGCTGACGCCGTTCACCAGCGACGAGACCGAAGCGTTCCACCAACTCTCGGGCGACAACCAGCGCGCGCTCAAGGGCTACTGGCGAAGCTGGGAAGGCAAGCGGCGCAAGCAGCGCCTGCTCCCGTGGCAGAAGCGCTACAACGAGCGACACTGCGTGGCCTGACCGACCCCCCTGCCATCTGGCAAGGGGATTTTCTTTTTAGAAACTCGCCTAAATAAGAGAGAAGCCCTAAAATGTCTGTCTATGCTGTGGCTTATCTTCACCATTTTGGCAGCGGTCCTTTGGAGCCTCACCAACCTGCTAGATTCCGATTTACTTGAACGTCGTCGACAAAACCCAAACGTGTTGACGTTCGTAACAGGCATCTTTGGGTCTCTTCCTGTTCTGTTGATTCCACTCTTGGGTATCCCAACCCCATCGCAGGATGTTGTCCTCGCGGCGATCCTGGGTGGCATGATCGGCCTTTTCGTCTACTGGCCCTACTATCAAGCCCTTGAACGGACGCATACAGCAAACGTTATTCTCTTGTGGAATCTCGCTCCTGTGTTTGTCGTGTTCTCTGCTTGGTTGTTTATCGGTGAGGAACTTGCTGCCAAGCAATACGTCGCTCTTGTCCTTTTAGTAGCATCTTCATTTTTAACGAGCTACCAGCCCAGTGCCTCCCATCGCATTCCGATCAAGGCGGCAGCCTGGATGTTCCTGGCGTCGCTCACAACAGCCGTTGAATACACCCTACTTGGATATGTCTTCGCTCGGGTACCAATCTTGGTGGGCATGACCTGGGTGTCGATGGGAGTCCTTACCGCAACGGTCGGGATTCCTGTCTGTGTACCTTCTGTACGTTCACAAGTGATGAAGGCTGTTGCAAGCACAAAACTCCGAGAGCGATTTGCGATAAACGAACTCCTTGACCTCGCTGCCAATCTGCTACGCCAAGCCGCCATTCGCCTGGGTCCTGTGGGATTGGTAAGCGCTGTTGGTGGACTGCAACCACTATTCGTTTTCCTGTTCAGCCCCTTTTTTAAGACCAAGCAATCACCACCTCCACGGCTCATCTTGGTCGTAGCTACCATCCTGGGCATTGTCGGCCTAGGTCTTCTTGCGCAAAACGCCTGATGTGATGAAACGCGACGTTTCCTGCTTCTTGAACTTCTGATACACTAAACGTGAAATATGAACACGCTTGAAATGACCAAAAAAATATCTCGTGTTGAGCACCGCCTTCGAACAATTGAGCGAGTTTTTGGATTACCGAACAAAAAATCAAAACAAGAAGGCCAGCAAGAATCCCTCAAGCGTCTGTACGGAATCCGCCGCGCAAATCCGATCACAAAGACACAACTGAATCGACTACGAAAGCAGCTGTGGGGTTCCTAAATATGCTCGAACCTGTTTTGATTGATACAAACTTCTGTATCGGTGTCATCAACGGAAGGATTCACCCTTCCGTTTTGGATTCATTCAACTTACACATCTCTGTCATCAGCTGTTCTGAGCTCTATGCTTTGAGAGGCATGTCCTTAAAAGAGGAAGACGACATTAAATCGTTTTTTGATACGTGCATCATCTTACCTGTCACACTCCCCATCGCCCTGCAAGCAGGAAAACTTTCTCGCACACGTCCACCTCGTCGTCTTCCAGACATGCTCATCGCCTCAACAGCCATTCAACTCGGCCTTCCACTGATCACGGACGATAAAGCCTTCCGAGGCATTCCAGGCTTAAACGTCTTCTGTCTTAAAACCTGATGACCGATCCCGTTTTGCAATGAGTCTGTTTGTTTCCCTTGATTACTTGCCAAATCCAGACACGTTCGCTACACTCTGACCGTTCATTATTCTTAACACCGTCGGATCCCTACGACCCCTCCCGACCTCCCCTTAGTAAGGGGAGGAGGACTCGTAGCTTATCTCACGGAAAACGCATTATGTCTCAACAGACACCTGTGACAGCTCCGGCTCAGACCGAATTTGAAAAACTCTTAGACGAAGGAACCTACCTTCACTATCCAACCGTTGGCGAAGTGGTCAAAGGCAAAGTCATCGGCACAGGCCGACGCGAAATCCGCGTGGATTTGGACGGCATTGCCACCGGTGTCATTCGTGGCAAAGAATTGTTCGCGGAGTCTTCTCAGTTTGCCAACCTCAAGCCCGGCGCCCAGATTGAAGCCACAGTGATCGAGATGGAAAACGAAAACGGCGAAATCGAACTCTCGTTCCGTTTTGCAGGTCAGCAAAAAGCCTGGGAAGAAATCCGACGCTTGTTTACCACCGGTGAAGTGATTGAAACCACCATCATCGAAGCCAACAAAGGTGGACTGCTTGTTTCAGTGAATCACGTGAGTGGATTCTTGCCCGTCTCTCAACTCTCCCCTGAGCACTATCCACGTGTGACCGGCGGGGACAAAAACAAAATTCTTGAGAAACTGAAAAGCTATGTCGGCATCAAGATGGCCGTCCGCGTCATTGATGTGAGCGAGACCGATGAAAAACTGATCGTCTCGGAAAAAGCAGTTTGGGAAGATGCCCAGAAAAACGTCCTCTCGCAGTTCAAGATCGGCGACACCGTGGAAGGGGAAGTGACCGCGCTTGCCGACTTCGGGGCGTTCATCAAATTTGATTCGCTTGAAGGATTGGTGCACATCTCCGAGATCGCCTGGCAACGCATTGATCATCCACGCGATTTGCTGAAGATTGGACAAACCGTCAAAGCAGAAATCATTGGTTTGGAAGGAAGCAAAATCTTCCTGTCCATGAAAAAACTCGTGGCTGATCCCTGGGCCAACGTCGGCGAGCGCTACCACGTCAACGATATGGTTCAAGGCAAGGTCCTCAAAGTGAATCCGTTTGGGTTCTTTGTGGAACTCGATCCTGAAATCCACGGCCTCGCCCACGTCTCTGAACTTTCTGATACGCCTGTGGCAGACGTAAACACGATCGCCAAAGAAGGCGACACCATGACCTTCCGCATTGTCTCCATTGAACCAAAGGAACATCGTCTCGGGCTCTCGTTGAAAAAAGAGGTAGAAAAGGTGGAAGAGGTGGATAAGGGAGATGAGGTGAAAAAATCAAACGACATCGTAACCGAATAACCACATGAAACCCCTCTCCAAAAACATCATCTTCGCGCTTGTAACGATTCTGATTTTGGGAGCGATCTTTTCTAGCTACACCTTGAACACTCAAACACCTGAGGAAGTCACCCTCTCCACGCTTGTCGATGAAATTCAAAACCAGACGGTTGAAAAAATCGAAATCGAAAGCTCGGATGTCTCGATCACGCTCAAGGACGGAACCAAACAAACCAGCCGCAAAGAATCAAGTGTGTCCTTGTCGGAGTCTCTGATCGATTACGGACTCACCGCAGAGCAATTGAAAGCGGCAGACATCACGGTCATGGACCGCTCCACGCGTTCGTACTTTTTGGGCGTGATTCTCCCATCGCTTTTGCCGCTGCTGCTGTTGGTCATCATTTTCTTTTTCATGATTCGCCAAATGCAGGGCGCCAACAATAAGGCTCTGTCTTTTGGGATGAGCAACGCCCGTGAACTCAAAGACACCAAACAAAAAATGACGTTTGAAGATGTCGCAGGCGCGAAGGAGGCAAAAGAAGAACTCTCCGAAGTCGTTGAATTTCTGAAGAACCCAAAAAAGTTTTCTGACTTAGGCGCCAAACTTCCAAAAGGTGTGCTCCTGATGGGTTCCCCTGGAACCGGAAAAACGCTCTTGGCCCGCGCCGTGGCTGGCGAAGCCGCCGTTCCCTTCTATCACCTGAGCGGTTCCGAGTTCGTTGAAATGTTTGTGGGTGTTGGTGCCAGCCGTGTCCGTGATCTGTTCTCGCGCGCCAAAAAATCCGCCCCCTGCATTATCTTCATCGATGAAATCGACGCCGTGGGCCGTCAGCGCGGATCAGGACTCGGCGGAAGCCACGATGAACGTGAACAAACATTGAACCAAATTTTGGTTGAGATGGATGGGTTTGATCCAAATATCGGCGTCATTGTCATGGCAGCGACCAACCGTCCTGATGTGCTCGACCCAGCGCTTTTGCGCCCTGGTCGCTTTGATCGTCGCGTGATGATCGACTTACCCGACATCAACGATCGAGAAGCTATTTTAAAGATCCATGCAAAGAACAAGCCCCTTGCTACAGATGTAGAACTTCGACGTGTGGCTGAACGCACTCCTGGATTTTCAGGAGCCGACCTCATGAACCTCATGAACGAAGCTGCAATCCGTACGGCACGCCGAAACGACAAAACCGTCACGCAAGAAGACGTCCTCGTCTCGATTGAAAAGGTTCTTCTGGGACCTGAACGCAAGAGTTTCATCATGAACAAAGAAGAAAAGAACATCACCGCCTACCACGAAGCCGGGCATGCCCTGGTTGCCCACAAGCTTCCCAATGCTGATCCAGTTCACAAAGTGTCCATTATCTCTCGTGGATCCGCCGGCGGGTACACCCTGAAACTTCCCAGTGAAGATCGTCGTCTTCACAAGCGCTCGGCGTTTCTTGATGACATGGCGGTCATGCTTGGTGGATTTATCTCTGAAAAAGAAACCTTCGGCGACGTGACCACAGGAGCCTCAGACGATTTGAAAAAATGCACACGAGTCGCCCGAGAACTCGTCACGCGTTACGGTATGAGTGAAACACTCGGTCCTCGCGTCTTCGGTGAACATCAAGAAATGATTTTTCTCGGTCGCGACATCCATGAGCAACGCAACTACTCAGAAAAGACGGCAGAGGCCATTGATCTGGAAGTCCAAAAACTTGTTGATGGCGCCATGACGGTCGCCCGTGATATCATACGAACAGATAAAGCCTCCCTCGATCTGATCGCAAACGAACTGGTGGCAAAAGAGACGATCGAAAAAGAAGCATTCGAAACGCTCTTGGGAGCAAAGGCTGTCGTCACGACATAGAAAACAAAAAGAAGGAGGATATGACAAAAAAACCCACAGCGCATTATCGCCCGATGTTGGCTGAGGCTTGGCGCCTTACCTGGGAGCGAAAAAGCTTGTGGGTTTTTGGTATCTTCGCCGCACTCATTTCAACCGGTGGCGTGGTCGATGTGGTGGTCAGAAGTTTTAAGAATGTTCAACAATGTGGATCGCTGCTCGCACGCCTCATGGATAGTTCCTTCGTGGGATATGCCACGGCTTCGTCGTATCTGGAGCAACTACAACTTCTGGGGCAAAGCCGCGCCATGGGCATCATCACCCTTGCCACACTTGTGGGCGTGCTCTTGGTAGTAATGGCTACGCTCTCTCAGGGAGCGCTCATCCTGGGACTGAAGGCGAAAAAAACCACAAGCCTCTCCGCACTCAAGAAGGCCTCGGCAACGCATTTCTGGCCTCTCTTGGTCCTGGCTATCTTGAACAAACTCATGACCGCAATTGCGACCATGCTCATGACGCTTCCTCTGTTTCTTTTTTACCTCCAATCAACACAGCAAACCGCCACGCTCTTTTTTGTGCTTATCTTGCTGTTCATCCCTTTGCTCACGGCTGTGAACATCGTCTACATGTTTGCACTCACCGACGTCGTGGATGGCAATCGTCATCCATTAGACGCCATCGCGACGGGCTGGAAACTTTTTGCTCGTCAGTGGCTTGCCACGCTTGAGTATGGACTCCTGCTGTTTCTGCTGGTTGCTGGTGCTGGGCTTGTCCTTATTGGACTGCTGCTGCTGTTCACGGTTCCCTATGCTCTCATTTTTACCACGACTCTCTTAACTGGCTCCTTCACCTTTTTTCTGGTTGCCAATACCATCTTTGGACTGTGTCTGGTCGGGTTCATTCTAGCCTTTGGAGGCGCAGCGGTCACCTTTCAATATAGCGCCTGGCATCAATTTTATCTGCGTGGCCTCCATAGAACGCACGGCAAAAAAATCTTTTCCAAAATTTTGCGCCTCGCGCATCGCTAAATTGGCAAAGGGCTCACTTCCCGTGTAAACTAGGATCCGTATCCTGGTTTTTTGTATGCCAAATGATATTCAATCTATCGAAGACCTCTTGAAGTACACGGGCGCCAATTCGGCCGCAGCCACTGCACCGGCTGGGGAACGCAACACCGTGGAAAAATTTGAGGAAAAAATGCACGCCGTGCGCTTGAAGGAAAAGGAAACCGAGGCAGAGGCTCTCGCAAAATCCTCGTCTGTCTCCTACGTCAATCTCAAGGGCTTCCCCATTTCTCCTGAAGCACTGCGTCTGATTCCGAAAGATCGGGCAGAGGCCTTAAAGACGGTCTGCTTTTTGTTCATGGGTTCTGAAGTACGCCTTGCATCGATGGACCCTGAATCTCAAGGCGTGAAAGATTTGCTCTTTGAATTACAAGAACGTCTCAAGGCCAACGGCGGGCTCTACAAAATTTCAGAAGAAAGTTTCCGTGTAGCCTACAAAGCCTACGATTCTCTTCCGCAGATTAAAGAGACCGTGAAAGGGGTAAAAGTCACAGACGATGAACTCGCGCGATTTCAATCAGAGTTGAAACAATACGCGGATGTGCAAAAGGTCATGGACCATGCAAGCGTCTCGGACATCATCACCATTGTGATGGCCGCGGCGCTTCAGTTTGGAACCTCAGACGTGCACGTGGAAGCCGAGCAAACAAAAATCATTGTGCGCTTTCGCATCGATGGCGTGTTGCAAGAAGTCGCCTCGCTTCCTCATGACTTTTGGAAAAAAATTGTCGCGCGTATCAAACTCATCTCTGGTCTCAAAATCAATGTCACCGACCGCCCCCAAGACGGACGGTTCACGATTTTTCTCAAAAGCGGCGATACCGACGTCCGTGTCTCCAATATCCCAACGACCTGGGGAGAGTCTGTGGTCATGCGTATTTTGAAACCCAGCGCCATCAACGTTGAGTTCGGGCAGCTTGGCTATCGGCCTCTTGCAGAAAAAAAGCTGTTGCACGAAATCGAAAAGCCGCACGGCATGATCATCACCACTGGTCCGACGGGATCAGGAAAAACCACCACGCTCTACGCGATTTTGCGCAAACTCAATACGCCGGATGAAAAAATCATCACCCTAGAAGACCCGATTGAATACAAACTTGAAGGCATCAACCAATCGCAGATCGATCATGCAAAAGAGTATACGTTCGCCAGCGGGCTTCGTTCGATCCTGCGCCAGGACCCGGACATTGTGATGGTCGGAGAAATTCGAGATCTCGAAACCGCCGAAGTGGCCATCAACGCAGCACTCACCGGTCACCTCATGCTCTCCACGCTTCACACCAATGACGCGGCCGGCGCGCTCCCCCGTTTCATTGCCATGGGAGTCAAACCGTTTCTGCTTGCTCCAGCCCTCAACGCCATTATCGGTCAGCGCCTCACCCGAAAAATTTGTTCGTCGTGCAAAGAGGAAACAACGCTGGGCGAACGTGAGATGGCGTTTGTGAAAAAAGTCACGTCTGAAATTCCTCCAGCCTCAGGAGAAGTGGTGAAACCCGAAGCCGAATGGAAATTTTATAAAGGCAAAGGCTGTCCGACCTGCAACAACTCTGGGTACAAAGGCCGCGTGGGAATCTACGAAATCCTCACCATGAGCGAACAAATCAAAGGCGCGCTTTCAGACAAAATCTCCGAATACGAAGTGCGCAATCTCGCCAAAGAACAGGGTATGGTCACCATGCAGCAAGATGGCGTTTTGAAGGTATTAGACGGCCTCACGACAGTCGATGAAATTTTAAGCGTCGCTGGAGAGGGAGAATAACAACATATGCCAAAGGATATAAAACAACTACTTGCAGACGTCGGACTCCTTCCGAGTGAAACAAAAGTATATCTTTCTACACTCGAGTTAGGCCCTTCGACGGTTCAAAACATAGCAAAGAAAGCTGACATCTCCCGCACCGCCACTTATGAGGCTATTGAGCTGTTGCGCAAACGAGGACTCATGACCACAAGCACGAGTGGGAAACGAACCTTGTTTACGTCAGAAGACCCAAGTCGGATTGTCTCCTACCTCAAAGGTGAGCAGCAAAAATTTTCAACAACGCTCAGCGACATCGAACAACTTGTCGGAACCCTTCAGCTCATGGCCGGTGGACTCAAACCTCTGGTCAAGGTCTATGAAGGAGAAGAAGCCATGCCCGCCTATTTTGATCAACTAAAAAAAGCCAATCCCGAAACGATGTTTGAAATTTCAAATTTGGACGATGTCTACGCACACTTAGATTCAAAAACCATCGAGTCCTCCCGCAAGGCTGTTTCATGGAAGCGCATAAAAACACTTCGACTTCTTCATCGTGGAGACATTCGTCACAAACGGGACGATGTTGAATATTGCAAACTGGCAGAACGATTTGGCGAGTTTCATAGCGACATTTCCATTTACGCAGACTTCGTATCTCTCATGACCTTCATTGGGCGACCCGTTGTCGTGATTTTGGAAAGCAAGGCCGTTGCCGATACCATGCGCACATTGTTTCATGCAGCATGGGATGCTTCCTGTAAAAAATAAGACCGGCAGCGCGAACGCCGCCGGGTGCGAGAGACCTACCACATGATGCACCTCATGAGTGGTTGGTTGATCCTTTGACCTCTTCAGCCGACACCTTGATCCGGCTGCGACGACTTGATGAAACAGGGTATTACACTGTCGTCGAACATCTTCTGTTATTGGTCTTGGAATCTTCCTTTCACTCACGATGGTGCGATCGTGGGGGTCAGGGAGCTTGGAGTGTGACTAGAACATGGGCACCTCCGTACCCGTTGGGCTGTTGTTGAGCGATCCATCTTTCGACGTTCGCAGCGGCACTATAGCAAATAACCGTTTGGTTGTCAATGATATCCCTTCGCAACCTTCACAAAAAATCAAAATCGAGATCATTTTTTTAAATAAACTTTTGCTAGGTTAAGCTCTAAAATCTAAATTTGATCACCGACCACTTGACAGACTTTTTAGGCTGTGTTATCTTGTCACCGTGATACAAGAAACAGACTCTGGTTGACAGGAATTACCTGATGACAAACAACAAAAGACCTGGGGCCAATGAAACATCTCTGTTTCTGCCCAGGTTTTTTGTTGCCCAGAAACCTGATCACGATGACAACCCCCAGTGTCATTGTGGCCAGATTTCTGGGGCGGTCCTTTCCTCTTTCCCCTAGACTCAGGAGTTTCCAATGGCTACCACCCGTATCTCGATTGCCAAGGCACTTCGCATTCGCAAGTCACTCAAGGGCGAAATCGCCGAACTCACCCGCCGAGCCACGGCTTGTGTGGCCTGGGTGGAAGGTAAGCGCAAAGACTTCGAATTCAGCACCGTCGACGAGGCTCGCAAGGCCAAAGTCGAAAACCTGGTCATGTTGGAGACTGCCATCGCGCGCAGCAATGCCATGAGCACCGCCACCTGGCAAGGGCGCGACGTGACGCTTGCCGAGCTCATCCGTCGCCAGGTCGAGCTCAAAGGCGAACTCACCTTCGTCGCGAGTCTCACCCTCCAACATGGACCCCAGCGTGTCGCCACTGGCGAGTGGGATGAACACCGTCGTCCGGTCCACACGACCGAAACGTGGTCTTCGGCCTACACCGAGCCTGAGCGTGTCAAGCTCCTCGCAGAGTTGCGGACAAAGTGCGAGGCGCTCAATGAGACCCTCGAGGAGGCCAACCACCGCAACCTGGTAGAGATCGACCTCTCCTAGTCAACCTTTTGGGGAAGGCGGTACTCAGACTGCAAGTAGCCAATGGGATCCCGAAGAGCTTCGGCTCTAAAGGTGAACAAACGGCAAGCGGGAACGCTGCCCTTCCAAGGGAAGCGCTACATGGTGCAAACCATGAAGATCAAGCCAACGATAGCGACAGCGAAGCTAGGGTTCAGGGTTTAATAGCCTTCAGAACTCACGGCTCACCGCTCAAGCATCAGTGTTCAAGGCTTGTCTACCCGCTCTTGCATAAGACTCCGCCGACCCCACCCGGACACCACTGCCGAACATCCGTTCGGTCTTCCCTTCTCTTCTCGAGACACTCGTGAACAGAAGGGAGGAAACAGCAATGTCTTCTCTTGGGTGCTTGGCACAACCAGTGTGCCGGCCCCTTGGGTCGACGCACGAAGATAAACCCGGTAACGGGTATAAACTCCGAGTTCAGCACTCGGGGGATCTGGCAACAGATCTGTAGCGCCACGTGGATTCCACCCCTGTTTCAGCGGGGGACTGATGGAAGACGCGTCGGGGAGCTGGTACCTTCCCGAAGTCAGTTGTTGAGCGGCCACCAAGCTGCAAAAACAACGCGTTGGTTTGGGTGAGTCACCCACATGCATGCGAGACCGACCTTGCTGATCCCAGCTCGGAAGCAAGCTGGAGCATACGTCGCGTGCGTTCACGGGGATTGAAGAGCCTCCTCCCGTAAGGGAGTAAAAAAACGGATTGGTAGGCAGCTCCCCTATCGGTCCGTCCAGCCACACGTTTGGGCCGTACAACCCAGGCGTGGAAGCTGAGAAGGTTCCCGTGTCCTAAGTTGGGGTAGCTCCCGGCGACAGAACTCCATCTGGGTGGTGGCCGTGAGGTCATCATCAACCGGAGAGGTTAAAAGCATGGTCGGCGCCGCAAGCGCTTCCGTCCGCCCTGATGAGGGGCGACCATGCACGGTGAGAGGATGTGTCGTTTATTCTCACCACCTTCCTGAGGACGAGGTGCTATACGTAGCATCTCGTCCTCCCCAAAAACAGCTTGATGATGCAATCGTCCATCTGTTCTTGGGTCGAGCAGCGAGTACCTGTTCGGGTCGCTGTTTGTTCCAGGCATCAAGATCCAGAGGACGCGCTTCGCCTGATCGAATTGGCCTGATCAACCCATTCAGCAGGTTCAAAACGAAGCGGCTTACGGATAAACCCACTCTTGGAGGTGCGGGCCCCAGTGCCCCCTCTCGTGGCTGCCTGTTCATGGTGTAGGTCAGAGGAACCATTTCACCTGAACCACAGCGAGCAGGACGTCGTACCCAATCGGCGTTCCCGTCTGTGAACGACAAAGGCAGGCCTGCAGCTCCTGTCATTCCCCCTCTCTCCAGGACTCTGATGTTCACCACCAAGTCACATGGACCTCTGGCGCACACGGATGGATGGCACACAACCAGTCCCGAGGCTCTCCGTGAGGAAGCTGAACGGATTCGGAAAGCGCGCGAGCAGTGCAAACGAATCGTCGTGAGACGACAGGGTGCACGCATCGTGCGAATCGCTCCCGACCAAGGCCCCTAGCCTTCGGCCCCCAAGATTCATCCTGGGGGTTTTATTTTTAACGCAAATCCTGAATCTCAATTTTATGTTCTCCCGCTGGCAAAGCCGTGAGAGTCAGGACAACGCTCGGCGTAGGAAAAACATCTCGAAATAAAGAAGGCCACTCGATGAAGGCAACCGTACCAGGACGCTCAAGTTCTTCCTCCAGGGCCAAGGCTGAGAGCTCGGAGACATCTTTGAGTCGATACAAATCAACATGCAACATCTGTTTGATGGTTGGATGTTGAATGACATAGCGATTCACGATCGTAAAACTGGGGCTGCGCACAGGATCAGAGAAACCCAATGCTTCTGCCACGCCGCGGACGAACGTTGTTTTGCCAGATCCCAAATCCCCTTCCAAAAAAACAACCTCACCGCCATGAAGCGTTCTCGCAAACTCGGCTGCAAGCGCTTTTGTTTCTTCGTCGGAATGGGTCGTGTGAGACATATCTTTGGTAGGCCCAGGCTTTAGCCTGGGCTGCACCCGGGCTGAAGCCCGGGGCTACCTAATCGCAAATTCGGATCTGCAACCAGGGTCAGTGGATCACAAAATTCCCCGCGCTTGGCTTTGAACAATCCCGCAAGGGCGATCATCACCGCGTTGTCGCCGGTGAGAGAAAGATCGGGTGCATGGAATGAGATCTCGGTTGAATAGGCGTGGAGATTATCCCTGAGTGTCTCTCGTAAAAGACGATTGGCCGAAACCCCGCCTGAAAGAATCACACTGCGCGGCTTGGTCTTGTGTACAGCCTGCAGAGTCTTACTCACAAGCGTGTCGACCACGGCTTGTTGAAAACTCGCTGCTACGTCTTCGACCCCTCCCGGCCTTCCGTCCTCGACCCCTCCCGGCCTCCCCTTAGCAAGGGGAGGAGAACTCGCAAGATACACTCTCACCGCTGTCTTCAAACCCGCGAAACTAAAATCCAAATCGCCTGAGTCGATCATGGGACGAGGAAAATCGATGGCACAAGGATTCCCTGTTGTGGCGGCTTTGGAAATTTCTGGTCCACCAGGATAGGGAAGTCCTAAGAGCTTGGCGACTTTATCAAACGCCTCCCCTGCCGCATCATCACGTGTCATACCAAGGAACTCATAGTGTCCGTGACCATGCATGAGGATCAGCTCGGTATGACCACCAGAGACGAGAAGACAGAGGGCAGGAAACGCTGGAGCAGTATCAAGCCACACAGAATAAAGATGTCCCTCGAGGTGATTGACAGCAACCAACGGTTTCTTCCAAACCCACGACAGAGTCTTTGCCAACTCCACGCCGATACGCAATGCCGGAACCAATCCAGGACCTGAGGTCACCGCGATTGCGTCAACATCTTTTCCGTCTGGCGCGAGATCCATTTGATGCAACAGCGGAAATAACAAAGCCGCATGTTCACGTGCAGCAACCTCTGGAACCACACCGCCATATTTTGCATGCGTCTTCGCCTGGGAAGCCAAGATGTTTTGCTCAACAACAAAACGACCGTCTTGTTCGCTCATAACCGCAAGTGCCGTTTCATCACAACTGGTTTCGATGCCGAGGATACGCATAGTCGGAGGGTAGCCTACAAGTTTTCTCTCAAAAAGAAAACGGGTCGATGAATCATCAACCCGAGAGTCAGGCAGCGGCCACCTGCGCACGCGCCGCTGCCCTAGGAGGGTGCGTGGAAGCGGTTGCCTCCTGTGCTTCCTCGAAGCAGGCCTTCAAGTAGTACTCACGAAACGCCGGGAACCCTTCACGGAGTTTCTCGTGCATCGAGGAGCGCTGCCAAAAGGCGTAGCTGGGAATCGCCCGCTTGCTGCGAAGCATGATCCAGGCACAGAGGGCTGTGGCGAGACGACCGGTTCCATCCGCGAACGGATGGATATCGAAGCGCACTTGGTATTCCACCCAGGCGCACAACTCTGTGGGATCATCCACATCGATCTTCTTCTGAAGCTCATCCATGAACTCACGCCAACGTCTTTCGACATCAGCCGCTGAACACCCATACCCACCGGCTGTTTCGTGGGTTCGAGGTGCCTTGAGCTCGGGATTCAACCCGGCGTGGATGAGGTGGATCGCTTGGGACACGAATCGGCTCACCGTCCAGGTAGAGAGCTTGCGCTTCTTCCTGCGACGAACCTTGTTGGTGCAGATGCTCGCGATCATGCTGGCCACGGAACGCATGTTGAAGTAGGCGTACACGGCCAGGTCGTCGCCCGACCTTCCAGCCATGGGCTTGCCCGGACGCTGTCCGTGCCTGCCCCGCTGCTGACCGGTCACGGCCGTCGCGGACGTCATGGCTACGTTTGCCATAAACGCCATCACAAACTCATGACGAGTTCTGTAGGGGAGAGGACTGGACAAGGAACACCTCCAGGCAAATGAGACGCACCTCCCGAGTGCTCGAGAGTGGGAAATCCACTTTCTCGTGACTGCACCCTATAAAAAAACCCGTGGAATGTCAAGCCTCAGAGGCCTTTTGGTACAGCGAAGACGCAAAGGATTCCAAATCATCAAAAAGGTGTTCAACCCGATACGAGTGGGCTTGCAAGATTGGGATATACTCAGCGCCATCGCGCAACAAAATTTTTCCTTCGATCCACAGTTGATGAGCGAGATGCACGAGATACATTCTCACCCCAAGCGTAAACTCGTCGCTCTTCATCGGAAATGTCCTCAAATAGCTACGAAGAAAAACAACCGCGCGATCCAGACGGCTCTCATCCCATCCATCGTCAAATGCGTCCACAAAGATCGCTCGAGCCAGTTCAAAGGCACGAGGACCTCGGCAGGTTTTTTCAAAATCAAAAATGAAATCGATACAATCTTGTCCTGGTGAAAAAAACACGTTTTGATAACTAAAGTCCCCGTGCAAAAGCGTATCAAACGGCAGATCCGCTTCCTCTGGAGTGAAGGTATTGTGCGAAACGAATTTCTTCTTTTGCTCGATGACTCGGGCAATAAGTACATGCGCAGGATCCTTGCTCCCCACTTCCTCCAGTTTCATTTCAAGCTCCGCAACCTCAAGGAAAAAACGATCGCGGTCCCACAGAAGCAACGGCTGAATAGATTTCTTCACGTGTCTCCCAATTCTATGGATGGATGCAAGCTGGTGAGCCAACGTTTCACGCCCCACGTTGGTGAGTTCATCAATCGAGAGCGTGTGACGATCGACGTACGGAAAAAGACTGTACCAATTGCGATCAAGATAAAACGCTCCACGTCCAAACCGGTCTTTGAGCGGTGAGAGGACGGGAACCCCATGGGTGGCAAATAACTCTTCCGCGTACTTTACCTGATGCACAACCTGGCTCAACTTGTGGCGATACTGTTTTAAAAAAAAGCGCTGCGCCCCAACGCGCAACGTAAAATTTTGACACAGGAATCCGCCGGTCAAAAGTTCCAAATCCTCTACAGGCTCAAGTGCGAACAAGGTCAGCAGCTTTGCCGCAAGGTCTTCGTACGTGGGTTGCTGGTCATGAACAGACATACATCAACTTTCCTTTACCCTACTCGCTAGGGTATACTTTGTCCATAAAATCTCTTCGATATGTTTCAACAAAAAGCCGCGTATCATGTGTTGCGTGTGACGCTGGGAATCACCTTCATTTGGGTGAGCGTGATGATTTTCCAAGAACCGGTTTTCTGGTCAGGCTTCATCGATCCTTGGGCGGCGAGTCTGATTCCCATCGATTTGGAAACCATGATGAAAATTACCGCCGGACTTGATCTGCTCATTGGCCTTCTGCTCATCGCGGATAAGTGGACATGGATCGTGTCCTTGATTGCTTCCCTTCATCTGCTCACGATCTTAATTGGCTCAGGCATCGACACCATCACGGTGCGCGACATCGGGCTGTTTGGAGCCACAGCGGCACTGATGTTCGTAGCAGCACCGACCAAAATCTTCAAATCAAAAAAAGAGGAAGCTAACGCTCCTGATCTCCAGTCATTTGCCAAGGCAGGGCAAGACGAGCCCATCTGAGCGTCGTCTGCCATATGCTACAAGACATCACCTCCGTCCAACGACGCTTGCTCGCTTCTTTTTTTCTTTCCGCGTTGGCAGCCCCAATGGTCGTGGTTTATTCCAACACCTTCCTCTGGCGACAATCCGCAGACGTAGAAATTTTAGCGATTTTCAACATTGGAAACTACACCGGTATCTCATTAGGATTTCTGTTGAACGCTTGCTTGCTACGTTGGGTTGAAAGTGGAAAACTTTATACCCTCGGCTGCCTTTTCCAAGGATTAGTTCCCATGCTCATGGTTACCCTGGGAGCACATGCAAATACGTATGCCCTAGGACTTGGCCTGGCACTGGGTGTTTCGCAAGGATTGTTTTGGAGTAACCGTAACGCACTCACCAGCAAGTTCACCCATGAACCAAACCGTTACCGATTTATCAGTGTCGAAACAGCGCTTGGAATTGTGGCGGGAGTTATCTCGCCCTTGTTGGCAGGTTGGTTCATCGCCCTGGGCGACACCGCTGGCACCTACACGGTTGAGCAAGCCTACAAAATTACTTCCCTGATTGGATTCATCTTGCTTCTGTGCGCTGGAAGCCTGGCCTGGCCGTTAGTCATAGAACCGTTCAAGGTGAAACAATTTTTTTTGGGACGTGCCAGTCGACTGTGGAATACCCAACGACTGACCGAAACGCTCAACGGAATATCAAGCGGCATGGAGAGTGTGTTGCCGCTAGTCATTATCCTGCTGTTCCTCGGGCAAGAGGAAGCTGTAGGAAGCGTAAAAGCCATGACGGCCGTATTGTCCGCTGTGGTGATCTACGTCATAGGGAAACACGTCCGCCATCACCACCATGCTGGCTTGTTCAGCCTTTGGATCCTCTTCAGTGCTATTGGTGGAATCATCTTTGCAGTCTTCTACTCCCCGGGAGCCGCTTTGATCCTGTTTACCTTGGGAGGGCTAGTGGGCTCACTGCGATGGTCCTCATTCGTCGCGGTCATGTATGAGGTTGTTGATAAAGAAACAGCGCAACATCGATCCCACCGATTCCTGTACCTGCTTGACCGCGAGTTCTTTCTGAATACAGGACGAGTCATAGGATTGGCGCTGCTGGCGTTCGTCTACCAATCCCATCCAGATGTACTCATACGGTTTGGCATCATTGCCATAGCCGTTGTACAGATTCCCACGCTCGGGCTGCTGCATCACATGACAAAGCAGATCAGCCATTCAGCCTAAAAACCTCAAAAACCGCGCAAAACGCACCAAAGAGGGTTGACAAAACCCTCTTTTTGTGATATATTTCTCTGTCCACAATCAGGAGGACACATGTCTCGTTTGGCCATCGCCAGCCTCATCGCCCTCGTCTCCATCGCCTTCGCCAAGATCCCGGTCTCGGGGATCGTGTATCTCGAGAAGGAGACGGACACCTACCCGATCGTCAGCCAGGAGACCGTCGCGTCGATGGACGAGCTCTCCGTCGCCTACGCGGAATTCGACCGCGCCTGCTACTGCTACAAGAGCGGAGCGGGTTCGAGCCTGAACGGTGAGTCCTGCGAGGGACAGGCGAGCCCCTCGGTGCTGCGCAATGCCGTGGATCACCGCCGCGCCGCAGCCGCCAAGCTCGATCCGAACCTGCTGACCGCCATGGTCCTCGGTGTCAACGAGCACACCCACTCGACGTGGCAGTGCTCGGGATCGTCGCACAACCCGGTCGTGACCGTCGACCTGGGCGTCACCGCCACCTACGAGCCGCCCCAGGACAACAAGCACGACCTCATCCTCACCAACGACCCGGCGTAGTCGCAAGACCTCGCCGGCCACGCTCGCATCCGCGGGACAAAGACGTAGACGTCTTCCCAGCCGGATGCGTTTTTGTTTTGCGGGCTGATCCTGTCTCAGACCCTGGACAAAACCTGGGGTTTTTGATATCTTGATTGCTCGTCGATAACCAGAACGGTTGTCTACGATGAGGAGGTTCCTTCAATGGCAATCGAGTCTCTCGAGCGTCGTGGAGGATCCATCCTCGCCACGCTCATTCCCCGCGACACAGCAGACTTGCTCTTCGGCATCCAAATCCTTGGAGGCTTTGGTCTCATTGTCCCTATGATGGTCCGCAACTGGACCAACGTGGAGGGCGTGAGCCTCTCGTTCTTCCTCGTTCTGCTCGTCTTCTGTGGGCTCCAACTCTCACTCGCTGTCTCCGCCTACAAAGCCGCACCATCACGACGAGCTTCCCAAGCCTGCCTCGTGTATGGCATGTGGATCGTTCTGCAAAGTCTACACATCCTGGTGATCCTCTCTCGCGGGATGTACATCTGGGACCGCAACGACAAGATCACGATCATCGTCACGGTTGTGAGCGCGCTGCTTGTCTACTTCCTGCGACGTGCCTCGGGTTCGAACTTCGAGGATCCGATCACCAAGTCCCAAGTAGGAATGGCCACTCGCGGGATTCCTCAGCTCATGCAAGGCTGGAAGATCTTCCTGGTCGGCGGCGCGGGAGTACATGGCTTCTCCGTGCTAGTGGGCAACCTCAACATCTGGATCCGTATGTGGCACCTCGTGCTTACCAAGGGTGAAGCGTCGTGGGATCACAATCGCGTCTGGATGCTCGCAACCGAGATGGTCAACGCCTTCTCGTGGGGTCTCGTTTCTCTCATCTGGCTCGCCTGGCGAGTTGGATGGATCAACCCGTGAGGTTCCATGGACGATCGTGACGCCGCGCTGATCGCACAGCTTGAGCAAGACTCCGTTGACAGCGTGAGTCTTCTCCAACTGATCGGCATTCTCTCAAGCCGACGCTTAGGGCCTGACACCATCGATGGAGTCCCCGTCATCGACATCCGCCAGGACAATCCCAAATTCGTGGCTCTCATGACCCACATTGAGAGTCTCCAACGTCGAGCCTTCAAGCACATCAAGGCTTCTCAGTGGTACAGCGGTGACCGTTGGCCGGATCCGCCACGGGATGCCGAATCAGCCCTACGTCTTCCGCCGGGGAGTCTCGGGTTTCGACAGTGGGTCGACCACCGAATGGAAGATATGGACGAAATCGACGCGATCAAACACGGCCGCGAGGCCTGAACGCAACCTACCAAGGAGCCACATGTCTCGTGCAAAAGCCTCTCATCGCCGCACGTTCCTGGAGCTGTGCACTGGGCTCTCACAGGCAACCGACATTCCAATCGATGAGCAAAACATCCAAGCTACTCTGGGGGGTAATGGGGGTTGGGCGTTCGTCGATGGCCAAAGCATGGCCTGCACGGCCTTCGCCGACCCCGCACTGCTAGATCGCGCCAATGCCGCCGGGCTTCCCCTCTTGGCCATGCTGGTGGGTGCACCTCAACTTCGTCCAGGATTCGAAGACGCAAACACCTTCGCCCTCAAGATCGCGGACCAGCGTCTGGAAACGCTGTCCCGCAACGATGGAATGGTTCACTTCCCTGCAGCCCTCGATCTCTTCGCGAACGGACGGCTCGTCCTGGAGGTCTTCGGCCTCCGGCTCGACACCCATGGGAGGTCGCACTACCAGCCTGAGGGTACTCTCTCAGGTGATCTCAGAAGCATCACGACCTCTGTTCCGGAGCACTTCGCGATCGTGAGCACCCTCATCGCTTCCTTCCCGGATGGAGCCAACGCGAGTATCGCCATGATCAAGCACCGCGCGATGTCGGAACTCACGTCCGACTAGCTCATCTCGACCTGCCACTCACTGGCAGGTTTTAACATACAAAAACCCGCCAGGAGGATCCTGACGGGATTTTATTTACTCACTCACACTTCGCGACCCAGCACGTTTGCGCGCTCCGGCGTCGAGAATCATTTTTCTGATACGCATCGATTTTGGGGTGACCTCCAACAGTTCATCGTCGGAGAGAAATTCGAGATTCATCTCAAGGGTCATGTCGCGTGGCGTTTCCAAGATGACCGATGCACCATCTCCCTTGGAACGCATATTGGACAATTTCTTTTCTTTGCAAGGATTGACTTCCATGTCTTCATTGCGCGAGTTCTCGCCAATCACCATGCCCGCATAGACTTCCACGCCCGGACCCAGAAACAATGACCCACGCTCTTGCAAGTTGGTGAGCGAATAGCCCATCGTCGTACCTTGCTCCATGGAAATCATCGCGCCATGCCCCCCTGCCGTGATCTCACCCGCCTTTTCGCGGTAGCCCAGCAGAAGCGTATTGATGATCCCCTGTCCCTTGGTGTCCGTCAAAAACTCATTGCGATAGCCGATCAGTCCACGCGTTGGAATCTCAAACTCGAGAAACGATGTCCCGTTTTCAACGAGCATGTCTTTCATCTCTCCACGGCGCTTTCCCATTTTTTCAATGACAATGCCCGAGAAGGCTTCCGGACACTCAATGGACACCGCCTCAAACGGTTCCATGGTCACACCATCTTTTTCTTTGAAAATCACTTGCGGACGAGACACCTGTAATTCATATCCTTCACGTCGCATCTTCTCAATCAAAATCGCCAAGTGAAGTTCGCCTCGACCTGAGACGACAAACTGTGAATCACCATCGCCCTTTTCCACACGCAGAGCCACGTCATTCAAGAGCTCTCGCTCAAGACGCTCCTTCAGATGTCGAGCGGTCGAAAACTCTCCTTCGTTTCCGGCAAAGGGAGACGTGTTGGCGCCAAAGGTCATTTTGACCGTGGGCTCTTCCACCGACATCACGGGGAGCGCGACGCCGTTCACGGGATCCACCAAACACTCACCGATCTGCACATGCTCCATTCCCGAGAGCGCGACAATCTCGCCGGCTGAAGCGGATTCAACTTCTTTTCGTCCGAGACCATCGTAGATTTGAAGCGCGGTAATTTTAGCGATCGATTCTTTTCCATCACGATTGATATGTTTCACCTGTGCGCCCTGTTTCACCACGCCGTTGATCACACGGCCAACGGCAATACGGCCTTTGTAGTTATCGTAAAAAATATTCACGATCGACATTTGCATGGGGGCATTCACGTCACCGGAGGGTCCACTCAAATGCTCAACGACCGCATCCAAAATGGGAGAGATGTCTTTCATCTTTTCGATCTCAGGCTCAGTCCCGGCAATCCCATTAATGGCAGAGGCGTAGAGCACGGGAAAATGCGCTTGTTCATCGGTGGCTCCCAGATCGATAAATAAATCAAACGTCTTGTTCAGGACCCAGGCTGGTCGCGCATCTTTTTTGTCGATCTTGTTCACGACCAAAATCACCTTATGTCCAGCCTCAAGAGCTTTCTTGAGTACAAACTTTGTCTGCGGCATGGGACCTTCCTTGGCATCCACCAAGAGCAAACAGCCATTGACCAAGTTCATGATGCGTTCTACCTCACCGCCAAAATCCGCGTGACCAGGCGTGTCCACGATGTTGATCTTTTTTCCCTTCCACTCGATGGCCGCGTTCTTTGCAAAAATCGTAATACCGCGCTCTCGTTCGAGTTCGTTTGAGTCCATGATAGTGGTTCCCATGGATTGGCCCTCTCGAAATGTGTGTGACTGTTTCAAAAGCGCATCGACCAGCGTGGTTTTGCCGTGGTCGACGTGGGCGATGATGGCGATATTGCGTAAATCGTCTCGAATCATAACGGCAGAAGAGTACGTTATTCTAAAAGATTGGTCAATGATTGACAGAATTCTCATCTTCACACAGGATAAACCCTGCTCCGCCGTCTTTGCGCTCGCCCTCTGTATCTCTCTCTTTTTCCGTATGGGAGGACCATGATCATCACCTGCTTGTTTCTCCCAAGACGCAAAGATCGATACGTCCTGTGGAAGAAGCTCTCTCAAGACGGCGTGGAGAGACGTGTGCCTGTGGGAGGAAGGCTCGAGAGAAGCGACACGTCGCTGTTTGGAGCCGCATGTCGTGAGGCAGAAGAGGAAAGCGGTCTGTCGCCGATCCTTGAAGAGACCATCCTGCTCGCGGTTGTGGAAAATATCCATCGCGATGGGCCCGACAGAAACCGACGGATGTACTGGTTCATGGGGTCGTTTCACGGAATCCCTCGAGCCTATCCTGACGAGGGCATGACGGATCCACAGGCCTACAGCCTCATGCGCCTTCCCAGAAGTGAGATGTGGCCAGCAGACGAACGGTGGCTGTTCCCGGTGCTACGCAATTACGAGCTCAACCCTCAGATGCCTCTGCACCAACAACGCTACTTCTACGAACACGGCTCACTTCAAGAACACGAACCTCTCGATGTGACGATCACACTCCCTGTGTTCCCACGATAGGTTTCCTACGACCGTCCTGCTCGGGCGGTTTTCTTTTTCACAGAAAACTCCGCCCAGCTAATGGACGGAGGAGAGATACGGAAGGTCTTGGATGTACTCGAGCTTCACGAACTCCTCAACAGAAGGATCGTCCGCGGTGCAGAAAAGCGGAGCTTCTTCATGCGCAAAGTAGGTACGCTCGTTGTTCACAAAGCAGGCGGCGGTCACATCTGTTGTCTCGTCCGAGGTCACATCCACGATGAGATGCGGGCAATCGGCCGGCACCTTGATGGTGATGGTGTTTACCACTTCCTCAGGAAGTGGAGATGCGACCTTGGGAGGAGGTGGAGGTGGGCTGCAAGCAAGCAGGGCCAAGAGCAGGAGGGTGATCATGGAGGCTCCTTCATGGAAACCGTATCGGATCAGAGAAATGGAGTCAACAAAAAAGAGACAAGTTGCGAGACCACAAACGATTCGTGACTCTGTCCGTCTTAACGAAGAGATTTATTTTTGACACCAGCTACGGCTTAGCTTTTACAGAGACTGCCTTCCCTTCATTCTGGTTTGCTTTTCAGGACTCGTGTGTTACGATCCAGTCGCGATCGGAGTATCCATGTCCACACCAGCCCTCTTCTCGGTCCCCAAACCGTGCAACTTCGCACCCGAAAACATCGAGGAGCTCGCGGAGCGCGTAGCTAGAGACGCCAAACTACCACCTGATGGTAACCTCGAGGAATTCGTTCGCCTCCTAGGCGGACACGTGTACACGGCGCCCACCCCCACGACGGCGCTCATCGTCCGGTCAGCAGGCGACTTTGATCTCACGGTGTCGTCCGACGAGTTCACTAGCCGACATCGATTCCTCGTGGCCCGCGGAGTCGGATTCTACTTCCTCCACTTCCCGCTCGTGTCCAAAGGGAATGGAATGATGGTTCCCTGGCACATGGACGACGCGGTGGATCGCGAGGCCTGCACCTTCGCAGGCGTTCTGCTCGTCCCTGGACCGCAGTTTCGCCTTGCCTTCGATGAACAACACGGGATCCTCGTGGATGTTGCGGAAAGGTTCGGAACCGAAACAGACCTCGTCCGCCGCCGTGCTCAACGACTCCAACTCATTCCTGCTTGACGCCACCCTCCGGGGACCGGTCCCCTCGAAACCTCTTCCACGACCTCACGGGTCGTATTTTCGTTTGCGCGAATATGGGGTCAGGTCTTCAGTGTTCACACTTGAGTTAAGATAACCCAACAACAAGGGTAAACTTTCTTTTCTCACGCTTTTCGAAAAATAAAAATCACCTCGTTTCAGGTGATCGGTTTCAGTTCCAAAACCACGGCGTGTGATTCCTCCTGCTGAGGGCTGTAGATGCGAGCGAGGTACGAAAGGGTCTGCACTTCATTGCCATGGGCAAGACGTGTCAGGTCTTCATGCTCAACAATCGAGAGCATGGTTTCATACCGACGACAGGCCGTAACCCGTCGCAAACATCGTCGCTCTTTGTTTGCAATCGTCCCCCAGATTTCAACAACGTCTCCCACACTCACGAATGCAATCATCCATCCATCAGAACGGACAAGCAAGTCCTTCTGTCGAGATTCAACCAGTAAAAACGTTTCTTTGCTTACCCAAATTTTTCGCGGTTTGCGTTTCAAGGCTCTCCTCGCACAATGAGCTGCAACAAACTTACATCAAAATGAAAAAACAGGCATGCTAGGACAAAGAACCCGTGGATTTCTTCTTTCTGAGCAACATCCACGATGCGAAGGCTAAAACGAGTGTGACGATAATCGCATACAAAAATTTCGCGACAACTCCACCTGAACCAATTGGGACGAGTGTCTCAATGAATGCTTTCACAGCCTCGTTCCATGCTAGTCCCGCAACAAAACTGAACGCGGCAAGCACATAGCCGACAAACTGTGATTTTATCTGATCTGTAGAATTTTTCTCAGTGAGTGACATAGACGGTTTTATTTCACCAACAATTCTAACACAAAATCCGCTCACACTCGAGCGGATTTTGTGGTGACCCCAGGGGGAATTGAACCCCCGTTACCAGGATGAAAACCTGATGTCCTAACCATTAGACGATGGGGCCTTCTGGGAGTTGCGGCACTATGATATGCAAGATCCGGGCTCTCGTCAATCCAACCTTCATGCGCTACCATTGATCCATGAAAACCTCTCATCTCAAACTCATCTCATGGAACGTAAACGGACTGCGTGCGGTCGTTCGCAAGGATCTTTTTTTGCCATTGGTCCACACACACAAACCAGACATCCTCTGCTTGCAGGAAACCAAAGCCAATCGTGGCCAGGCAGAAATCGATTTGCCCGAGTACGAAGAAATCTGGAACTCGGCTGATCGAAGCGGCTACGCAGGAACGGCAATCTTTACCAAAGTGAAACCGCTCGGAATTGTCTACGACCTACCAGAGGAAAAAAAGGAAAGGTTCAAAGACGCGTTTGGAAATCCTCTCGAGGAGGGTCGCGTGATCACCATGGAGTTTGATTCCTTCTTTCTGGTCACGGTCTACACACCCAATGCCAAGCGCGATCTGGCTCGCCTAAGCCTGCGACACAAAATCTGGGACCCTGCTTTCCTCACCTACATGCTCCACCTAGAAAAAACAAAGCCTGTCGTGTTTTGTGGTGACCTCAACGTGGCCCACAAAGAAATCGACTTGGCACGTCCCAAAGACAATCACAAGAACGCTGGGTTTACGGATGAAGAACGCGAAGGGGCAGATCACATGGTAAACGCAGGATTTATCGATTCATTCCGTCACTTCTTTCCCGACAAAACCGGCGCGTATACCTGGTGGAGTGCGTTTCAAGGAGCCCGAGAACGAAACGTGGGTTGGCGCATTGACTATTTTTTTGTCAGCTCAACACTTCAAAAAAATCTCGTGAGCGCGTCCATCCACGCCGATGTGATGGGTTCTGATCATTGTCCGGTAGAAATTGTTCTCTCCGTCTAAATTTTCAAAAAAACAAAACTGCAAGTCCGGCACCCGTCATCACAGCAATAATGATCACCCCAAGAATATTTGAAAGTCGTCCGTTTACCTGTTCCCCCATCACCTGCTTATTGTTTGAGATGAGAAGAATCAACAGAAGCAGCGGGGGAGCTGAGAGACCATTGAACACGGCCGTGTAGTAGAGCATCTGAAACGATGGAACGTGAAAAAAATTTACAAGCAGACCGAGCAGAGTGGCCACGGCGATGATGCCATAGAAGCCATGTGCTTGTTTGAATGTGCGAGAAAGCCCAGACTTCCAACCGAGAGCCTCAGTCACCGCATAGGAAGCCGACCCCGCAAGAATAGGAACCGCCAGCAAACCGGTCCCCAGAATCCCTAAGGCAAAAAGAAAAAACGTGAAGTCACCAGCCAGAGGTCGCAGAGCCTCGGCTGCCTGCGCGGCGGTGTCGATGTGTGTTATCCCCTGCGCTCTTAACACCGAGGCGGCTGTCATGATGATGAAAAACATCACAAGGTTAGAAAAAAACATTCCGAGCATCGTATCAACACGCATGGCTTTTACATCGTTGCGATTGCTGTGCGACCGTCCCTTCGCGATCGCTTCTTCCACTTCTTCATCTGTCTGCCAAAAAAACAAATACGGAGAAATCGTGGTTCCAAGAACGGCCATGATGTTGAGCAGAAATGGTCTGTCGAAGGAGAATGAAGGAAAAAATGTGGAGGTCAGGACAAGATGCCAATCTTGCTTCACGAGAAAAGCAACTCCGACGTAGGCAAACAACGAGAGGGTCAGGTACTTGAGAAATTTTGCGTACGTCGGATAGGGCACAAACAATTCGAGTCCCAGAGTGAACAAGGTCAGAGCGAAAAGCCAAAACACAAAAGGCACATGAAACAACATCTGAGCTGCGGACGCCATGGCCCCAAGGTCTGCTCCGATATTGATTGTGTTGGCAAGAACCAAAAGCAACACGCACACAGACAAGACAGGACGTGGATAGTGTTTGCGCATGATCGTCGAAAGACCGCTGCCGGTCACAAGCCCGATCCGCCCACACATCTCCTGCACCGCTACCATAAAAGGAAAAGAAAAAAGCGCAGTCCACAATTGACCGTAACCAAACTGCACACCGGTTTGGGAATAGGTCGCAATCCCAGACGGATCATCATCAGCCGCCCCTGTGATAAACCCTGGACCAAGTCGTTTCAAAAATTTTTTGATGCTCATACGGTCTTCTGCATCATTATAGACGTTTTCATTTATTATAAAAACGCTCAGTGTATACTGAGCGTTTTTATAAATCTTCCTTACAGACAAACCGTCGTAAGCAACTTCGCGCAAACCAGATACGGGTCCATATTGGCGGCAGGACGGCGGTCTTCCAAATACCCAGCGCCGTTTTGTGCGGTAAAAATCGGAATACGAATCGAGGCGCCGCGGTCACTGACGCCAAATCGGAACTCCGTGATCGAACAGGTTTCGTGTTTGCCCGTCAGCCGTTCTTCGTTAAGAGCCCCGTACACAGCAATATGTTCTGCGTGTTTCATTTTCAATTTCTCACACGCAGCTTCTACAGCTTTAATCCCGCCAGGCAAACGCATCTCACGCGTGCTGAAATTGGTGTGGGCTCCCGCGCCGTTCCAATCCCCTAACATCGGCTTGGGAGAAAGTGAGACACGAATGCCGTGATCCTCACCCAGACGACAGAGAATCCATCGTGAAAGCCACAACTCGTCCCCGACCTCAAGAGCGCCCACAGGTCCCACTTGGAACTCCCACTGGCCAGGCATCACCTCTGAGTTGATGCCCGAGATCGTCAATCCTGCTTCCAGGCTCGCAGACAAATGCTCCTCCACCAGCGTCCGACCAAAAATTTTGTCAGCTCCCACGCCACAGTAGTACGGGCCTTGGGGGCCTGGCGTCCCTTCACTAGGCCAGGCAAGAGGTTTCTGTCCTTGAAACAGCGTGTACTCCTGCTCGATCCCAAACCAGGGTTCATGCTCGATGGTCCGCGCCGCAACATCTCGCAGCTTGGCTCGCGTGTTGCTTGCATGTGGTGATCCATCTGGATTCAGCACCTCACACAAAACGAGGATGTTGTTGTCACCACGGATGGGATCGTGAACAACGCGCACGGGCTTGAGCAGACAATCGCTGGACTTCCCCTCAGCCTGCTCTGTGCTGGATCCATCGAATCCCCACATGGGCACCGAGTCGCGTGACACATCGTCGGCATCTAAAATTTTTGTCTTCGAACGTAGGCTGGGTGAGGGCTTGCAGCCATCGAGCCAAATATACTCCGCTTGGATCTTGGTCATAAAAAAGAAAAAAGAGTTAGCAATAGCGCTCCTCCTTTGTTTGTCCTATCATAAACAATACGAATCACTTTTAACACTCATACTTATGCACAGATCGTATCTGCTCATTCCTTTGCTCTTGTTGGGACTGGGCTGCACACAAGCAACAGACACGACTCAAGACCAGACCATGACAGAACAGCCAGCTTCCACAGACACTGCTGAGACAGAAAAAGCAACGGAACTTCCCATGGGAACTCCTGAGAACGAACTCGATGTTGTGGAAAATCCTCTCAGTGACCACTCGGCCTTTCTCGCCACAAGCCGTGACGCATCATCCTGGGATCTCGCAGATGAAGCGTATGCCAACTACGCCTCTGTCCCTGACATCCTGATGCTTCAAAAAAACATCGGGCCATTTCCTGCTGGTACCCTTCTGTCCTTTTTTGTGGATGGGGCACAGGACAGCGACTTTGGTGACTCTGCGTTTTCCATGGTGTACTCCCTGGATCAGGGAAAAACATGGTCAGATCGTGTGACGATTGAAATCGACGGGACCGTCAAAAACGTCATCGTCGCTGATCCATCCCTTGTCCAGTTAGATGACGGACGCCTGCGCCTGTACTACTTCGACTTCCAAGCCAACCGCGTCCCACCAGAAAAACGCGCAGGGCAAACCTACAACATGTATGCAGCCATCTCAGAGGACGGACTCACTTTTACGCAAGAGGCGCTTGTCTATGAATCACCTGACATGGCCACAGATCCGGATGTCATTTTTTGGAACGATGCCTGGTATCTGTTCACCGCGCATCTTGCCGACAATGCTGTGTCCATGAGTGTCAGCGACGATCCTCTGTCTTTCCCGGTGGGAGAGGCCATCTCCGCACAGGGCGTTCCCGGAGCCCTCGCGATCGGCGATGAGCTGCGCATTTACGGTTGCACGCCGTCGGGCGGTATCACGGCGTGGTCAACCGATGACGGATCGAATTTCAAGAGCCTTGGCTCTACCGGTTTGGAAGGCTGTGGCCCAACGATCACACAACTCTTGGATGGCTCGTATCTCATGGCCCTGCGGCTTTCACCTGAGGGAACGGGCATGGACTTGAGTCCGCTCGGACAAGGATCAGCGGAACAACCATGATGACGGTCCATGGTTGACAGATGCTGAATTTTCAGCTAGTATTCTCCGTTCACACTCGGAGATCTCATGCCTCTCACCCAACCGGTGAGCCGTGTGCTCACCGATGAAGAACTTGTCGGTCGTGTCCGATGGCCAACAGGTCTGGACGCACAGACAGTGCGCCTGATTCTCACGCAAGTAACACGCTACATCGACTTCGATGGAACGATCACGGGCGAATCGATCGGCTCACCCCACAGTGGTCGCATCGGAGGACCGCGCGGCACGATCTGCGGAATGCCCCTTGCTGCCTTCCTTGCACAGGAGCCTTTCGTGATCCAGACGGGAGGGGCAGAAGGAGCTATTCCGTTTTTCCAAAGACGGCCGACGCTCCCCCAACCGCTACTCATCATCGCTCCACCAATGATCTCGGCGCGAACAGACGATCTCTGGTTTGATCCTGCACACGTGGATCCGACATTCGATGGATCTGCCTGGCTCTGGAAAGATCTCGCCGCACTTGGAATAGAACGAGGCGAAGTCTATGACGATTGGAGGGGTCATGTCTGGGCACCTGGATGCACGATCATCCACGACTTTTAGATCCTGAACGGCTCATCGCCGTTTTTCTTTTTGAGAGATAACTGAGAAAAGAAAACACGCCTCAGTTAGGGCGTGCGAGTGGAAGCAATGAGTCGCTCACGTTCGTACATCATGCGTCTAAAGGTGACGTCAAAGGCCTGAATCGCCTCGTGGGTTTCTTGCATCACCTGGAAACAGGCTTCCCATTCACCTGGACGACCTAGGGGCCGCAAATAGAACATCCTCTCAAGAAGTTGCAGGAGACTCTCTCGCACCAGGATGTGGTGGACGAGCAGCGCGTGATACCGGTCCCCCTGACCAGCGTGGACAAGCGTGGTGATCACGGTCTCTTGCTCACGAGACAATTCCCAAAGTTGGTTGTAGAGATCGATTGCCATGCCAAAATGGATGAACGCAAGGCGTGGATCTCGGGTCGTGTGATCGGACTTCTTCAACTCCAGCAGATGTCGACCGAAGCCGACCATGACACAAACAGCCGCAGCGCCTCCAGTGAGGATAAACAAGAGAACGGCTGTGGAGCCACCCATCTTGAACTGCTCACCATGACTTGCTTCTGGAATCGCGCGATCAATCCCAAGTGCAAGGAACACTCCAAGAAGAACCACTTGAACACTCAACATTGCATAGGCAGCTGAAGCCCAGATGATGCCAAGCAGCACGGGCAACAGAAGCCACGCGCCCAAAACGACTATGCTGGCAAGAATCCCTACTCTCGTGTGCAACAGATTCTTTCTGTGTTGCCTGAAGGTGCGCAGAGCACTTGCGTAGGCTGGCGCTTCACGCGGCAAGTCGATCTGATAGCGTGACCTCTCCATTACTCCTCCAGGCGCACAGACTAGCAAGGAAATGAAATTGTGTCGAGAGACTGCTATACTAGAATCACTATGTCCACTCCCTCCTCGCACATGACCATTGAGAAATGGTTTTTCCTGCTTCTAACTGGAACGGTCATCTATCTCTTTTGGCGTGTGATTCAACCATTTGCCCTCGTGCTCCTGCTTGGCGCGGTGGTGGCGATCATTCTCTCGCCGATTGAAACACGCGTACGCAAATTCATAAAAAATCCGAAAATTTCTGCTGGGATCATGACGTTTGCTGTCCTGCTGCTCGTGTTTATTCCTTTGCTTGTCCTTTTGATTCTGATGGCGCGTCAAGCATCGGATCTTGTCCAGGATTCTCTGCAAGATCACAGCTGGATCGACCAACTCAAGCCCTCGACTTCTCCTGTGTTTGCCCTGCTTCCCTCACAAGTCCAAGAACAATTGCTTTCCATCGACCTTTCAGAAGTAGGCTCCTCAGTCGCCAAGTGGGCGTTTCAAAATATCGGCGGACTCTTTTCCAGTTCAACGAAATTTATCTTGAACGCGTTTCTGTTTTTCTTGTCTCTCTACTATCTGTTTGTGGATCGCGATCGCTTGTACAAAGAAATTCTTGTGTTGAGTCCGCTTGAAAATAAAATTGACGCGTCGATTTTGAAACGCGTTGTGAACACGGTTCGCTCGGTGGTGTTCGGAGTCTTGCTGGTTGCCATCATCCAAGGATTTTTTGCCGGGCTTGGCATGACCCTCTTTGGCGTTCCCGGTGCCCTTATCTGGGGCGGGCTCACCATTTTGGCCGCGTTAGTTCCACTGGTGGGCACGGCGGTCGTTCTGGTTCCCGCGATCCTCTTTCTTTTTTTCACCGGCTCCTCCGGTGCTGCATTGGGATTGCTCATCTGGAGTATCGTCTTCGTCTCTATGGCCGATAACATCATCGGTCCATACCTCATTTCAGGCTCGACCCACATGCATGCCTTTTTGGTTCTGCTCTCCGTCCTGGGAGGCCTCGCTGCCTTCGGTGCTGTGGGTGCTATTGCCGGCCCAACGATTCTCGCCGCACTCATCGCGCTCATTGAGTTATACAAATCTGGGATCCTCAGAGCAAAATAAAAGCAGAGTCTTCGTGGACTCTGCAGGCACAGGAGCACGTGCTCCTGTTTTCGTTTCGCTATCCTGCCGGACGGACTCCGGCGAATGCGCCTCCTTTGATGACCCTCGTAGTAGGACCATCCTTCACCACTTGCTGCACCCATGCTTGATCCGTCGGGAACAGCGTGAACAGCGCGACCGGTTCGGGATGCCAAAAGTCGAGTTCGTGCGTATCCTCGTGGACCACTTGATCGACCTGACGACCTGCGGCGACTTCCATGCGTTCGGGTGCGCCGATCCTCGACATGGCGCGAGCGCCAGCGGGACGACCACTCCCCTTGAGCCGGGGTGACCTTGACACCTGTGGTTCAACATCACCCATGTCCAGATCCTGATCCAGGCTTGCGCCGATCCCATCGAAACTTCCACTCCCGTAGACTTCTGAACTCCCCAGTCGCCCACCACCGAACGATCCAATGCGACCATCCCAACTCTCGTGCACCATAGGGGGAGGCGGCGGAGGCTTGGGCGAAGAGGAACGGAACACAGCGATGTCGATTGCGAGCGTCCTGGAGGCACCCAGCATCTGCTGAGCCACACCAACCTGCTCGGCCGCGGCGCGCAGAACGAATTGCCGGATCTCGCCCACGGCCGTCCTCCAACCATCACGCCAGAACTCGCTCACCGAGGAGGAACCTGCTGCGTTGGTGATGTAGTTCTGCGCAGGCCAACGGAACCCGCACGCATCACACAGACGATGTGCTCCCATCGGCCTTTCGTGGATCGGACAGTTGACCCGATACTGCTCCAGGGTCGGGATGCCGCGACCCACGTAGTGTCCGCGAGCCACGCCTTCCACAGAAGGAAGTCCCGTGACCGCGTTCACTCCCTGCACCGTGAGCGTCACGGCGAGAAAGTCAGGCAGACTCTGCATGGGGCGGAAGTCGAACCACAGCTCGCGCCCCTCCTCGGTTCCGAAGAAGAATCCACCACGCGTGGGCGTACCGACATTCCAGCCTTCGGGAACACGGTCCGTGTAATCGGCCACGTCATGGACAGGCCACTGCGAGGTAGGAGCCAGAGACCGGCCTTGGTCTTTGCGCTCCGGAGGAAAATGGATACCGATTCCGTAGGGACCAACCCGCATGAGGTGAGACATCGTAACTCCGTGGAAGAACTGAGTGCTCGTACGTGAGCGTCCGCAAGATAAAGCCGTTCACGAACTTCGTCAAGAACAGGATCATCACAAAAGAAAAGAGACACGGGCTTCGTGTCTCGCGCTTTCAGGCGCTTAGCCTGAATCGTTGATGCCTAGACGGCTCCCATCGCTTCTCATCGCGCGTCGGCCCCCAGGATGTGAGGACGACCGGCAGATGAAGTTCTTGTCTGACAGCTTGTAGGAATGCCTCTGAGCTCTCAAGTGTCCTCTGATTTGGTTTCATCTTGAAGAGTCGGTCTGTCAGAGCGGCTTGATACGGAAGATCACGAAACGGTCCATGGGTGATCTTGTCTGTACGGTGCCCTGTTGGATCCTGGTAGCTGCCTACCATCCGCCAGTCGCCGACCCCCTGCAGGCGATCCATGCAGGTGATGACCAGCCCATCGAGCCGAGCCTTGAGAGACTGAATCGCGTAGCGCGAGAGCACCGTGTCAAACGGTCCTACCCGAAAGTCACCCTGCCACTCTCCACGCGCACTCGGTGGATCTGGGAGTCGTGCTGTGAGGTCTGCATCGTAACTTGGAAACGGACCAGCCCCATGGCGCGTGGCGTACGCGCGCAAGATCCCCAGACGGCGAATCTTCCTCCGATGCGCCACACTTCCGTGCAACAAACTGAGAGCGTTTGAATCCGTTGTCGTTGACCAGGTGGTGTAGGGATGGAACCCATGCCACTCGTCCAGGAGCACTCCTTGCGAAGGCTCAAAGATCACAGACCCTGTTGGACGTGTGGCCGCCAGAAAATCAACCGTGCTTCCCTTCCCTTGATCGCCAAAGCCCAAGTCCGTCAGCACCCAGACTTCAGGAGCCGCGCTCAAAAGTCCCTCAAGCGAACCCCGGTCAACCAGGTGTGCCCGTTGCGTAAACGGTCGCAAGGTATCGAGGTACACATCGATCATGCTCTGATCGAGCAGCTGGTCGAGGTCACTGCGCGCCTCTTCCAAATTCCAGCACGCCCGGATCACGCCCGCCTTCCACAGTTGTTCACGCTTGTTCTGTTGGATCCAACGGAGCTTCGCGCGCAAACAGTCCAAGTCTCGCACATCGGCGATCGTGACTATGTGCTCGACCTTGTGTGCAAGTGAGTCCTCCACAGTCTCACCAACTCCCAGGCCGCAGGAGCCATGACGAGCATCGCCACGCGCACGTTCTCGCAAGCGATTGGCAATGCCATGAAAGGGCGTGACCAGGAGACAGTCATCGCTCACGAACGTCCGATCGAATGCATCCAGAACACCCAACGTCTGCAGATGTTCTTCTTCCATCAGCATCCGCCACGGATCAACGAGCATGTAGCTTGAAAGAAACGTCTGCACACCGGGCACCAACGTGCCAGAACCAAACTGCGCAAAGATGTGGTAGCGACCATCGGGCGTCACCACGCCATGCCCTGCCTGCGGGCCGCCATTGAAACGCACAACCGTCGTTTCTTGTGACATGGAAAGAGCTCCTGTGAATGTCATCCGGAGCACAGGGAAGGATGTTGTCATGCTTCACTCTGCTCTGAAAGACATGTGAGAAAAGGGGGCGAGTGCCGAAGCGCTCACCCCCATCGTTGTTGTTCTACGCGTGCCGTACGTTGCCGCTCTTGCGCGAACCAGCCGTGGGTTCACTTGCCGCTGCCGGCCGACTTCCTCCCGCACGACCCAGGACTGCCGCGTAGGCTTCCAGAACCGTGATCACCCGACCGCGTTCCCGCGGATCCTGACGCTCGAACGACTCCGCGAGGAGACGATCGAACACGTCCAGATCCGTGAGCGTGCCTTCGGTGAGTCCAACGACCCCGCACAGGAGAACCGCGATGTCCTCGTGGCTGTGCGCGATGATGACATGGTCGCCAAAGTAGCGACGCCAGTTGGCTTCATGATGTCCCGCGCGTCCCGGATCAGGACAGATGAAGAACGGATGCCAGTTGGCCACGAGCTCGGCCATGATGGCCTCCGTGGCGATGTCGTCCTCGATCCTGACACCGAAGCGCTCCTGGATGTCGATCGCGCGCACCTCCGAAAAGAGATTGTCGTCTCCTACCGTGAAGTGGTACCCGCGATCCCCGTCCCGGAACGCGTCGGCGCGGACACAGCGAGCACCGGCATAGAGACCGAGCTCGTAGGACTCGCCACCATTCCCTCCGCCACCGTTCTCCAAGTAGAGCTTGGTGAGCCACTCGTCCATCTTGTGCCCTTCGCCTTCGAAGTGACCGAGCTGGATGGGTGCATCCTCCTGGCAGCGCGCGTCGCCGATGCCGACGAAGCAGATCTGCGGATCAGCGACGAAGGGGTAGAGTCCTTTCACCATGCCCGGAAGTCCACGATGTGCATCCGTTGCAAGGAAGTGCGGGATGTGCCCCATGCTGCCAGTTTCATCCAGTGCGACCATGATCGGCCGAGCCTTCGGGTAGACGCCGACGCGAAGCGATTCGCGGTAGCCCCTGTACTTGGGATCGAGCATGGGATCGAGTCCCGTGCCCGTGAACACTTCTTCTCGACGCTGGGTGGCGCGTCCGCTTGCCGCCGCCCTATGTGCAGTGTGATCGTATTGACCCTTGGACATGTACGACTCCTCTCTCTGACTGAGGTTGAACCTGTGCGCTCGAGACTAGCGCGCAGGCATGGGGAATGGAATCCAGGCGGGAGGACCGTAAAGATTACGGGCCACACGACTGAACGTCTCCTTGAAACTCGCAACGTCTTCTGCAGAAGGATGACTTCCATCCAAGCGTGCATGATCGAACAGCACCTGCGTGAGCGGCGTGATCGCCTGACCATCAGGACCCAACTTCATGGCTCCCTTGCCCGTGCGTGGATCTGCTCCAAGCAGGAAGAGCATACACCGACAGGCCATGGCCAAATCGTGCTTGGGATCAAGTGCTGCGCCCGAAAGCAGATCGTCTGGATAAAAGTCACGCGAGATGTCACTCACAGCCGTGAGTGACTCGCCGCTGCGCGCGGCATAGGACCAGTCGAGCAGCTGCACCCGATGAATCTGGGGTTTCACGAGGACATGCTCTGGCAGGATCGCTCCATGCACCAAACCCTTCCCGTGCAGCCACCTCAGGACCTCGGTCACACGATTCATCATCCACACCACGTGGCGAGGATCCAGGGTCGTGCCATACGCATGGGTGATATCCCCAAGCGTCCAGTCAAACTGGTGGCGATTCCGGTAGACCATCGCCTTGCGGCGAGTTCCGTCTGGAAACTGTGCCTCACCAGTCGCCATCACATGGGGAACGAATTGGAGGAAGAACTCAGAATCCACATCGTCCAAGTGACGCACACGAGAGAGCATCCTTGCTTCGCGATCGAACAGGTCGGCATCTTCCGCGGCGACCAAGACCTTGATCACGACCAACTCGGTCGGGTCATGATCCCAGCGCGCACGATAGACATTGCCCTTGTCACCATGTCCCAGATGGCCTTCGATGAGGTAGGTACGATCGCCCATCTTGAGTGGCCAGAACTCACGTCGAGCCCGACCATCCACGAGGTACTCTCGGGGCGTGTTGCGCATTTCACGAGCATCCCGATACCGGAGCGCCGCCTGAATGTCCCTCAACCATTCTTCTTGTGTGTAGAAGCAATCATGAGGGTTTCGCAAGAGTTCAACCACATTGGGGACCTCGTCGGCGAACAGCTTGCGCTTCAGGTGGAGGTAGGCAAGCAGGGCGTAGATCGGAAGTCCGGCTTGGGCCAGATCTTGATCGAGCTTCGTGTCCACTCGACGAACCCAGGCACGAATCCGCTCATCGACGATCGGAATCCTGACACCAGGCCTGGAGCGAATGTCTTCCTCGATTCCTGGATCCATGAGCTCGCCCGTCAGCCAATTGACGCGACGCAGAAGCATCGGCGTGATCCCAAGTTCCCCTGCCTGACAAAAAGGACACAAGGCTCCAGCAGGCGGTGGGTCGATCACCACACCTCCCACTACCGAGAGCGGAATTTCTCCGCAGGCGTCGCAGACAAGGGTGAAGGGATCGATGCGCTTGAGAGCGGCGATCAGCTCACGTGCGCTCAAAGGTGCAACGGACTCCTCAGCGTCTCGGGCAGAGGAATAGATGTCTTCCTCGACCACTTGAGCCAGATCACCGAAGGTCGGCGTGCGTGGGAAGCTCACCGTGTCCATGCGAAGCATCCGCTTGTAAAGCTTGCTCACTCCCTGTGCGAGCACCGTCGGAAGGACAATAGTACGTACGTCGAAGTCCATGAGAGTCTCCTTGGAAAGGACGATTTTCGAAGAGGGAACGAACACAGATCGTGTTCACTCTCTCTATGGAAAAGCCCCGACGTCTTTCGGGGCTGCAGCGTTATTGTAAACGCGTGGTTGGACTAGTAGCGGGTGCGTCCGTCAGCCCTGTCGGGGAAAGCGCTGTCGCCACCCTTCCTGGCAGGACGAGCCGCGACGCCGTTGCCGCCGGTGAGCGTGCTCCAAGGAAGCTGCGCACCCAACTGCTGCAAGGCCACGATGTAGCCGGGCAACTGCGTGGTGGCGACCTTCTGGAGGCGCATGACCGAGAGCAGGTACTGGGTCACGTCACGCTCGGCGCGCACGAGATCGGCGGAGACCGCGATCCCGAGCGTCTTGAGCATCTCCTCGCGCGAACCAGCTCCCACGGCCGCGATGATCTCAGGCCTCTCGAGGAAGCGACGGGTCGCGATCGCGTCGGCGGCCAGCGCGCGAGCAACCGGAATGCCGGTACCTGCGAACATGCCGTTCAACTGATCGATCACTCCCGAGGCTGCGTCCACGACCGGTGCCGTATCCGGAGCCTCCATGAGACCCGCGGTTGCAGGATTGGTGCCTCCGCCGGCCATCATCGCAGCGAGTCCCGCGAACATGGCGCCGGGGTTGCTGATGCGCGCGGTCCAGCTCTCCTGCCAGAGCGCAAGACGATCCTGGAAGCCCTCCAACACCTGGAAGATCCCGCCGATACGTCCCAGCAGTTCCTTCTTGCGAGCCGCCGAGACCAGGTTGCCGGGCATGCCCATCGCCTTGAGAACCTCGGCGTAGCTGCGACGACCGATCTGACCCTCGAGTTCGTAGAGGATCTCGGGAGCCGGCTCGCCCAGGGTCGTCGAACGTGCTTCGATCGCATCGGCGACACGCCGCTCGATGCCGTCGAGCTTGAGGCTCTCGGCCAAGAGTACACGAACTGCGGCGGTCACTTCGGTCTCGCCAACCTTGGCCACACCACCGACCTTGAGCGCCTCCAGGAGACTGTCGTCGTCGGGCGCGACCGGGAGCAGAGCGGACATGCTGGGAGCAGCGACCGAGGGCGTGGCTTCGAGAACCGGAGCCGGAGCACCGCGGAGTTCGCGGATGAGGCGGTTCATCTTGGCACCGGGAAGGGCGAGGGCACCCAGCGCGGCCTTCAGGTCGGCATCGGGGGAATCGGCGGGGTTCTGCAGAAGCGCGAGTTCCTCGTCTCCGGCTCCGCCGGTGTAGGGAAACAGCGCTGCCGTGATCTCCTCCGGGCTCTTGCCGCAGACACCAGCTACCTTGCCAATGGCTTCCTTCCACTTCTCACTCGGGACGATGTCGGACATTGTACGTTCCTCGGACTGGGGTGAAATCTTCCTTCTGATTGCAGAATCGCTTTCATGGGAAGATGGGGTCTGCCTGTACTGGCAGGAACGACTCATTTTGTAAAAAACAAGGCATTCTTGAGAGTTCAGGGCAAAATAAAGGTAGAGGCCGAACTTTAACCAAAAACCCCACTTAGGTCAATACTCCCTCCATTTTGCCCACTCTCGACAGAACAAGACAGAAGGAGAAGAATGACAAAAGGAGGGGTGCGATGGTGCAAGCAACATCAATCCCAAAGGGGAGAGGACAAAAAAAGTCCACCTGGCACAGACTCACAGTCCGAACGCTCGCCTTCATTCGCAAATGGCGTCAGCTCTTCCAGGAAACCATCGAGATCCTGAGTGCCTTCGACGCCGCCATTCTGGTTTTGACGCATATCCTCTTCGTATTCGCAGAGGACCTGCTCACCAATATCGGCTTGTGGATCTGGGGCGAGTTTCCTCGCGTCATTGAGCCGCCACGCTTTCGCCGATCCCGTGGCACGCTCATCCTCGCCCCGGGTCTCCAGCAGACATCATTTCCCTCGTCTATAACGGACGGGGATTTTTATTGACGATCGAAAACAATACAAGGCACTGTTGACGATCGCAAATTTTAAAAAAACTTTTTGCGATCGCAAATATCTAGCCTGGCCCAGGTTTCATTGAAGCATCTGTGCAACAGCCACGATTGCTTCGCGGGCATAGGGTCGTAACCGTGGTTGAATCTGATCTGGCAAAATTTCAGGACCTAAAATTCCTAGCCCGATAGGCTTCATGAATTCAAGTTGCAAACGGATGATTGCGTCATACACGACCTCACCCATCACCAGTCCATGCTTGGTTGATCCGCGCTCGATAATGCCAAGCGCTGCTGCGCCGTGGATGTCGTCGCGAAGGAGAAGTCGTTTGAGCGCGAGCGGTTTTTCGATCGAGCCATGCACCCACACTTCTTCCACGATTTCCAAACCGTGCTCCCTAGCCGCAGAGCGAGCTTCCTCCAACATGTCTGTCACTTCATTTTTGTGAAACGATCCGAGCACGAGGGCAATGCGTTTTGGCATAGTTATTTTTTTATGTCCGTTAGGACTCTCTCAACAGTTTCGACGATCACCTGTGTCTGTGGGTCGATCTCGACGTTTACGAAATCGCCTTTCTGTTTTTTGCCAAACCTTGTGAGCCTGAGCGTTTCAGGGATGAACCAAACCTTGAACGTACCGGCGTCTTTCTGTGCGTCCACCACCGTGAGGCTTGCGCCATCCAAACTAATGAAACCCTTTGAAAAAATACATCGCATCCAACTCGGCTCAACCTGAAACGTCATCACCTTGTTGTTCTCGCTCTCATCTACGGCCACGATCTTTGCCATGGTCGAGACGTGTCCGCTCATGGGATGCCCGCCAATTTCGTCTCCCATTTTGGCTGAGCGCTCAACGTTTACAAAATCACCTTCCTTCAGTGTCCCGATCGTCGTCTTGTGAAGCGTCTCTTGCATCGCATCAAAGCTGATCTTGTTCACTTCGATCTCCGTCACGGTCAAACACACACCATCGATGGCCACACTCGCCCCGATCTGCAAGCCGACCTTCAACTTCTCAGGCAACTCGATCACAAAAGACGTGAGACCAGGAGCCTTCTGTAGCTTCACGACCGGACACAGGGCTTGAATGATTCCTGTATACATAGTGAAGATAGCTTGCCCCAATTCAGGAACGTTGTAAAATGAACGTACTATGTCTTCCTTTCTCATCGTGTCGCTTGTGCTCTTTGTGGTCTGGCTCATGATCATGCTCTTTGCAAATGAGACGCGAAGAGAACAGGTCATCATGTCGATCGTGGGACTTGTCCTTGCTCCCGGAATTCTCATCGTCGTCGCATCCGATTTTCGAAACGTCCTCTCGGATACCACCGCAGCGATCGGCATCGAAGATCTGCTCTTTGCCTTCTCCTTGTTTGGCATCAGTTCGGTCATCTATCAAGTCCTGATCGGTCGACACGCCCACAAACTACGCGGCAGCCGTTATCAGGCCGAAAACGCGGCTCACTGGGTGGCCCATCTCATCTTGATTCTCGGTCTCTTAGTGTTTGTGTCGCTTCTGATGATCCATGTTTTTTCTCTTTCCACCATCCATGCGCTCATCGTCGGCGGCCTGTTGGTGGGAACGTACATCATCGCGGATCGGCATGATCTTCTGATGAACGCGCTTCTCTCAGGACTGTTCACAGCCGCACTTGTGTTCATCGCTGAACAAATTTTCTTTGTACGTCTGTTCCCACTCGATGCCGCCACGTTCTGGCAATGGAATGCACTATCCAAATTCGTCATCGGTGGCATCCCGCTTGAAGAAATTGTGTGGGCCGCCGTGGTCGGCTTCACGATCGGTCCCCTGTACGAGTGGCTGAGAAGGTACGAGGTAAAATAATATGGATCCTTCCCAATCCACCATCCAACCTTCCGACTGGCTTTCCTTGAATGAAGGACGGTTGTCGGTTGATGTCATCGAGAATGCAACACAAATTGTCGTACGCTCGGCCATTGCCGGAGTCCGTGCGGAGGATTTGGAAATCAATCTCTCACAAGACACCCTCACGGTCCGTGGAACCAGACAGCATGGGTGTGAGGAACAAACGCAAGGTGACGTGCATGTGCAGGAATGCCACTGGGGATCATTTTCGCGCACGATTATTTTGCCGTCCCACATTGATCCTGCGTCTGTGGAAGCCATCATGAAGCGCGGCATCTTGACGATTACCATGAACAAGATCGCCACAGACCACCGTGTGTCTATTGAAGAACTCCCCGACGTATGAACCCAGCCGCTCCCGATCAACAGCTTCCCCTCTCGACTTCGTCGGGAGGTTTTTGGAAACCATTTTTGATCGTATCTGCTGTGGTGGTAGGCCTCCTGTTTGTCTCTGGATCTGCCGTGTACGTTTGGGCACAGCAGTACGAAGGCCGTATCCCTCCAGGTGTTTCCATCGCGGGGATTGACGTCAGTGGACAGGATCCGGAACACATCCGACAACTTCTACAAAGCCGTATTGATACCATCTTGACCAACGGAATCTCTGTCACGGTCGAGGGAGAAACAAAAACCCTGATGCTCGCAAGCCTCAGTTCCACGGACTTAATAGAAGACGTTGCGTTTGATCTCGACACGCTTTTGACGATGGTGATGGCAGGTCATCATCCCAACCCCGTCATCGATAGCCTCAAAATGCTTTCAAGCGCTGTGGAAGCAGAGGAACAGGACATCATCTTTGCGACTGAGGAAGATCGCATCAAACAGCATCTGCGCGAACTCTTCCCTGAAAAAGAAATCCTCTCCCAAAATGCCTCGTTTGTCATCACACACGCAGAGTCCGACTGGTCTGTGGAAGTTGAAGAAGGCCATGCTGGACGTGAGTTTGTCTGGCAGCCATTTTTTGCTGAACTGGAAAACCAGCTCGCCTTTCTGACGACCACAGGAGTTTCACTCAGCCTCATCGACAAGTCGCCAGACGTTTCACGAGAACTCGCCACATCTCAAATGGACCAAGCTCGATCTTCTCTGCTTGCGGCACCGTATCCAATTGTCTTTGAAGATCTTTCCTGGGAGCTAACCGCAGAAGAACTTATGAGCCTTCTCTCTCCGGGAGTTGACGGACACATCACATTCAACGACGAAGCCTATGCACAATGGGTTGAGAAAATAACAGGCGTTGTCAATCAAAACACACAGGACGCAAGACTGGTAATCGAAAACGGTCGAGTGACAGAATTCGTTGAGAGCCACGATGGAAAAACAACAGACATGGAATCCTTGCGCTCATCTCTTCTGTCTCGTATCCAATCCGCATCAGCAGACCCTGTTGAACTCGTTGTGAACATCACCGAACCAACCGTGAAAACAGAAGACGTGAATGACCTAGGCATCGACGAAATGCTCGGTGTGGGAACCTCGAGCTACCGCGGAAGTCCAACCAATCGCCGAGGGAACATCCAAAACGGTGTGAACCTCTTAAACGGTTTGCTCATTCCTCCAGGTGAAACATTTTCCCTGTTAGCCGCACTCTCACCGTTCACTTTAGAAAACGGCTATCTCCCAGAGCTCGTGATTAAGGGCGACAAAATTACGCCAGAGATTGGTGGAGGTCTCTGTCAGATCGGCACCACCACGTTTCGTGCGACCATGAACTCAGGCCTGCCAGTTGTCGAGCGACAAAACCACTCCCTGGTTGTTTCCTATTACAATGATCCAAGCAATGGAAATCCAGGAACCGACGCGACCATTTACGAACCAGCACCGGATTTCAAATTTACCAATGACACCGAGCACTACATTCTCTTTCAAGCAGAAAACCTCACCGATGCACAGCAACTGCAATTCACGTTTTGGGGAACCTCCGATGGTCGCACAGGCTCCTACTCACCACCGGTGGTGGAAAGGTGGATTCCTGTTCCTGAAAAACAAATCGTGGAAACCACGGACCTGGAACCAGGAGTTGAGCAATGTCAAAACTCGCACATCGGCGCTGATGCCTCATTCACTTACACCGTCACTCGACCTGATGCATCCGTGCAGGAGACACTTTTCACTTCGCATTACCGACCGCTGCCGGAAATTTGTCTCGTGGGAGTTGAAGAACTCACAGAGACACCAACCGAGGTGACCAACGAGACGCTACCCTAAATTCTTATCCACAGAATCTCTTGCGCTTCTTTCTCACTCACGAGTAAGATCGATGTGTTGAAAAAATAAAAAACGATCCGCACATGACGAACCGCTTTGGGCATTTCAGAAAGTGACCTGCAGGCAAGAAATTTCATGTGAGGATAGATCGAGTCCGAAAACCTGATGTATCCACACAGTGAAATCCCATGCTTGTCGTGCCTGCAGATCACTGCCTGAAATGAGGATGCAAACGGACAACAGAACAAGAAGCGACTTGAGGGTAACGCCCAAGTCTACGTCTGAATGCAGAAGTTGTCAAGTCTCTTTACAACGAAGAGTTTACCTTATGACGACAGCCCTGGCAAGAGGTCTGTTTTTGTTTGAAAAACAAAGGATTTTTTGTAAACCTTCCCCGGTCTATCCTCAGGTTATCACCTTATCGATGAGGCCGTATTTCACTGACTCGGCGGCTGTGAGAAAGTAATCACGTTCAGTATCTTGTTCAACGAGCGATTTTTTCTTCCCTGTATGTTTGGAGAGAATTTCATTCAAGCGGTCTTTTATTTTCAAAATACGCTCCGCGTGAATCTTGATGTCTGTGGCTTGACCTTGCACGCCGCCTAACACTTGATGGATCATGACCTCGGCGTTTGGAAGTGCAAAACGTTTTCCTTTTGCCCCAGCGGTGAGCAAGACGGCTCCCATGGATGCAGCCAGTCCAACACAGATCGTTGAAACATCCGGCTTCACATATTGCATCGCATCGTAAATCGCCAGACCTGCCGTGACCGAACCTCCTGGAGAGTTGATGTACAGTTTAATGTCTTTTGTTTTGTCTTGGCTTTCCAAAAATAACAGCTGAGCGATCACGAGATTGGCGACCGTGTCGTCAATTTCTGTTCCAAGAAAAATAATGCGATCTTTGAGCAGACGCGAGTAAATGTCATAGGCCCGCTCGCCCTGATGTGTTTTCTCGATCACGGTTGGAATGAGAATGGATGAAGATGTTGGTTTCATAGTGAAGATTACTCTATCACAGCCATGGCTTTTTGTACGAGCGCCTGGCAACCTGACTCATCGCACATCAGCGACCCCTTTGGATGAACAAACCCTGCGGCTTTTTTGTGTCCTCCTCCTCCAAAGGCCTTTGCCACAGAGGCAACATCATGCTCTGAGGAGCGCATACTCACCTTCCACTCACCTGTTGGCGTTTCACGGATCACAAACAGCGTATGCGCATCTACCACCAGCTGCAAAAAATTTGAAAGGCCATCCACTTCGTCGGGCTCCAGATCACTCTTTTCAAGATCGCTTGCCGTGATAAAGGTGAACACAGCTCCAGATGGTCCATGCGTTGAGAGTCGGCTGAGCGCCTCGCCCCAAATCCGCAGGGCACTCACGGAACGACTTTGATAGATGTGTCGGATGACGTCTTGAATACGACCACCGGCGGTCATCAATTCCGATGCCGCGCCAAGCGCCCGTTCTCCGGTTGCGGAATTAGAAAAAACCGTTGTGTCAAAACAAATACCTGTGAGCAAACAGGTCGCCATCTCACGACTGGGCATGATGTGGTTTTCCACAAAGAACCGATGCACGACCTCAGCGGTCGCCGGGGAATCCACGAGCACCTGGTTTACGTCGCCATAGCGAGCATTGGTCGCATGGTGATCGATGTTCACGATCGTTGGATGATGCGGGGTCAACTCAAGGAGCCCCCTCACAAACTCTGCATCTGAACAATCAAACACGACCACAAGATCAATGTTTGGATCCTGAAAAATCTCTCGACTCGTGGTTGTCTGTTCGATCCCTGGAAGGAATCGATACGGCTCCGGGATGGGTGCAGACACAAAGACGGGCACGGTCACTCCACGACCTTTAAGAAAATGCGCCATGGCCAAGGACGACCCAAGCGAATCCCCATCAATGCGTTCATCACAAATAAACACTGGATGGTGGGCACCCATGAGCAGGTCGTGGATTTGATGATGGACAAACGTCTCCATAGCCGAACACACTATCCCACCTAACTTCACAGGTCAAACGTCTGTTCAGTATTGAAGGTGGTCAATTTTTTCTGTAATCCAGTTGTATTTCCATGAGATAACAGACCTTGATACGAAACTCTCATTTCTCTTGATGGATTTGTCGAGAATGAGCGCAGCATCCTCCGCTTCGTCGCTGTCCTCAAGACTCTATGGTCAGGAAAGTGGATCCAACCAAGAATGTCCACTCCCGAGGCGACCGTCCGAAGTTCAACCTTGTCTGGATGAAGCGCGAGGTGAAGTTGGGTCGAAAGAAACCTTTCAACAATTGGAAACAGGTCTACCAATTCTTGATGATTCCCTGAAAGGAAAACAAAGTCATCGGCGTAGCGGATGTAATGCTTCATCCGCAGTTTGTGTTTTACGAACTGGTCGAACTCGTTCATGTACAGATTAGCGAAGAGCTGTGAGGTGAGGTTTCCCAACGGTAAGCCCTTCCCTGACTCGACGTGAAAACTGTGAACGATATTCTCGAGCAAATTCATGACTCTCCTGTCGAGAATTTGTTGGCGGAGAACGTGTAGCAACCTGTCATGACCGACACTGGCGAAAAACTTTCGGATATCACACTTAAGTACCCAAGCAGTTCTTCGATGATTATGTGATACCTTCCAAGCTATGGCACGAAATCGGTCAAGAGCCTTGTGGGTTCCTTTATCCTTGCGACAAGAAAACGAATCTGAAATAAACGTCGGATCAAAAATGGGATAGAGTTTGCGGTATACTGCACGGTGCAACACACGATCCCTCACTGTGGCCTTATGAATTCTCCGTGTCTTTGGATCTGAAATGGTGAAGGCTAGGTATGGGCCGTGCTGGTAACTCAGGTCGGCCAGTTTCCTGTGGAGCTCAAACAGGTTTTCCATAAGGTTGGACTCGAACTCCAGCACATCCCGTCGACGACGCTTGCCTTTCACAAACTCTTCCCACGCCTCAAGTAAATTCTCAACCGAAATAATCTCCTCATATGGCACCCCCCCCCCGAACTGCTTCCGGTCTTACAAAAGTTGAAACAGGCATATCTTGTCTGGTTTGAATATTATCCTACAATCCCAAAAATCCATCGCTACACCCTTGCTTCACGAATCGATGGAGTCCTCATCGAAGCAATCGAGATGACGAGCACGGCTGGCTTCACGCCAAAGACCGAAAAACTTCCCTACCTTCGGGTGGCCATCCGAAAACTCGACACGGTAAAAATCCTTTTGCTCGTACTCTGGGAAACCAAGTCGCTCGACAACAAGAAGTATATCGCGCTCTCCGAGAAACTCTCGGGTGCTGGAAAAGATCTAGGCGCGTGGCACGGATCACTGGTCGCAAAACAAAACTCTCCTAGCCAGAGGCGAGAAGAGAAATGAGGAGGGTTGCGACGGCAGAAGATCCACCGGTTATCAGGATTCCACTGATTGTCGGGGTGACCGTTGTTCGTCTTGAGCCACAGCTCGTCCTTGTCGTGTTCGACGTTGAAGACGTTCAGGTCGCGATCGGAGTCCGTGAGCGCGCAAACGGCCATCAAGAACACCACCCGTTGATTACTCTCTGGGTTGAATCGAATTCGTGACATGGTTAGTCACCTAGCAGCCTGCGCCAAGCACCTTCATTTTTTAACAACTCGCACACTCCCTGTCTGCTACCGTGGTAGAAGACAATCTCAATGTGTGAATGTTGGCTTCGGCAGTCGGTAGCCGTAACCACCAACCTATTCGCCTAGTACCAACCCCAGGATACAAGACAAAAAGAAAAAGGACTAAGGATCCAAGTGCCAGATCATGGAACAGGGACTTAGTCCTAAGCGCTAGGGCTTGCGACGGCAGAAGATCCACCGGCCACCAGGATTCCACTGAGCGCCGGGGCGACCGTCGCTCGCCCTGAGCCACAGCTCGTCCCCGTCGTGCTCGACGTTGAAGACGCCCAGGCCGCGAACGGAGTCCGAGATAGCCTTCATGGCGATGCGTCGCCAGTCGCCAGGGAGCTGGTCTTCCCACTGGTCGCGCGTGGCAGGACCCGTCTCGGCCGGGCAGGGGTAGAGGGCGAAAGTGGCCGCGCGTTCGTAGAGCTCACGGGTCGTGTAGACTTCCGTAAAGCCCAGCTCTGCCCCACTCACGTCCACCAACTCGAGATAGACGACTTTCTGCGAGCAGGTGACCTTTGCCAAGATATCCCGCGCCCACTTGCTGATCTTCTTTCCCTTGGCTTCCAGCGCCGCGACGTACGCCTCGGGGGTCTTGTGTAGACCCAGCTTGATGACTCGCCAGGTAGGGAACTGGCGCGGCTTGATCTCGTGTGTCCCGCGCAGGACACCGAGAATGTTAGTCAGGAGCGAAGTATTCTCTGCGAGACGGTTGATGTCAGCGATGGTTCCGCCGATCCGCTCCCAGGCGAGACCAAACTTGTGAGCAAGACCCACGACACTCCATTCGGATTTTTCGGATGTTGACATTACTGTCTATCCTCGTTGTTGGTGCGACGATCCTTTCGGATATGGTCGCCGGTGAATCCGCTTGATTGCGGCGGCTTGAGATCCAAAAGATGGATCACAAAATGCCAGAATCAAGGCCTGAACGATACATGAAAAGTCCGACTTTGTCAATAGCCATGTGCTATAATCGATGCGTTATGTTTCTGACAAGGCTTGAAATTCAAGGATTTAAGACCTTTGCCAAAAGGACGCAGCTTTCGTTTCTCCCTCCCTCCCCCCTTCATCCCCCCTCGGGCAGGGGGGAAATTCGTTTTCCGATCACAGCCATTGTCGGACCAAACGGGTCTGGAAAGAGCAACCTTGCAGATGCGATCCGTTGGGTCTTGGGTGAGCAGAGCTTGAAACTCTTACGCGGAAAAAAATCCGAGGATGTTATTTTTTCAGGTTCAGAAGGAAAGGGCCGAGCAGGCTTCGCCGAGGTCGCCCTCACGTTTAACAACGAGGATCACGCGATGCCGATCGACTACACCCAGGTCACGATTGTGCGCCGTCTCTACCGTGACGGAACGAGTGAGTATTTGTTGAACGAAGGCCAAGTACGCCTCGCCGACATTCATCTCCTCCTGGCGCAAGCCAATGTCGGCCAACGATCGTACTCGGTCATCGGCCAGGGCATGATCGACCATATTCTTGTGTCGAGCCCTGAAGAGCGCAAAGCGTTTTTTGATGACGCCACAGGAGTAAAGCCCTACCAGATCAAACGCCATGAGGCGATGTTGAAACTCGAGCGTACACACGAGAACTTGAAAGACGTTGAAATGCTCCTGCGGGAAATCGAACCACGTCTGCGTTCTTTAAAACGCCAGGCGAGTCGGTTGGAGCAGCGTGGCGAGATCGAAACAGAACTCCATCGACTGGAGGCAGACTACTATGGGGCACAGTGGTGGGAACTCGTGGGTCAGATGAAACAATCCAAAGAGCGCTTTGAGCAGGCCGTCCAAAAAATAAAAGACGAGCGCAATGAGCTCACACGACTTGAAAAAGAAACCGAGCGCGTCGAGAAGGCGGAATCAGGTGAGGACACAGAACTTGTCGCGATGCAGGAAACCTATCGCGCCACACAAAAAAAACGTGAGGAGATTCGTTCACACGTCTTTGAAACAGAAAAGGCGATTGAGATGGCACGCGTAAAAGCGCAGTCGAACTGGGCGCCGTTGCCGCTTCTGCAAATCATTGCAGAGGTGGATGAGGTGGTAAAGGTAGCCAAGGTGGTCAAGGGATTAAAAACAGTAGAAGAGATTCAGACCATCATCGATGACCTTCTCGTGAAGTCGACCGGCTTGCGAAAAAAACTCGAACGACCGAATCCAGAGGACATCAAACCCGATCCCGCGCTCGTGAAGAAACTCAAAGACTTCCGTGACCAAGAAGGGGCGCTCAAACAAGAACTGGAAAAAATGGAAACAGCGATCGATGTGCACCTGGGCAAAGAAAAAACCGCACGCACCGAGCTCATCGAAACACAAAGAACCTTGCGAGAAAAACAAACGCACATTCATCTCCTGGAAAATCAGAGCAACACCCTCCAAATCGAGCTAGCGAGATTTGAAGAGCGTGAACATGCGCTCATTCGCGAGATGGACGAATTCATGAAAGAACGCGCGGTGAAAGTGAGAACCGAAGAGCCTCCCCTTGCCAAGGGGAGGTCTGGAGGGGTCTTAGAGCACACCTACGAAGAAATCCAACGCGCCCGGTACAAACTCGAACTCATTGGCGGTATTGATCCTGAAATCATGAAGGAATACGGCGACACAAAAGAACGACACGAATTTCTCGACGGACAGTTTCAGGATCTCACCAAGGCTCTTGCGGACACGGAAAAAATTATCGAGGAACTCGATGAGCAAATTGAAAAACAATCGAAAGCCGTGTTTGCAAAAATCAATAAAGAGTTTGATCGGTACTTCAAACTATTATTCGGTGGAGGATCGTGTCAGCTGATGAAGCTCACGCGGGAGGAGGTGGATGAGGCGGAAAAGGTGGATGAGGTGGAGAAGGGAGAGGAAGACAAACCACTGTCAAAACACAAAGACCCAATCGTGGGCGTGGACATTCAGGCCACACCGCCTGGAAAAAAACTCAAGGCACTCAATCTGCTCTCCGGTGGAGAACGTGCCCTCACGTCCATTGCGCTCATCTCCGCCATCATGGCCGTGAACCCTGCACCGTTCGTGGTCCTGGATGAGGTCGACGCGGCGCTGGACGAGTCAAACACAATCCGCTTCGCTGCAATCCTCGATGAACTCTCCCGGTCAAGCCAATTCATCATCATCACCCACAACCGCGCCACCATGGAAAAAGCCGATGTGCTCTACGGCGTGACCATGGGAGAGGAAGGCGTCTCAAATCTCCTCTCTGTTCACTTGGAGGAGCTCACACAAAACGGAACCGCGCGAAGATAACAAAATACCCAGCGACAAGACTGGGTATTTTGATTCAGTGATCTTGACGCGAGTGATGCTCACATATAGATCGCTGAAGGCAGATGCGTTTCATCTGCCCCGTTCCCTGTCCGGCCAATTCCGGACAGGGTTGTGGTTGTGGTCACAGCAGCTTGCGCTTGTGGCCTCGCTGCCACTGACGCCGCTCTCGTTCCATCCGCCGCTCGAGCGCGAGTCCGAGAACCTGTTCGAGCGCGGCAGGTTGGTCGATCTCCTGCTGTACGATCGTTACGAGCTCCCCGCTCCACCTGTTCACGCTTGTGTTGCATTAGGCCGCAGCCCTGATCTTGAGCAGATGTTCAGCCCTGGTGAGATTCTCGATGGCGGTGCCGTTCTTGGAGAGCTGTGCGTGAACGGCCGCAAGTTGCTTGCGAGTTCTGTCGACCTGGAAGTTTGCGCTTTCACGTTCGCCGGGAGCTGCACTCCCGCTCATGATGCGTTGGAACGTCTCGAGCGCTGCATCCGATTCCTGCCGGGCAAGGTCCAGACGATCCTGGATGTTGAGAGCACGGCGGGCGTTCTTGAGATGCGCTTGGGCATCCTTGTTAGGACGTCCAGCACGACTCAACGCGTTGGACAAATTTTCCGCAGTGATCAATCGATCGTTGAGATTCATGATCAATATTCCCTCAACTGAGCCTCTGATTCTGAATCAGCTTCTCGGTTGAGGTCTCAAGTCTGCGTGACTTGAGCCGTACCCGCCGGGACCATTCCACGGCGGGGTTGAGGGCGGTGGCTAGACCCCGAAGAGCGCCAGTCCTGATGAGAGGGCTCCGATACTCCGCTTCCAGCCATACGCCCTGATGATCCCAGCCTCACCAGGGTAGAACCCGATGAGGATGGACGCGTCCAAAAGCGCTGGCTCGGTGTTTTGATCCACCAGACCGAGGTAGTCCTCGTTCCCATTGCAGGGAATATTGACCACTGCGAGCTTCTCGTCGACGATGAGGAGATGGAGCATCCTCTCGCCAACTCGCACCTCGAGTTCCGTGTCGAACTTGAGCACTTGAACGTCTGTTGCACTACGGCCGTTCCACACAGCTAGATAGATCGCTGCCATGTTTCCCCCTGATTGGTTGATGGGCCTGTGCCCGATTGAAGTTTCCTCAACGGAGCTTTCGATTCTGAATCGATCTCTCAGTTGAGGAGCCCGGCGCGAGGACGAACTCCTCGGGTCGGGCCGTGTGGCGTTCGATCAGTCCTAGGGCAGCTTGTGGCAGACCCAGGCGATCCTTCTGCGATCGACGCGGATGGCGCCGGAGGCGAGCGTGATCAGGCCGTCGCTGCCGACCGTGAAGATCTTCCCGTTCACGAACGAATCGCACGACGGATCGACCATGGAAAACTTGATCTCCATGCCACCGAGCAGATATCCGATGAAGGATTCCGTGTCGTTGCGTTGCGCCCAGTGACTCCAACCTGTTTCCTCGTTGGGCTCGGTGAGGTGTTGGCCGAACGGTCGACCCAGGTCGACGTCGGCCGTGTAGCCCTCGATCTGGCTGTAGCCGACCTCGGAGACGCGGGTGTCGTCGGTCCCCATGCCATCGAGGGTGAGATGCTCGGCGAAGAGCGTCCACGCGTTGCCCGTGACAGTCTCCCCGGTCTTGAGCTTGAGCGAGATCTCCCCGGGGCGACGGGAGAAAAGCTGAAAGAACTTGTCGTCGAAGCTACCAGAATCGGTGATACGCATGTGTACTTCCTCAACGGAGGTTCTGATTCATTTCATCGCTGCACCCAGGCTAAAGCCTGGGGCTACCACATGAATCAGCTTCTCGGTTGAGGTCTCAAGTCTGCGTGACTTGAGCCGTACCCGCCGGGACGATTCCACGGCGGGGGTTGATGGCGTGACCCTGCTTAAGCCGCGATCGACGACTCGAGCGCCTTGATGTCGGCGGTGATCCGCCCGACCTCGTAGCGCGCGTCCTTGACGAAAGTGAGTCGGTAGCTGACCTCTCCCAGACGCGCCTTGTCCTCCTCGATGCTGCGCCGCTTGGTCGGGGACAGACCCTTCTGGGAAAGCCAGCGATCGAACAGGTGGTGGGCGTCGCTCACTCGGGTCTCGATGGTCTCGTCGCTGATCCCGTTGTAGTACGTGAAGGCAGCGTTCCTTGCCGCATCACGAAGCTTGAACTCGCATGAACGCAGCTTGCGCTCGGCCCGGGAGAGCTGGCCCTTGAGGTTCTGGATCACGCGCTCGCGGTACATCTCACCATGCTCTTCTGCCAGAGCGTTGTTGAGCTCGGCGCGGGCGGCCGACAGTCGATCGTTCGCCTTGTCAGCGCGGGCAGGGCTGAAGCCCGCTGCGCTCATGGCGATGTCGAACTCCGTCTTGGCCGCCTGGAAACCAGCACGGGCAATATCGAGACGACGAGACATAGGAACTCCTCGACAGCCAAGCTGCCAGTGGGTGGAAAGAATTGGGAACTGTTTCATCCCTCAACGGAGCTTTCGATTCTGAATCGATCTCTCAGTTGAGGAGCCCGGCGCGAGGACGAACTCCTCGGGTCGGGCACGTGGAACGAGGGCGAACTAGCAGTAGTCGACGGACCGCGCCCAGCGGGTCTCATCGGCCGCATCGGCACAGAGATCGATGAACTCCTCGCGAGCGGCGATCTCGGCCTGGGCGATGACTTCCAGGGCATCGAACGGCTCTTCGCCGAGGTCGACGACCTCATCGGTGAAGGCGAAGTTCCTACGAGTACGACCGTGGTCAAAAGAACGAGAAGCGGACATAGAATCTCCGGGGAGAGATAGAGAGTACAACTTCCGGACGAAGCTTCCCTCAACTGACTGGTCGAAACCTCTCGACCATTCGATTGAAGACAACTTCGCTGCTGTGCTATGCTTGGCTATATGGGACAGGATCAAGCTATTAACGACATCTTGGAAATCGTAGGTGCGATTAAAGACTCCATGGTCACCCGCGAGGAGTTTGATGTGCGGATGAATCAATTGATCACTCGCGATGAGTTTGATTCTCGGATGGAAGATATGGTTACGAAGAACGATCTTCATTCAGCCCTTTTTGATGTGAAGTCGGAAATCATGAACCACGTTGATAGCTTCGTCCATCTGCACAACAAGCTCGACACAGAACTGGTGGCCCTCCGCGCAAAGTACGATCGGCTCGAAGGGTTTGTGAAGCAACTGGCTGCACATGCGAAGGTCACATTGGAATACTAGTGAACAACCTCGATGGAGGTTGTTTTGTTTTTCCTCAACTGAGGTTCTGATTTTGAATCAGCTTCTCGGTTGAGGTCTCAAGTCTGCGTGACTTGAGCCGTTCCCGCCAGGACGATTCCTGACGGGGTTGAGCGCGGTGCTGGTTGACCTAGTTGTCGGTCGCCGGAAGGATCTCGATCTTGACTCGACCTTGAGTCCAGACCAATCCCTCGTAGACCTCACCGACCTTGAGCTGAATCTCGCGGGGCATCTCGTCAGCAAGTGGCAATCCGAGATGCTTCATCATCTGACCGCTCTTGTCGAAGGTCCGATTCACAAGCTTCACGCGGCCGTCCTGCCAGGAGAAGCCGATGTCACTTGCGACGGACATCAGATCACCCTCGATGATCTCGTCCCATCGGGTCTTGTCGGCACCCTCTACGAAGACCGGATGACAGCAGTTCTTGTAGGACTTATCTTTCTGGCTGAAGGTGAACCGCACACGAGCCTTCGTCATGGCCAAGTCGTACTGTTCCTGAAGCATCGCCACCTGTGCTCGAGCGGCGCTGAGCGCGGCGGCGATCTGGGTGACCTTGCTGACATCGAGTGAACTCATGGAAACTCCTTCGACGGGATACCCGCCGATGCTGGTTGTGGTGGTTGGTGGAATCTGTTTCATCCCTCAACTGAGGTTCTGATTCTTTTCATCGCTGCACCCAGGCTGAAGCCTGGGGCTACCGTATGAATCAGCTTCTCGGTTGAGGTCTCAAGTCTGCGTGACTTGAGCCGTTCCCGCCAGGACGATTCCTGACGGGGTTGAGCGTGTGGGGCTAGCGAGTGGCGGCCGCGGCAGTGAGCCAAGCGATCGCACGCTGCTTGCTCGTGGTGGCGAAAATGTGCGCTCCGGGGAAAAACGTGGAACTAACCACCTGCTCCATTGGCACAGACTGAACGCGCCCGTGGTAACAGATTGCCACCCCTTCCGTGCTGCTGTAGGTGACGTACATCTTTCCATGGTGCCCAGAGAGGGCGAACCCCGTTGGGATGACCTTCGACTTGCGATCGATAGGCCACCGAACCACGACATAGGCGTCGGCAAAGCCACCATCAATCGAACCCCCGTACTCGGTGTCGTAGGCGTCGCTAGCTGTTTCGACGAGCTTGCGCGCCCAGTCTTGAATTGTTGAACTCATGTCCGCTCCTGTTTTGTCGCGCTCGGGCGACGGTTGATTGTGGAGTTTGGACAAGAGTCTCTCTCTGTGGAAAGAGTTCTTGTTGCGACATTCCCCGAAAGAAATGTCGATTTGGTCCCTGTGGGAACTGTTTCATCCCAGAAATCTAGAGGGTTGACCTCCATATTTCTGATATGAAAAGCCGATGGTTAGATACTTCTTCGAGGGCGGAGAAATACATAATCATCGGCTCAAAATCCAGAATTGGATTCTGCGATTGATTTGTACTCTCTCCCCAGAGAATATCCGAGTTTGTAATGGCTGCATGATACCACTTTTTGGACGTTTTGTCAAGAGGATGTATTGGGCCACTACATTCTGCACTCTTGGGGTTGTAAACGGGTTTGTTCCCAATTCTGGATGAATTGTTTGGGTGAAAGTAGTTTGAGCGAGTGGTGAGGTCGTTCATGGTTGTACCA
>JAHFIQ010000006.1 GCA_023246355.1 Candidatus Uhrbacteria bacterium | reverse complement strand
TCCTGGCTAGTAACAATTCAATGATCTGCCTCTCAAGGAATGTGAGTCGACGCATACGAGCCATATTCTCAAGGAAATCCGGCTCATTCCAGGGGGTGGGGCAATATGTATAGAATTCGGGTTGTCAACCAAACCATTGACTTTTTGGCCGAATTGACCTATTATCAAGCGTCGCCTGGAATAACCTGGGTGACTTGGGACGCATGTCTCAATCAATCGTTCGCCTACGAACAGCCGTAGGCAGAGGTCAACGTGAGTCGGATTCATCTGTACCTACCGGGCAATACCCGGCATAGCAACGTCCAGGCCAAGAGGCGGCGTGAGTACATCCTCGGATTCTGGGACTGGCACAAGGTCCTGAAGACCGCCGGATTCCCTGTCTCCGTCTCGTTCCAACGCGACGACCTGGACATGTTCGGCGTCGACGAGAAGGCGTTCGCTGGGATCGAGCTGCTCTCTGCCCCTGGCAACCACTTCCTCCCCTCCCGCTTCGAGAAGCACCCGAGGCTGAGCGAACACGCGAGGTACCTCCTGAACGAGGGTCGTGTGGTCGGCAACGTGCCTGGCTACTTCACGCCCGAGTTCGACATTCCACGTACGGACATCCTGCCCGAAGGTGAACAGATCCTGTTCGCTCTCCCGGGTCAGACCGTGCTCTACTCGGAGTGCTCGACCGGTGACGTAGAACCCGGCTCCAAGCTCGAGGGCTACAAGGCCATCCGCTTCCACGACAAGATCGTGGTGCCGATGCTGGGCGTGAAGCCCATGCAGGACGCGTTCTTCCTGTGGCAGCGCTTCAAGAGCCAGGAAAACCTGGACAAGCTCCTCGGCGAGATCCGCGCGGTCGCGAAGGATGGCAAGGACGACGTCCTGGTCTTCTTCCTCGATCTGGAGGCGCCACTGGTCGGCTCCCATCACGGGCTGACGATCTGGGAGGAGCTGTTCGCCGCGATCCGTGAAAGCGGCCTCTGTGAACACTTCGTCTCGTTCAATGAGGCAGCCCAGGTGTGGAGGGAGCAAGCTGTCTCGATCGAGGGGCCGACGTGGACCCTGTTCGCACGCCAGCTCGGTACCAAGTGGATGGGTCTGCAGCCGCAGCTGGACCACACGGATCGTGTGATGCTGGCTCGGCCTCCGCGTTCGCGCAGGGAGCACAAGCATCTGGGCCAGGCCACGACCAGCGACGTGCTCTCGGCCATGGATCGCAAGCTCCGTGGGCCCATCACGATCACCGCAGACGAGGGTCCGATCCAGATCGCCTACGACCAGACGATCATCAGCATCGCGATCGGAGCCATCACGACCTACGAAAAAAGGCAGCCCCTCTTCGAGAAACTTCCTGGCTCGCTGAAAGATGAGGACGCTCGCTGGTTCGCCATGCGAGTCGTCGATACGACCAGCCGCTAGCCCACGCACCTACCCACCCGGGTAGGTTTTCAATTTGCATTTGACAACTCGTGATCCTATAAGTATCTTAAATATGAAAAAGGCTTTCGGCCGGGGTTCATAAGCCCCAACTTGGCGGAGAGTCTTTTTCTTTTTTTCTCCAAATCTTTTCTCTTCTTTTATCTGTATGAAAAATAGTTGACCATTCTTTGTCCTTCCAGAAAACAAAATCAGGCCGGATGGCCTGATTGCTACGTAAAATTCCAGATTCCAGACCTGACCCCACTTCGCTAATAATCCCTCAACTTCTCAATCAATGGATTGGCTTGGATCTTCTCCAGAGCCTTGGCCTCGATCTACATCTATGCCGAGGTCCCGCTCACCTCACAACGCATTCCATCCTCTTTGCTAAAAATAATCTTCGCCTGTACTTCATCTCCCTCTTTCTTGTCTAAAAAGAGTCTATCCCAAACCGGACGTAGATCGACCAAGTGTACAGGAATTCCATGTGCTTCGAGATCCTGACTGATTGATCGAGTCACATTATGGTTGGTACGACGTGAAAAAGTAAAACGGATCTCTGTAGAAAATTGGCTTGGCAATTCTGGATTAGTAAAGGATGCAAGATCAAGCTTACTCGCCAGAATAGCTGTACCAGAAGCGTCAGGATCTAGCGACTGAATCGTATCATATAGGCGCATGTAATCACGTCCTGGATTATCTGCCACTAGCCAGACCTTTCCGTCTGGAGTAATCCCCTCCACGGTTACAAGAATGTCACCCACCCTTCCATGTGAACCAACCCGAAGGAGCTTGTCCCCTTGACCCCCGTGACGAACAAACTCCTGTCTTGCTTTCTCAACAAACTTATCGGCAAAATAATGCACGTCGGGTTCACTCCTATATTTTGCTTTTGGGAGTTGATGCAAAAATTTTCTATAAACAATCTGCATGGAATCCATCACAGCACCGGCGGCATAACCTGGACTAATCGCTGAAAGATTTTTCCCCAATGCTTCTTTGCCGTTTAGGATCGAGTAAAGAATTCTTTCATAAAGTTCTTTGTCGTCCCGCGTTCCTGCCCACACATCTTTTTTCAATGTTGCTCTGGCATCCTTCTCGTCCTGATCTAGAGGAGCAATTCGACCAAGAATATATCCGTCCCAATACAAATCAACAAGATCGTCCAATGTTGTTTCCGGACGAGCCAACCATTCCTCTTTCATTTTTTCAAAACTTCGATGCCACCGATTTGCTAACTCGCGGACGCGCTGTTCTTCTGGATTTCTCTGAGTTTCCATAGCTAATAATCCCTTAACTTCTCAATCAACGGATTCGCCTGAATTTTCTCGAGCGCCTTGGCTTCGATTTGACGGATACGTTCGCGGGTGACGTCAAACTCGCGGCCGACTTCTTCCAGGGTGTGGCTGACACCATCGGTGAGACCAAAACGCATTTCAAGAATTTTCTGCTCGCGCGGGGTGAGACCTTCCATAGCTTTATTCACGTAGTCCTTGAGGAGTTCTCGCGCGGCCGTGCGGTCAGGCGAGATTGTCTTCACGTCCTCGATAAAATCTTCAAGCTTGGAATCTTCGTCGTCATCACCCACGGACGTTTCAAGAGACACCGTCTCTTGCGAAATTTTTCTGATATGCCGAACCTTCTCGATCGGCTGGCCCATCTCAGCGGCAATTTCCTCGGCGAGAGGCTCGCGTCCCAAGTCTTGGATGAGCTGACGTTCGATCTGTTGAAACTTGTTGATGGTCTCCACCATGTGAACCGGAATACGAATGGTGCGAGACTGGTCAGCCAAGGCGCGGGTGATTGCCTGGCGAATCCACCAGGTCGCATAGGTAGAAAATTTGTAACCCTTGCGATACTCAAATTTTTTCACGGCGCGAAACAAACCAATGTTGCCTTCTTGGATCAAATCCAAAAGCGACATGGACTTGCCCACGAATTTTTTCGCAATCGAAACCACCAAGCGCAGATTGGCTTCGATAAGCCGACGCTCAGCTTCTTTTTCATTGCGTTCCTTACGCTTGGCAAGTGCAACTTCCATTTCACCGGTAAGCAGAGGAATTTTTCCGATCTCACGTAAGTACATTTGGATCGAGTCCTGTGTGATGTCTGGAAGCACGGTCCGACGTGCATCCTCACTGACGCGAATTTTGTCGTACACGTCGCCACGCTCTTTGTCACGACCCAAAATGCCTTCCTTGACTTCAACAAAGTGCACACCGACTCGATCCAGCTCGTCGAGAAAGTCTTCAAACACCTCCAGATAGTCCTCGAGATCCGTAAACGTAAAAAGAATCTCGTTTTCGGTGATGTACCCGCGGCGCATGCCTTTGTCAACGAGTTTTTCCAAAACGATTTCCGATGGAGGTTCTGCGCGCTTGTAACGAACTTTCGGCTCAGGTGCATGAACAGGCTTTTTCATGGCGTGAACTTTTTTCACTTGAACCTTTTTTTTCTGCTTCGGCTTCACCACGACTTTTTTCTTTTGTACGTGAGGACGATTTTTTTTTCCGGCGTAGCCGGATCCGGCCTTTAGGCCGGACTTTGGGTGCTTCTTCATAATCGAGGCATGGAATTTAACAAACGTTTGACTTCTTCCTGATCCCCTACGAGTTCCGCTTGACGCAAAGCTCGCGCAAGAGCCTCACGGTCACGACTGAGGCCAAGCGTGCTTAAAACAGAAAAAAGCTCTTCGATTCTTGGCAGCCATTGATTCTCAGGAATATCCGCAAACGTTTCTTCGGCCATTAAAATAGATGTATCAAGAAGTGCCTCGAGGGCTTCTTGATCTGCATGGCCGGACGTGAGAGATCGAATCCTTGAAAAATGCGATGTTTGTGCTGCTTGACTGCTTGGATCATACGCGCTGAGAGCCAGATTGTAAAGGGTTATCCACAGCTGGCTGTTCAGAGCCAGAGGCTTGAGTCGTGCAACAACGCTCTCAAACTGAGACGGCGTTTGAATGGCAAAGCCAAACAAAAGACGGCGGGCTTGTTCGTCTTTGGGAAGAGAAGGTTTTGAAACTGTCGATGACGTCGATGGCTTCACGGATGTCGGAGGCTGCAAAGAAGCTCGCAGTTGATCCGCTGAAATAGACAGAAGATCAGCCACCACTTGCAACCAATGCTCGCGTTCTACCACTGATGACATGTCAGAAATCGCTGGCAACAATTCTTTGGCAACTTCTCGCTTATCGTCAACCTGTCGCAAGTCTTTTCCTTTTGTGACATGGGCGATCAAAAATTCCATGATCGGTACTGACTTGACGACGAGCGTTTCCCAGGCCAGAGGATTCTGCTGCACAAGCTCGTCAGGATCTTTCACCCCGTCAGGAAGAATAGCTGAGCGCACATCAAACCCAAGACCGCGAGCAAGACTGATTCCCTTTTTCGCCGCGGCAAATCCAGCAGCGTCTGCATCAAAAGAAAAAACAATCGTCTCTGTATAACGTTTGAGCAGAGTGAGCTGATCCTGAGTAAGGGCTGTCCCAGAACTTGCAATGATGTTTTGTACACCTACCTTGTGAGAGGCAACGACGTCGAGATTTCCCTCCACGATCACAACAAATCCTTTTTCCCGAATTGCGCGCTTGGCCAAATCCAGTCCAAACACAAAACTCCCTTTGTGGTAGATCGGCGTCTCAGGTGAGTTCATGTATTTTGGACCCTGATCATCTCCTGGCATGCTTCTCCCCGTAAACCCAACAACATTGCCATGATGATCACGCAATGGAATCATGAGACGATGGCGAAAACGATCGATCACGCCTGATCCACTTTTCTTTTTAAGAGCCAAGCCGCCTTGGATGATTTCGTTTTCTGAGAACCCACGCTTTTGTAGAAATCCTGAGAGCGCATCCCATTCGTCCGGCGCATAGCCAATGCCAAAAATGTCTGCCAGCTCGGCGGGAATGCTCCGCGACTCAACATATGCCCGAGCTGCCTCTGCACCAGCAGCATCAAGAAGGACTTTTCGAAAAAATTTCTGCGCGAGCTCATTCACCTGATACAGCCGTTGCTTTGTGTTTGATTCCACGGTTGGAAGTCGTCGCACTTCCACACCGGTCTTTTTTCCAAGATGCATGAGCGCCTCAGGAAACGTCATACCATCCATCTTCATCACGAACGCAAAACAATCCCCACCCTCACCACAGCCAAAACAATGCCAAATCTGCCGATCGCGCGAGACGTGAAAACTGGGCGTCTTCTCCGCGTGGAATGGGCACAGTCCTTTGAGACCAGAAGAACCGGCCACCTTCAACTGAATCGTCTCACCGATCAGCTCCACAATATCGATTTTTTGTTTGATCTCATCCTTGGGGTCCATACTGCTGATAGCCTACCACAATTGACCGTTTCATCTACTCGCTCTAGGGTGGAGATCAGATACGGAGCAGAAATGATTCTCTCTCTGATCCTGTGCCTCACCTCGGCTCTCGCCCAGCCCATCGCCCGTGAATGGAGAGATCCCGATCGCGTCATCCACGAAACGTGCAAAGGGGTGGACTCAGCAGAGGAAATCCTCACAAGCTACGAGCTTCAATCGCTCGTCGTGGTGCACTCGACCCTGCTCACCAGAACGACGCTCGTGGGCTTGGACAGCATCCGTGTTCAAGCAGAACATGATCGACTCACCTCAGAGGCACAGGTTGAAGCCCAGCTGCGCATTCTGAGCGCGACGGTCCTTGAGAGCATGCACAGGATCGAGAAGCAGGCAAAAGATCTGGAAAGATTTGCGCGTGAACTTGAGTGGTTCAAGAGCACGGCCATGGAAATCACGCTCACCTCTCACCGCCCGCAGCCGTTTAAGTGGCGCAGACTCTGCCACTCGCAGGCCAAGGAAACAAGCGCGATCGCCTGGAGTACATACCAGGTTCTGCTCACCGAACTCACCCGTCTTCAACGAGCAACCGAACAACTGGACGCGGTCATCTCCCAGACCTGAGGTTTTGCCTCGGGTTTTTCTATCCTGCTATAATCCAGGCAATCACTAACTTTACTATCTATGGGAAGACGTGCAGAAATGGCTCGAGGTGCTCAACCTGAAAAAAACCAACCAGACAGTTGGGTCGCGCCACCCAAAGAAGAGCGCTTAGCCTCCAAACGAGCTGCTCAGAATCCACCTGAGGAACTGACGCTCGATCAACAATTCAACATCGCCATGATGGACCGGTTGCTCCCAAACGTCGACTTCCACGGCATGCATCGTGAAGATGTCGCGTTTGGCATCGATAAACTCCTCAGTGAGAATCCAGGAAGGATGGTTCGAATCATCTACGGCCATGGCACCGGCGCGATCGCTGGTGAGGTGATGAACGTCCTGCGTGATTTAAGCAAAGGACGAGGCGCCAAAATCGAAGGCTTCAAACCCGACCCGGTCATGGCAAGTTGTGTGGTGAAGGTGAAATAAAGAAAGTGGCCAGCAAAAACTCTCAGCACATTGCGGAGAATTATTATGCACTGAGTTAACCTTTGTAACTATTTTCCTTAACGATCTCGTAATGAAGTTGAATCTCGCTATCCGAGATCATTTTTTGACCAAGAAACTTTAAGTCTCGTTCAAATGATTGACCCTTGAAAAGAGGAATCCCAGCACCAAGAATGACTGGTTCTATGTCAAGAAAAATCTCGTCTACAAGATTAGCAGCAAGAAAGGACGCATTGAGGATACCACCACCAGCAACAATAATTTCACGAAAGTCAGATAACAAATCGACAGCTTCTTGTGGTGAGTGAGCAACAGCGTGCGACGGGTCGACCAGCCTAACATCATTATGCGAGACAACAATGAGCTTGGCGTTGTTAAACTCTTGAAACTCTGGTTGCTTGGTAAGAATGTGATATGTGCGTCTTCCAACAATCAGGCACCCAGCCTCGCGAACGATTGAGCAGTAGCTTTCTGCTTCTTCTTTAGTCAACCAATTTGTCTTGTCGTCCGTGCCAGCAATCATTCCGTTGACAGTCATTGCCATGTAGAGAATAACTTTCATACCTAGGTGAAGTACTCTTTATATTTTTTTCCAAAATCCGCTGATCAAATTTTCTTTTTTTTCGACGTGTCCAACCCTTTATCTGCTCTTCTCTTTGTCTCGCGGATAGTAACGACTCATGTTTTTCCTGATACACAAGCTTCACAGGACGTCGATCCTTCGTCCAACCCGCTCCTTCACCGGCGTTGTGACGTACGACTCTTTGCAAGACATCGTTTGCCGAACCGACGTAGTAGCTTCCATCATCGCATGCAAGTATGTAGACGTAGTAAATTTCCTCCATAACGAATGGTCAACGACCATGAGCGGTTGTCTACATCTCCACTTCTGCCCTTCGACAAGCTCAGGGCATTCGACTACCGTTCTAAACAATACAACGGTAGTCGAATGGCGGAGAGGCAGGGATTCGAACCCTGGATACCTTTCGGTATACTCGCTTTCCAAGCGAGCGCACTAGGCCACTATGCGACCTCTCCGAAATGACGCGGCAAACTATAACAAAGTCTTCCACAAAAGAAAATCCCCAGGTGCATCCTAGGGAAACGGGATCAATCTGCGGCGCGCTTTTCGCTTGCGCAGCCATGGCTGTCCATGGCCATCTCGACACGCAGGAGCGTCAACTGGTCGCGGCTCGTGAACTTGGCCTCCACCTCCGCGACCGACAACTCGGGACGTGGTTGGTAGTTGCGGTCGAAGCCGCAGAAGAAGGCGCGAGTCTGTGGCTGCGGGAAGTAGAACCCATGCCGCGCGTAGACAGCCTGGACGATGCGATCAAGCTCTGCACAGGTGAACGGCACGAGCCACGAGGACTCGACCGCCTTCATCTGGAAGGCCTGGTGCGCCACGGTGTCGGGCGACATGATCATCGAGATGGTAGTGACAGATCCTTCACCGCCGAGGATCGGCGCACTGGCAATGGGAACCAGGGCATACTGTTGTCCATCCAAGGACTGTGTTGGGAGCGACGTGTAGCTGTAGGTCAGCCGCGGCTCGCTCTGCGCTGTTTCGCAGATATTTGGACTGGCCAAGGCCGGACTCGCGAGCATCATCACCATGGAGCAGACAGAGAGGACATGTCGCATGAGAGGTACCTCTGCTCGGACAAGAGCACCAAGAGTGAACCAGTTTTTGGCCAAAATGTCAAGAACGTGTACAGTAAAAGTGGGGTATGAGACGCTTTATCTCAAACACAGAAAAACAAACCTCTGATGCACTCATGGCTCGTGCTGGCTATGTTCGGCATTGTGTCGAGTCTGGAAGAGCGTGTTACCATCGGCGTCTCAATGATCCAGCCTTTCCACGATTCCATGCGCTCGTCGCTGTTCGTGGTCAAGGCATCGAAGTCGACTTGCATTTTGATGCACTGGACAGTATCACCCACAAAGGAAATCACGATCAGCCATGGGCGTATGAAGGCGTGCGTGTTGATGAGGAAATGCGACGTCTTATCCAGGCGATGCGTGGAGCGCCATCACTGGGATCAATCAATCACCCAATGCATGCAACAGGTCGCACCACGGTGCCTCCTTCAAAACCCAAACGATCTCTGTTTGAAATTTTGTTTACGTACAAGTCGTAATTTATGAAACAATTTTTTTCAGGACCCTTAAACGAAAACGCCCGTGGTCTCATCCGTCGCCTCGGCTACGGTGAACACCGTGGACACGAAGGACAGTTGAGCTACACGCTGCGTGTGACCGGAGAACTTTTTCCACGCTATCATGCCTACATCGAGGACAAAGACGGTGGGGTGCAAGTGAATCTCCACGTGGATCAAAAAGCCGCGAGCTATGAAGGGACGTCAGCCCATGCTGGCGAGTATGAGGGACCACTGGTTGAACGAGAGATGCAACGAATTGCGCAATTTGTCCAAGGACTCAAAACAGAACACAAGCCTGTTGCTCCCCCATCAACAAAAAGCACAAAAGGATTTTGGGGATAATGAAAAAGCGCTGAGTCTCGTACTCGGCGCTTGCGTTTTATTCGGCGACCATTTGCTCCTCGGCAGGTTTGCCGTAGGGAGCATGGGCTTTGCGCTCGCCATAGCGGCCAGCGAGATAATCCAAGAGACCCTGACGTTCGCCTTGAAGGACAGGATCGGGTGGACGAGGACCAGTCGTGACCGGGCAGCGAATGACTTCCAGAGTCGGTCTTGAGAGGAGCCTCTGCAGTTGCCCCTCGAGGATCCCACTTGCTCGAGCCATGTGCCAGTCATCGGTCACCAGATAAACGTGACGCACGGACATGAACGGCGGGTTGTTGACGAGCTCGTGCACAATGGACTCTGCGTCAGAAGGTGTGCAGCGGCGCGCATCAAAGAGTGCACGAATGTAAGCGACACCGTTTTGCTCGGCATGCCGGGCAAACCGACGGACATCCTCTCCGTGATTGCCGTCGCCAGCAATGAGCAGGGGTGAGCAGAGCTCGACCGAGAGCTCGATGGCTCTGTCGATCCGACGGGTCGGAGCGCCTTCGCCCTCGTCGTGCGGGCCGCAGAACATCGCGACAACAGAGCGGTAGAACGGGTGCAGGGACATCGATCCTCCAGAATGGGGTCAGGTCTGGCTATCGGTTTTTTTTTTGAAAAAGCCGATAGCCAGACCTGACCCCAAATTCACATCATCTTCCAAAGAGCGTCGAAAATCATCACCTGGGTCGCTGAAATGGCTTCGTCATCGACAATCACGCCAAATAGTTGTCGATGATCATCCAGTGACACAAACGCGGTCTTGCCTGGGTAGATGAAGATATACGTCGGTGCAGAATCAGACTGTGACAACCACTTGCGCTCATCCAGTCCATGCACACGACCGCCTTTGCCGATCGCGATCGCCTTCACACGAATGTGTTTGCGAATACGGTGTTGAATAAACCCTGGCCAGGCGTTTGCAATCAAGTCGCGGATTCCTTCGGACGAATAGATCCGAAACAATTTTGACTCCGCATGCTCCGCGGTCTTGAGCACGTCCTCAAGAATGTCGTGGACTCCTTGCTCTCCCTCGTAGTACCACACACTCGGACGGTGTGCGCTTTTTCCAAGAAGGTCTTGCAACTGAGGCACGACGTCTGCAAGTTTGAGTTGCGCCTCTTGGATGGCGACCTCACGACGTGTCGCAAGGCCGCGGAGCTTGTGCGGATCTTCTGCCGTAAAATACCGATGGGTCTTGGCATCCATGTGTGACACGAGACCAAGATCCAGAAGTCGCTTCAGCGCGTCGTACACAGTGCCTCGGTTGAAGCTCGATTCCTCTGCGATCCGTCGCAAAGGCGCGGTACCGAGTTTCAGAAGCGCGGTGTAGACCGCCATGTCCTTGGCCGTAAGTCCAAGCAGTTCAAGCGTTTCCTCAGACAGTTTAGGGATACGTGGCATAGGTGTGAACAAAAATCGTTCCTCTGTGTGGATAAATAAAAAACAGCCTATCTCTAGGCTATTTTTTGTTGGCAGTTTTGTCAACTTTTCGGCGGCAATTTTCTAATTTTCCATAATTTTGATGTTGTCTGCTGAACAAAACAGCTGCTATCAATGCCGGCCAAATTCTGACAATGCCTATGCATGAAACGGACTGAAAACGTGGGGAATTTTTATTCTTGCAGGATAACAAGATGATTTCTTTGCTCCGGTCTTGACCAGTATCTATGCTTGCCATGCGTGAACGCCACGCAGTCAAGACAACAAAGGAGAAGCCATGTCAGGTCGGAATTGGACTGAAGGATGGGATCGAGCCCAGGCCGTGATGCTCCTGAGAATCATCGCGCACGAAAACGGGAACGTGACATACCCAGGCACTGGTTCGATCCCAGGCGCCTTCGAACGACTCAAGAAAATGGGATTCAGCAAGGAGGATCTTGATCTCTACCTTGGCGAGATTCTCGAACAAGCCTACCGGCTGGCCTGCTCAGGGAAGAAAGACATCCTCGAGGAGGGGCTCGAAACTCTCTGGCCTCAATTTCCGCCCTGGCGCGACACCAAATCGTTTCATTCGGTAAATCTTCGCGATCTCCTTCGCGAGAAAGGATTCTCAACGTACTACATCTCACTGTACTACGATGAGCTCCATCGTCGGGCCGTGAACGAAGCCAATCACGCGGCCGATCTGGCCGAGTACATCCGCCGTCACGAGATGGATCCACTCGGACCTTACGAACCGGATCGTCACGGAATGGTCATCTCGCTTCGACGTCGCTAATACAGGGGGAACCTATCTCCTCGCACACACCAACATGCTGTTGGTGTTTTTCTTTCATACGCTGACTTATTCACACCATGCTAATTGACACAAAATAAAAACAATGATTGAATAGGAATAAGTGATAATCCTGGTGAAAAATAAATACTCCCCCATATAAGTGATGATGTAATGTCTTTTACTTTTGGAGGAGTGTTTTATTTTGTGTCTTTCTGCCCGTGGGCCCAGCTTGGTGCGTCACCAGGATTATCACCCATGGTGACTGGGGTGTTGCTCTCGCTTCGCTCGAGCAGGAACGACTGCGTCGCTCGAAAGAACAAAATATCATTTTGTTCTTCTCTCGCTATCCTCGTCGTTCAATCCCCCATGGGTCCACGGACAGAAGGATGGAAAAACTTTTTCCTCCACACCCACACCCCTCCCACCACCATGACCACAGCGAGATACTGGGCGGGAGTGAGGTTGAAGTAACGCGTGTCCACGATCGGGCCGTTGGTGGCGCGGAGAAAATCGAGGAGGAACCTTACGATGCCGTACCAAAAAAGAAACACGACAACGAAGGTTCCGGTCTTGGCCTTTCGATGCACGAGCAGAAGGAACACGAGGAACAATATCAACCCGTTAATTGAATCGTAGAGACCAAGATCATGCCGCACGCCGTCGGGGTACTGAACGCCGAGGGGAAAATTCGTCAGCGTTCCTGGATGATCGTGGATGAGGAAACAGCCAATGCGACCAATGAAAATTCCGAGTGGAAGACCAAATATGGCGGTGTCCGCGTAGGCAAAAACATCTACCTGACGTTTTCGTAAAAACCAAATCCCAGCTGGAAGCGCACCGAGAAATCCTCCCATGATCGAGAACCCGCCATGCCAGATACGGAAAAACTCGACAGGATCCTGAAGGTAGGTGCTCGGCTCGTAGACCATGTGAACGAGCCGCGCTCCGATAAACGCTGCGACAATCACCGTGGCCGACAAGTCCCAAATGATTTCTGGATCCTGTCCCCTCATCTTGGCCATCCGCGCCGCCGCCCAAGCACCGGCCAAAATGCCCAGCGACACAAACAATCCCCACACTTGAATCGGGACGGGACCAAGGTGAAAAGAAGTGAATTGGAAGTAAGGGATCATGTGAAAAGGTGGACGAGGTGGACTAGGTGGAAAAGGTGTCGGGAGATCGAAGATACCAATCTGTGAGAGACTGATACGTTGCGCCGATTCGAAACAACGTGTACTCATCAAACGCTTTGCCCATGATCTGTAAACCAACCGGAAGGTCGTTGACAAATCCACAGGGAATCGACATCGCGGGAATCGTCGCAAGGTTAGCCGTGATCGTGTAAATGTCGGACAGATACATGGTCAATGGATCGTTGAATTTTTCTCCCAAGCCCCAGGCAACGGAAGGAGAGGTCGGTGTCACGATCGCGTCGACGATTTTAAGCGCGTCGTCAAAATCTTTTTTGATAAGCGACCGCACTTTGAGGGCCTTGCGATAGTAGGCATCGTAGTATCCCGCCGAAAGCGTGTAGGAACCAAGCATGATGCGTCGCTTCACTTCCCTGCCAAATCCCTCCCCACGCGTTCGTTCGTATGTCTCTTTCAAATTCTGGCCGCTCGAGTGATAACCGTAGCGCAATCCGTCAAATCGACCGAGGTTTGAACTGGCCTCAGCTGGCTGGATGATGTAATACGCGGCGAGTGCATACTCAGCGTGCGGCAATGAAATCTCTTCGATCTGCGCCCCTGCAGCAACTAACCGATCGACCGCCTCAAGCACGGTCTTTTTGACAGCAGGATCCATGCCCTCGAGAAAATACTCCTTTGGCAAACCAAGCTTCAATCCGCGCACGTCTTTCTCAATCAACTCTGGAATCGTGGTCTGCGTGAGATCGACCGATGTGGCGTCACGTGGATCTTTGCCTTCAATGACCTGCAACATGAGCGCCGCATCTTCCACCGTATGGGCAAACGGACCGATTTGATCCAAGCTGGACGCAAGCGCGATCAGTCCATAGCGAGATACACGGCCGTACGTGGGTTTGAGTCCAACGACGCCACACAAAGATGCCGGCTGACGAATCGACCCACCTGTATCTGAGCCAAGGGAAACAGGAACAAATCCCGCAGCGACCGCCGCAGCAGAACCACCACTTGAACCACCCGGAACCTTTGTCATGTCCCAAGGATTTTTCGTTGGTCCCCAATGAGACGTCTCGGTAGAAGAACCCATGGCCGCATCGTCCATGTTGGTCCGTCCGATTAAGATGGCACCTGCATCCTTCAATCGTTGTGTGACCGTCGCGTTGTAGGAACCCTTGTGACCTTCCAAGATGAGCGCACCGGCCGTTGACTCCCAGCCCTGCACCAGCATGTTGTCTTTCATGGCCACAGGAATCCCGGCAAGAGGACCAAGCTGTTCCCCGGCGTTGCGACGAGCGTCAATCGCCCGAGCTTCCTCAATAGCTGTCTGCGACAATTCCAAAAATGCATGGACGTCTTTGTCGCCTTGTTTAATCGTTTCCAAACATGAACCTACGAGTGCCTCTGCACTCAAAGATCCTTTTTCAAGATTTGCTTTCGCGCTTGCGATCGTTAAACGTTCATCCATATTATTCTGTACGTCCTTCGAATACGGCCTGCACTTTCAAGAGGTCGCCTTCTTTGTCTGTAAAATTGTCTATCGCGCGATGACGGACCTCTTCATCACACCCTTCCACCACATCAGCACGAAACACATTTTTCACCTCGGCCGCGTGCTGTAATTCTGGTACATCGTCGGTCTTCAGTTCCTGAAGCTTGGCAACATACTCCAAAATAGAGCCAAGGGACTCGCGATACTCCTCAATCTCGTCCTCCTCCAAATGCAACCGACTCAGCTTGGCAATCTGCAAGATTTCTTCTCGGGTGAATTTCATACTACCTGATCATAGCGAGAAACTCCGCCTCAGACAAGACGACAACTCCGAGCCTCTTGGCCTCATCCAGTTTAGACCCTGGGTTCTCACCTGCCACCACAAAATCTGTCTTTTTACTGACCGATCCCGAGGCTTTTCCTCCGGCGGTACGGATACGCTCCTTCGCATCATCACGGCCAATTGTCTCAAGCGTTCCTGTGATGACGAACGTCTTCCCTGCGATCCCAGTTTTCTTTTTCACCCCTTCAAAAGGAAGAACGACCACACCGTTATCACGGTAACGCTTCACAAGATTCTGATGATGCTCCTCATCAAAATACTCACGGACTGATCTAGCGACCACCCCACCAATGCCTTCCACTTCCAGAAAATTCTCAACTGGAGCACGCATGACCTTCTCGATCGTCAAAAAATGCTGGGCGAGATCAAGGGCTGTTTGTTCGCCGACATCATCGATCCCCAGTGCCAGAATAAATTTTGGAAGCGTGATTTTTTTGTGAGACTGAATTTCATCCACCAGTTTCTTGGATGACAGATCCGCAAAGCCTTCCAAATCCTGGAGCTCGTCCGGCTTCAAAATAAACAAGTCTGCCGCGCTTGAAATACGTCCATGCTCAAGCAATGATGCAACCGTCTGAGGACCAAGCCCGTCAATGCCAAACGCTCGGGCTGCATGCAAAATATTCTCCCGATCCTGCACAAAGCATCTGGGGTTCGTACAGTACATCGCGACTTCGCCTTTACGTCTTTCAACCGTTGAACCACACACAGGACAGGCTGTTGGGGGTTTCGTCTTCTGCGATCCTGCTCTTCGCAACTTCACAATCACCTGCTTTATTTTTGGAATGATGTCGCCGGCTTTAAACAGAATCACGGTATCGCCAACACGCACATCGAGTCGTTCAATCTCATCGAGGTTGTGGAGTGAGGCATGCTGCACGGTTGTCCCACCAACCCACGTTGGCTCGACGACCGCCACAGGAGTCAGCGCCCCTGTGCGTCCCACGGTCCATTGAATTTCCTTCACACGTGTGGTGGCTTCCTCGGCTGGAAATTTCCACGCAACCAATCCACGCGGCGTCTTGCCAACAACGCCCAGTTTTGTGAATGCGTCATTCTCATTCACCCGCACGACCATCCCATCCACCCAATAACCGAGCTTTTCACGTTTGTCTTGCAACCACTTCCAATGCGTTTCGATTTCGCTGAGACGATGGAAGAGGTGGGACTCAGGAATCGGTCGAAATCCCATCTCGCGCAACAGGGCCCACTCTTCTTCAATCGTTTTCTGGCCGAGATCTGCATCCAAATCCCACGCAACAAAGTCAAGACCACGAGAAGCCGTCACGGTCGGATCAAGCTGACGAATCGATCCGGCCGCGGTATTGCGCGGATTGGCAAACACCGGCTCACCTTTTTTCATGAGCTCGCGGTTCATCTTCTCAAACGCCTTGACCGGAAAATAAATTTCCCCACGCACTTCGACTCTGCGTGGCATCCCTCGACGTCCTTGAAGTCCTCTCAACTTCAGCGGCACTGACTCTATCGTCCTCACATTCTGCGTGACATCCTCCCCCACCTTACCATCACCACGCGTCGCGGCTGATTTCAGCATGCCATCCTCATACACAAGCGACACGGCCAGCCCGTCTTGCTTGGGCATGCAAAAAAAGGTGGATGAGGTGGCAAAGGTGGATGAGGGAGAGAGTTTCTGAATACGTGAAACCCACGCGATAAACTCTTCACGAGTAAACACGTCTTCCATGGACAGCATGGGTCGAGCGTGCGTGATTTTTTTGAACTTCTCAAGCGGCGCGCCCCCAACCCTTTGCGTTGGTGAGTCTGGCGTGATCAAATCGGGATATTGTTGCTCGAGTTGATAGAGCTCATGTTTGAGCGAATCAAGCGCGGCATCTGAGATATCAAGCTTGTCCAGGACATGATACTGGTAACGATAGTCGTCAATGGCCTCTCGCAACTTTTTAATTCTATCCTTGGCCTGAATTTTCGACATAGCCTCGCTACTTTACCGTTTCCTCATCGCTTGAATCCACCTGTTCTCCGCTATCAAGAGCCCAACCTTCTTGCCAACCGAGATACTCATCGAGAGCAACAAGCTTTGTTTGCGGCTTTTGCTTTCGTTCATCCCAAAATGTGAGTTCAACTCTTCGGTGAGAAGGAAGGAGGTTTGAAATAAATCCTGACTGAGTGGATCCATCTGAACGTACGACGCGACAGACTCGATCCTGTTTGAGTTGACCCAACAAAAACTGTTTTTCCTGTTCGTTCAAATCTTCCTGATCTGCCAACGTGATTCGGTCGATAAGAAGATTCAGCGGCGCCCCTTCTCTTTGGATGTACCGTTGTACGGCAAAATCATGAGCGGCATTTTGTTCCTCAGACGAGGGCGATGTATCGATCATAAAAATGGTTAAAATAAACTCAGATACCAACGAATGAGTCCTTCACCGACAAACAACATCATCACCGTCGCGGTCGTAAGAAACGTCCCAAACGGTATGGGAGTCTTACGATTGGCTTTGCCTGTGGCAAGCAAACCCACTCCCACGATCGCCCCCATCACGTATGCCAGAAACAACGCCACCAACCCATGCTCCAAGCCTAACATGAATCCCATCAGCGCTCCCATGCGGATATCCCCACCACCAACCCATGTTCCTTTTGAGATCAGAAACTGAATCCAGAAAAATGCGGCAAGCACTAAACCGCCGACGAGGATCGACCAAGCTGGGATGATGCCAAGCCAGAGGTTCACGATCACGGCAAAGATCATGGCCGGAATCGTGAACCGATCGATAATCAACATGTGGCGCAGGTCGTAGACAAAAATAATGATCAGGTAGCTCACGAAAACCGCATCGCGGACGAAGATAAGACTCAGGCCGTGCTTTTGAAACGCCAGCAAAAATAAAACTCCCGTGACCAGCTCAACCACAGGATACTGCCACGAAAGAATAGATTGACAACGTCGACATCGCCCTTTCAAGATGAGATAGCTGAAAACCGGAACAAGATCACGTGGACTGATAGGTTCCTCGCACGACTGACACTTCGATCGACCTCGAACGACCGACTCTCCCTCGTGTATGCGAAAGATCGCGACGTTCAAAAAACTTCCCACACAGAGTCCAAGCAAGAACATCACGAAAGAAATCATAGATGCGAGACAACGGGAAGACAAACATTTTCGATGAGCGGACTGGCGAGCCCCACATCATTGTCAGCGTGGGGTCGGACAGTTCCGCGAAACGAAAATGGTTGTGCTTCCCGTTGTCTCCGTATTAATCAGCACACGTCCCCGCTTCCATGCCATCTGGTGTCGCGCAATTCACTCCTGCTTGCAGACCAACGGGTGTAAAAGCATTTTCCAATTCAAAATAAATCACATAGGAGTCGCCGTCATCCTTCACAGAGTAGCAGAAGGCGCGCCTGGCTGGCTCACCGCACGTTACAACACCTTCGAGTCCGTCTTCATAGGTTTCTGGAACGACACGCAGAAATACGGCATCTGCAGAGGAACAGTCAGCGGAAAATCCACTTGAACCAAGACAGACACTTTGCGTTGCGTCACCCAAGGGAAGAAGATCGCCACTGGGATAGGTGTTTGTTTCATTAAAAGAATCCTCCAGGGCAGATTGAATCTGCCGCACATTGGAAAGCCTTGTCGCGTCGCGCTGTTTGGAGCGCGCGGCATTCACGGCCACAGCCGCGAATGTGGTGACAAGAGCAATGATCGCCACAATGACGAGCAGCTCGACGAGCGTAAACCCCTTTTTATTGTTCATACAAGGAAAGATTTTACTTTGTTGATGAGCGATTGAGCAGACACATGGCCTTTGAGGACATACGCGTTGATCCCCAGTCCTTCGACTTCTTTGATCGTCCGCCGATCGCCAACGTCTGTGAGAACGATTCGGATAACCCTTGTCAGAACCGGATCCTGATTGATGTCCTCTAGAAAGACGAGGCCCTCAGCGAGCGGATGAAGATCTGTCACGAGGGCATCGGGAATCGACCGCGTCAAACGCTTTTTTGCCTCATCAAAACTTTTCGCGCGCGTGACCTTCCATCCAGCAGCCTCAAACCGTTTTTCATAAATGGTGAGGGCATGGGCATCCTGGTCGATCAACAGCACTGTACGTTTTTTGGGTCTTGCCATACTAATCCATTTCTCGCATGGCCAAACCAACAGCCACACTCATCCGAGGACCGATTTCCTCAAGGACGCTTTCAAGCGTCTGCGGATACACCACACGAGCCCAGGGATCGCCTCGATACACATTCATGTTCAGCGTTGTTGCGAGATATTCTGGAATACGAGGCAGATGGGCTGAACCGCCTGTCACAATAATCTTTTCAACTTTTTTAATCTGGGCGAGCTCCATGTTGGCGTACAGTTGAAACGCGTAGCGAATTTCGTTTAAGAGCGGCTGCATGATGGGCTCAAGCAGTTTAGGAAGCCCGCCAGCGAGACCTGTCTGCTCGGGCGGAGCAATGCCCAAATCGCGTTTCACACGATCCGCGTCCATCTCGGACAATCCCATGGTGCGCATGAGTTGACTGTTCACCGTGTTACCGCCGATCGTAATCGAACGAGAGACAAACGGGATCCCTTTTTCGACAATGATAATGTTCGTCCGTTTAGAACCGATGTCGAGCATCATGATGGCGCCCTTGTCTTTTCCAATCAGCGCACGAACAAGCGCCAGGGCTTCGGTGTCAATCGCTTGCAGATTTAACTTGGCTGCCTTGAATGTCTCGATGTACTTCTGGATAAACGTTTTGGCCGCCCCGGTCACGAGCACACGAAAATCTTTTCTTTTTTCTTGTGGAACTGCTGGAACCATGTCTTTCTTTTTGTCTATTTTGGCATCGGTTTTTTTTTCGTCATCCAAAAACGTTGTTTGCAAAATCATCTCCGTGAGTGGGAGAGGAGACAGCTTGGCGACTTCGGCGTTCACCACGGACTGACGTTGTCGTGCGTCCTTGACCTCGGGGATGGAAAGGATGGTTGAAAAAACATTTGATGTGGGCAGGGCTGCCATGACAGAGGTCGATTTGCAGCCAGCTTCTTTACACACACGAGCTAACAACTCTCCAGCCGCTTTGGGATTATCAAACAGTGTATCCCCTGCCTCGGCCGTAGGAAGTTCCCCGTATCCATAGGTGAGCAGCGTCGCGCGGCCTTTCTTATTTGCAAACTCAACAACTTTAATACTGCTCGCTCCAATGTCGACTCCCAAAAAACTGTCTGGCTTTTTCTTCCCGAACAAGCCCATAGATGAATTCTATTATAACATAGCTTCGGCAGTAGATCTGTTGCCGAGGCTTAGCAGCGGTGAGCATCCAAACACTTATTCACAATCGCATCGGCCTCCGTGTTTTTTTCACGGCGGACATGGGTGAACGTCACACGGGTAAAGTGATGCATCAAATTTCGAATCTCCAAAAATCGTTTCGCTATTTCAGGATCTTTCACACGATACACGCCGTTCAACTGTTTACAGGCGAGCTCGGAGTCCATAAACATCGACACAGACGTGGCGCCAAGTTCGTGGGCTTTTTTGAGCCCGATGATGATCGCGGTGTACTCGGCTTGGTTGTTGGTCGTCTTGCCTAAATACTTGGAGACATTGGCAATCGTCTCACCCGTGGCAGACTTAATCACCGCCCCCGAGGCCGCTGGCCCCGGATTCCCCCGCGATCCCCCATCGGTAAAAATTTTTACGAGCATACAAGCTCAACAATTTTAATCTGCAACTCGCGGTGGCCGTTCCATTCGTTTACATCGATCTCGTAGACAAGGTCGATCTGGCAACCAAGACTCAACCGAGAAATCCACTCGCCGAATCGGAAACCGATCGCATCGACTATCTTACCACCCGCGGACTGAACGCGCAGCTTGAGATGACTGCCGTCTTTGCCGACGGCAGAAAATGCCACGACGTTCAGGTGCCGTGACATAAATAACGGCGATGGATTTCCTGTACCAAACGGACGCAGCTGTTGGATGTTGTCGTACAACTCCCAGGTGATGTCTTCGAGCTGGATCTGTGCATCAATCTTGAGTGATGGACTCAAAAGCGCGTCATCGATGTTCTGAGAAGCAAACGCCTTCATGACTTCAACGGCTTTAATAAATCGCTCCTCGCCTGTGGTTGAAAACCCACACGCTTGTGGATGGCCACCAAATTTATCCAAGTGCTCGCTCGCGGCTCGCAGGGCCGCGGTCACATCAAAACCATCGATGCTTCTACCAGATCCAACAAACCTTTCCCCCTCACGGCCCACAACCAAAACAGGAACATGAAATTCATTCAACAACTTTCCAGCAACCAAGCCCACAAGTCCGGCCCCCCAGCCTTCTTGCACCGCGACAAGAAGCTTCTGTCCTGTTACATCACCAAGCTGCGCCTTGGCTTCAAGGTACATCTGCTGCGACGCTTTTTGTCGTGTGATGTTTGTCTCGTGTAACTGCATCGCCAACTGTGTGGCGCGTAAATCATCCTCTTCAAGCAACAACTCAAGAGCGGCACTTGCATGCGTCATCCGTCCTGCGGCGTTTAACCGAGGACCAATTTGAAAACCAATCGAGACCGTGTCCAGTTCACCGAGGGTCGAGCCAGCAACTTCCAAAAGCTTCACGAGTCCCTTGCGTTTTGTTTTATTGAGCACGAGCAGCCCAAACTTTTCCAACACTCGATTTTCACCCGTGAGCGGCATCACGTCTGTCACGGTGGCAATCGCGACCAAATCCAGCAGCCATTTCTCATAGCCATCTGGAAAGGACGCGCCACGTGTTTTGGATTCTTCAATCAAGGCACTGGCAAGCTTGAACGCCACACCTGTGCCACACAACTGCTTGTTTGGATACGTTTCGCCAGGGACTAACGGATGAATCAAGATGGCTGTCTGGGGCAGCTGTGAGGGCATCGTATGGTGATCGCAGACAATCGTATCGATTCCGAGTTCGTGACCTCGATCAATCGCAGGCTTGTTGCTGATCCCGCAATCAACCGTGATAACGAGTTTTGTCTGTTCGTGTTCGTTCAGATGCTCAATCGTTTCGCAACTCATGCCATATCCTTCTTTTTCTCGATGTGGGATATAGCTGGTCATCTTCTTCTCCTCAAACCCGAGCGCACGACAGATGTCTCGGAGTGTTGAAAGCAACACGGCAGATCCACACACACCATCTGCATCATAATCACCGTGCACGGTGATGACCTCACCCTTTTCCAGTGACGTAAAGACACGCGCGACAGCATCCTTCATCCGCAAAAAAAGATCGGGCGCAAACGCATCCCGACTCCAATCAGGTCCAAGATACACATCCACCGCCTCCTGCGTTCGCACACCACGATTCCACAGGAGTTGCAACAAAACAGGATCCATCTCTGGAAATGACTCTCGCGCTTGACCTGGAAGTTGTTCCGCAACGAGCCATTGCATTTTCATATTCAGTAACTCAGGACAGAGTCTGACAAAAACCGTCACGGAAGGCCACACATGTTCCTGCGACAGGCATAGGGAAGATGCGCTCGTGGCCTGAGTGACGAGGGGCGCCGTTCACGACCGTCAGGTATCAACATGGGTGGGCGACCCCGTGTTTTTGACGGACTCTGTCCTGAGTTACTCCCGTTTCAAGACTTTCAAATACGCTTCCGTCGGAATACTCACCTTGCCTTTTCCCAACGCGGCCATTTTCGCCTTTCCTTTTTTCTGTTTCTCCAAAAGCTTACGTTTGCGTGTCACGTCTCCTCCATAGAGTCCAGCGGTCACGTCTTTGCGCATCGCCGAGATTCTCTCAGACGCAACGATCTTTCCCCCTACGGCCGCTTGAATTTTGATCACAAAATTTTCTTTTGGAATTGAATCCTTCAAAATCGTCGCCATGCGCCGACCTGTCTTCTCTGCTTCGTCACGATACACAAGCGTGGCAAACGCATCCACAGCTTCCTCCGCCACCAACATGTCCATGCGCACCACATCCGCCACGCGGTATCCAATGACTTCGTAGTTCATGGACGCGTATCCGGCCGTGACGCTCTTGAGCTTATCGTAAAAATCTACAATCACCATGGAAAGCGGAATTTCATAATGCAAAATCGCGCGGTCACCCGAGAGATACTCGGTGGTTGAATACACACCACGTCTCTCCTGCATGAGCGACATAATCGAACCGATGTACTCCGATGGCGAAACAAGATCAAGTTTCACCCATGGCTCACGAATCAATTCAATGTGCGATGGATCTGGTAATTCTAGTGGAGACTTGATGGCTTGCGTCTCTCCGCTTCGCAAGAGAACTTCGTAACCAACCGATGGCACGGTGACAACAAGGGTAATGCCGAACTCGCGCTCAAGTCGCTCCTTCAAAATTTCCAAATGCAGCATGCCAAGCAATCCACAACGGAATCCGTAGCCGATGGCAGGAGAATGTTCAGGTTCGTACTGGAGAGCAGAATCATTGAGCTTGAGCCGCTCCATGGCATCACGCAATTTATGAAAGTCATCACCTTCCCGCGGAAACACACCCGCATAGACCATGGGTTTGACTTCTTTGTAACCAGGAAGAGGTGATGAGGTGGACAAGGTGGCTGAGGTGATCGTATCACCAACACGACAGCCGATGATTTCCTTGAGTCCTGTCACCACATAGCCAATCTGTCCGCATTCGAGCGTGTCAGCTGCGATCAACCCGTTTGGCGTCACCGCGCCGACTTCAAGCAGATCGAGTTCGACCTGTGTGGCGATCATTCGTACCTTCTGGCGTTTCTTGAGGGCGCCGTCCACGACACGGACATACGCCATCACTCCACGATAGTCATCATAAAAAGAATCGAAGATGAGGGCGCGCGTAGCCGCTGTTGGATCTCCTTTCGGTGGCGGAATACGTGTGACAATCGCATCCAACAACTCTGTGACGCCTTCGCCGGTCTTTCCGCTCACACATAAAATTTCCTCGCGCTTACACCCAATGAGTTGCACGAGCTCTGCGGCGCGTGCGTCAACATCTGCCGCTGGCAAATCGATTTTGTTGAGCACAGGAATAATCTCGAGATTCTCCTCCATCGCGAGATACAAGTTCCCGATGGTTTGTGCTTGCACCCCTTGCGTTGCATCCACCAGAAGAATGGCGCCTTCGACCGCGGCCAGCGATCGAGAAACTTCATAGGTGAAATCGACGTGGCCGGGAGTGTCGATGAGATTCAACATATGATCCTTGTACTGCATCCTCGCCGGCGCCAACTTAATCGTGATCCCCTTCTCGCGCTCCAAGTCCATTGAATCTAAAATCTGCGCCTTCATGTTGCGTTTGTCCACGGTCCCGGTTAACTCAAGCAGTCGGTCTGCCAAGGTCGACTTGCCGTGGTCAATGTGCGCGATGATGCAGAAATTTCTAATATGCGACTGATCCATAATCGTGAGTATCCTAGCGGAAAGAGGTCAAATAGAAAAGCCTGGAGGTACGTCCAGGCAGGAGTGACAGTTCATCAAGCGGCCGTAGCCCACGACGGTCTCGTCACTCAAGGATCGGGCATCCCTACGATCGTCTTTTCAGACAAGTGGATGGCCGCCCGATGTGTAGCTCGACATCCAACATCACGTTGTGTACAGCTGCACTTTCGTCGAGCAGGGGGCTGAGCATGTGTCGCCTCATCCGTAGAGAGTCCGGGCATCGCTCAGCATTTTGTCGTGCATCTCCACAATCGACCGAGGTCAAGCTTGGATCGCACGACAGAGGATAACAGCTTGAACATCGTCCGAAGACAGCGTCCTGTTCTTTACTCAAGGATCGGGCACGAGGCGCTTCGTCATTTCAGACAGTGGCACGCACGCCCGATGGTTTGCTCGACACTCCAATCTTCGTCTTTTGACGACCACAACATCGTCGAGCTGTCTGTCGTGCACCGCTTTACTCGTCAACAAACAGTTGTAGACTCGCACGACAGAGGGTTCTACCTCATAAGGACCAATTCGTCAAGGGATCTCCTGGAAAAAATAAAAGGCGCACTCGAGTGGAGCGCGCCGGCGTGGGTCAGATGACCCAGGGCTTGTCGGGAGTGATCTCCCCTTGCAGGACCTTGAAGAGAACCTCTCGAACAGCCTTGATCGATTTGCCCACCAAAGTAATCTTCCGGCGACGATTGTCACGTTCGCTGGGATCGTTCACGATGACAGCAGCCACCTGGCCGGTCCAGTCAGCTCGACTGTTTTTCCAAATGCCGTTGCGCAGCGCCTCCTGGCTGGGGTCGCGTTGCACACTCACCCAGCACAGCAGCATGACGTCAAGGAACTCCGTGTCCTTCCAGGTGCTTTCGCACGTAAACGTTTCGGTGAACGGTTCGATCACCACGTCCACGTTGACCTTCAGGGAGCCGTCCGCCTGCACCATCACGTGGCCATGGTGACTGAGGTTGTTTGCTGCGACGAAACCTTCAAGCTTGGAACCCGTGAACGTGGCCGTGACTTCATCGAGACTCGGACGTGACAGGTTTTCGCCACGCGTACCGAGAGCGCTTACGTCCTTGATGCCAACCGCCTCGGGCTTTGCGTGTAGAATGAGATGACCGTACATGTTGACCTCCGATCCACCGGGCTTGTTCCAGACGGGGCTGGGCCGCGATGGGGCATGATTGCAGAGGGAATCCCCGCAACAGCATGATCAAACTAATCGTAAAAACCCCTTATGTCAAGCCTGTCCCCAAATAGAAAAGCCTGGAGGTGATTCCAGGCAGGAGAGCGACAGGGCGCCTATCGTCGAAAGACAAACGACGGCTCGTCACTCATGCTCGGGCATTACCCTTCTCGTCTTTTCAGACAGATACAAGTGCGCCCGATGGTTTGCTCGACACGGCTACTAACGTCTTTCGACACAGCATGTATCGTCGAGCAATTGCTGGACAGACTTCCATTCGCACAGACTGCAATCCTGGGGTCGTCCGGCAAATCTGTCGGTCTGACCGACATACCGTGGTCGGTGACATCCGCTACCGCGTCTTACGACAAAGAAGCTGTCGTCACTCATGCTCGGGCAAGAACCTCGTCGTCTTTCGACAGCACGATAATCGCCCGATGATTTAGCTCGACACTCCAACCTTCGTCTTTTGACAACCACAATATCGTCGAGCCGTTTGTCGTGCAGACACCCAGTCATCCGAAGACAGTAGTTTCCTCGCACGACAGAAGGTTCTACCTCAAACTCTCGCTCCAGTCAAGGAGTGCATAATGGGATCCCTCGCTGTTGCTCGGGATGACGAAGGCTAAACCTCATGTCTACTCTGGTACTCGGGAATCACCACCTCTGTACCCAGTGTGTGGCGCAAGTGCGTGGCGAAAACTTCTTTGGCTTCCGGATCGCCATGCACCAGAAAAATTTTGCTTGGGACCTTGCCATCCTCGGGCTTCAACCATCGGGTGAGTTTATTCATGTCGCCGTGGGCTGAAAACGCACCGATGGCGCTGACCTGCGCGTGAACAGGAATCTCATCGCCAAAAATTTTGACCCGCTTGGCCCCTTCGTAAATTTTTCGTCCCAGGGTCCCGGCGGCTTGGTAGCCAATAATGAGCACGCGATTTTTATGATCAGGAAGATAGCGGCGCAGATGATGCATGATGCGTCCACCGGACATCATCCCAGACCCGGCGATGATGATCATGGGCGGCGTCTGATCGTTAATCTTTTTAGATTCTTCGCGACTCAGCGTTTCGCGTAAATTCGGAAAGCTAAAAAAATCTTTATCTGGCTGAGCAACGAGCGAAGCATCAAACTGCAAGTAATTTTGAAAGTGGCGATACAACTCGGTTGCACGAATCGCCATGGGGCTATCAAGAAAAATGGGCATCTTTGTTTTCAAATCTTTTTGGAGCAGCTGATCAATCTCGTAGAGCAACTCCTGTGTTCGCTCGATCGAGAACGCTGGGATCATGAGCACGCCTCGGTCGTGAATAATTTGCTGGATCGCCTCCTTCAGCAAACGCGAACGCTGCTCAATCGGCTCGTGTTCGCGGTGACCGTACGTGGATTCACAAATCACAACGTCCGCATGAGACAGCGGTTCGGTGTCTGGCAAAATCGGCACGTTGTCGTTACCAATATCACCCGAGTAGACGAGCCGTTTCCCCTCTGCATCGACGGAGATATAGGACGAACCCAGCACATGCCCAGCCTCATGAAACATCACCACGATCCCTGGCGCGACTTCCAGATGCTCGTGATAACTCACGGCTTTTACTTGCTCAAAGGCTCGTTCAACATCTGCCATCTCATACAACACCCCGCTTCCGCACTTTTCCGCCTCCTCCTTCATGATGTGCAGGGCGTCTTCCAAAACCAATTTGGACAAACCCACGCATGGCTCAACCATGTAGATCGGTCCGGTAAAACCTTGGCTGACGATTTTAGCAAGACGACCCGTATGATCGGCATGTGGATGGGAGACAAATACCGCTTCAATGGTTTTTGGATCAAACCCAAACTCATCTTGGTTTTTGGATCCGCACATGTGCTCGCCTTGAAACATGCCGCAGTCAAACAGATACTGATGCGTTTTACCGTTGGCGTCTTTGACTTCAACTTGATGACAAGATCCAGTGACTTCTCTTGCCGCGCCGTGGAAGGATAATTTCATAGCTGTTTTTCTTTTCGAGTGAGCAAAAGAGAAAAAATCGCGATCAGCAAAATCGTAACCTGCGAGGTAAGACACAGCAGACACCAGGTTTCCAAAATAAACGCTTCGATCCCAGACAGATAAAGAGCGAAGAGAAAGCCACCAGTAGATGCCAGTGAGAGAAATCTCGTGAGACCTTTGTCCTTGGGATTCTTGAGCTTCATTCCAGCAGCCGCAGCCAGAAACAGATATCCGATCACTCCAATCAAGGAAACGGGGATCACACCGATCGTCGAATACGGACCTTTATTCACGACATCACAATTCAACTTTTCACCGATGGTGCAAAACTCCCCAGAGGCAAATCCTTGATTGTGCAGAAGCGAATACACAGAAACTCCCAAACCGAGAATCGCGAGACAGCATATGATCGTGATGATCCGTTTCGTGCTCATACATCACTCGGCTGCTGGCAACTCACAATCTGACTTGGTTGCGAGCGTTTCTAAACTTTGTTCCCCGCCAAGTCGTGTGCCGTCCCCGAGTTCCCAGGTGGGATATCCTTCGACGCCAGCATCCTTGCAGGTTTGGTTCATGCTCTTGTCTGCATTGGAACACTCAATGTAGGTCACAAAATCAAACGAGTTTCCAAAAAGTTTTTTTTGATTCTGGCAATGTGGACACCACCAGGCGCCGTACATTTTCACCCCACTGTCTGAGAGACACTGGGCAAAACCATCGTAGGGAGATGGAGCTGCTTCCTGCGTGGCAGCAAAAGCGATAAGCCCAACGACCACCAGGGCCGCTGCGCCGTAGAGATAGTAAGCAGAAGTATTGTCTTTCATACAGGCCGATTATACTTGATGAAAAACAAAAAAGCGACTATCCTCTTGCAGATCTCCTATGAAACTCGATTGGAAGGCGATCCCGCGGCCCATCATTGCCCTCTCCCCCATGGCCGACATGACGGATAGTTCTTTTTGCCGCACAGTTCGATCAGTATCCACCTCTTCCAACTCTCCCATCGTCTTCCGCGAAATGGTCTCAGCCGAAGCTGTCGTACGTCACAACAACAAAACGCTCGCCATGACCGACATTCACGAAGACGAGCGTCCGATCGTGCAGCAACTCTTTGGCTCAGATCCTGACACGATGGCGCAGGCTGCACGCATCATCGAAAAAGAACATCACCCAGAAGGCTTTGATGTGAACATGGGCTGCCCCGTATATAAAATCGTCCACAACTTCAATGGCGCGGCGCTCATGCGGGAACCAGAACTCGCCACGCAGATCATCAAAAAAATGAAAGCCGCGATCACGGTTCCGCTTTCCATCAAAATCCGGACAGGTTGGGATGATCCTCGAGAATGTTTTTCGTTTGCCAAAGTCATCGAAGAAGCAGGCGCGGACATGATCACGATCCATGGACGGACAAAGGCCCAGGGATACTCAGGACAATCAGATTGGAATTTGATCGGTGAGCTCAAACGCACGCTCTCGATCCCCGTCCTTGCCAACGGCGATATTCACACAGCCCCACTTACACGCACAGCACTTGACCAAACAAAAACAGACGGCGTCTTGATCGCTCGCGGCGCGCTGGGCAATCCATGGATCTTTTCACAGATCACCGACGTGCTGCGTGGTCAAGCACCGCAACAGATCACCCTCGAGGAACGTATCCGGGTTGTGAAACAGCACCTCACCTTTCATCTTGAGCAATACGGAGCGCCAGGAATTAAAACATTCCGCAAACATCTGTCTTGGTATTTCCGAGGCGTGCCGGGTGCACGGCCATTCAAAGAACGACTCCATACGGCAGATGCAGTGGAAACGGTTTACCAAATCTTGGACGAAATCTTGTTAGACGGACTTTTGCATGATGCTCTTAGTGACCGCGACGCCGTGAATCCTGTTGCAACGGAGCGTGTGTTCATGGCGAAATGATATGCACATAGGCCTCCTCATCTTCTCTGATCCTTCCATGGAACAATTCACGGGCGCTGACCGATTTGAGGCAGCCGCACGTGAACGTGGACATCAGCTCGTAAAAATCTACGAGCCGTATTTGTCTTTTGAAATTTCCCCCCTGCCCGAGGGGGGATCAAGGGGGGTGGGAGTGCAGCCACAGATTTTACATGGTGGAGAACCACTTCCACGTCTGGACGTCATCATCTCTCGACCAAACTTTATTGAAGAACCGACTCTCAGAACCTATGCGTCTCAGATGCTCACAGCAGCGGGTTACAAGATTATCAATGCATCTCCAAGCTTTGCCTCAGCCAAAAATAAAATCACTCAGCACATGATCTTTGCTGAGCACAATCTTCCATGTCCACGATGGGGGGTGTGTCGCCGTCCAGATGATGCTCTCAAGATCGCACAGGACATCGGCTTTCCTGTGATCTTGAAAGTCGCCTTTGGCACGCATGGCAAGGGCGTGTTCTTTACGCCTGATGCGCAGACGCTCCAGCCGATCGCGGAGTACCTGGCGATCCGAGATGGCAACCCGATGATCGTTGAGGAATACATCCAGGAAGCGCAAAACAAGGACCTGAGAATTTTTATCCTCGGGGGACGCGTCCTGGCAGCCATGGAACGAACAGCGCCAACGGGTGACGTGAGAGCCAATACATCCAACGGCGGGACAGGTTCTGTGACCGTACTGACACAAGAAGAACAGGATCTCGCTGTGCACGTGGCAAAAATTTTCGATCTTGAAATCGCTGGTGTGGACATCATCCGTTCAGCAAGAGGCCCACTGCTGCTCGAAGTAAACGCCAATCCTGGATTCAAAGAACTTGAACGCGTGACAGGACAAGATATCGCAGGAGCTATTATCGAATTCGCTGTCCAAAAATAATACCCGCCTTGCTGACTCCCCAGACAGCAGGCGGGCGAGGTGGGAGAGTTCTGACTGCCTCATCCCTGATCGTCGTGGATCGATGAACTACTTGGCCGTGGCCTCGCCGCCCTGGTTCTTGCCGCCGTTCTTGGGGGCCTTCTTGTTGGCGTTGTCACCCTTGAAGTCCTTGAACTTCGCACCGGGCTGGTGGTGCGGCTTCTGCAGGTAGTGGTTCGCCATGCCGCCGGGCTTGGTCGACGAGAAACGACAGTGAGGATCCGCGCACTTGGCCATTGCTTTCCCGAGGTTGGTGTGGAACTCGCAGCAAGGGATGCTTTGAGTGACGATAAGATAGCAGATCCGGCCGTTCTTGTCAATCCGGCTTGATCTCGATATACTTTTGCCGAATTAAAACTCCGGGATCTGGGTGATCAGATAACACCCACTTGGATCCACTCCGGGATCTGCCCTCGTCGTAGATCGACTCGGTCAGATTCCCGTCGTTCGTTCGGCAGTGATCAAGCCATGGGCTTGTCACTGCGCTCACTCACTCCGGGATCTGGGTGCCAGATCCACGTCGCTTCGTTCGGTTCTAAAAAAGTGTAAAGACACTTTTTTAGAACACTCACTTCACTCCGGGATCGTCTAATGGCAGGACAACAGACTCTGAATCTGTTTATCTTGGTTCGAATCCAAGTCCCGGAACCATCACAACCTGTTCCGATTACCGGAACAGGAGGTGACCAGCAAAAAGCCCGAAGTCGCAAGACTCCGGGCTTTTGCATTGTGGAATAGCTCTTTCTGTCATATACTTTCGTACATATGGAAAAACAGGTATTCCTTAAGCATACAGCGCTTTTCATTGCAGGAATCGGGATTATTATTGGCATCCAAGTGCTTCATCCCGAAATCATGCGGGGAAAAGTTCTTTCCGCGTCATCATTGTACGATCTTTCCCTTGTTACCTACGAAAAAGGACAAACTGAGCTTATTTATAATGATTACGATTATAGTTTAGATGATCCAAAAAATTGGGACGTCCGCGCGGTTGTCGATGCGATCCCGTCAGATGATCCTCGCTACCCCGAATTTATAGCCCCAAACATTGCGCTTATCGGAGCTTCGCCGCAAAAGATCGTCCACACGTTTGATGACCCAAATTCGAATGGATGCCAGCGAAACATTCTCTACCTCGACAGAACAAAAATGGAGAAAGAAAAATTCACAATATCGCGCACTGAGTATTGTGTGAAAAGCATCGTTGACGAATGGGACCTCACGACATTCTTTGCAGTAAATCCGGAAAACACCAAAATTGCCTTGGGAAGTACGACAGATGGCAATATCCTCGCATCAATTGACGCAGCAAATGTTAGCTCTCGTCCGGGTCATAACTGGGAAAACACGAAGATCGCCTTTGTCACTGGCGATGTAAGTCCCGAAGGCGACAACCGAAAACTTCTGCTGTGGGATGTGAACGCAAACGTCCTAATCGATAAAACCGATGTTCTAAAAACCATTCAAGGCGATATTGGCTTCATTCACTACGTACACGAAACTGATTCATTCGACCTATACGATGGCAACTTTGACCCCACGCTTCATGGCGAGGGCGAGTTTAGCGCATACAAGAAACTGGGATCATTTAAATAAAAATCCCTTGAGTTCTATCCGACCGGGACAGAGTCGGGTGGCTATAGAGGGGTGCTTCAAAGCCCCCTTAAAGGCATCAATCGAGACCGGGCCGCAGAACCAAAAAACGACCATCAACGGATGGTCGCTTTTTCTTTTCCTAGATCACGCTCCCACCAAACTCCGTAAGAAGTTCCTGGACCGTTTCCTCTTCTGGTCGCTTGGATTGGATAGCATTCACCCGCATGCGTTTCCCAAGCACTTTTTCAAACACATCTTCTATGGTACGACGATTTTTATCTTGATTCACGGTCTGCACATAGAGATCATACTCAAACCCAAGTTCCACTCGGTCGCCAATCACATCACACACCTCGCACGAATTCATAAACAATGGCAGAGAGGCATTGCAGGACTTGATCTGCTCATACACCTGCGGCCACTTTTCTTTGACCTCGTCGATGCTGATGACAGGGATGGTGTCGAAGACCGTACTCTCTACAGCCCGCTCAATCGCACCCAGGCTGAAGCCTGGGACTACCTCATCTTTGACCTGTACGATCTCTACGGCCTTCATGACTTTTTCTACTCGCACTGAATCAACCTCCTGTTCATGAAAATCCTTTTTTTTCGCTGCCGCTGTGCAGATTCTGATAATCGCGAGCTCTACCGGGAGTTGGGCAATGTGCTCGGAGCGAATCAATCGCTCAGCTGCCAAAAGCTCTCCAATCGTTCTTTGCAGGAAGTCCGTATCCAAGGCTGTCTGCTTCCCTGAGACAGACTCGAGTAATCGATCTCGCAGCCACGATGTGGTGTCTGATAGAAACTGATGAAGATCAACGCCTTGATCAAGATAGGTATTCAGGAGTGTGATCGCCTGCGATGCATCTGATTGTTGAAGCGCCGCCACGAAATCTTCCACCAAAATCTCTGCGGTGGCTGGCAACACAAGCGAGGCTTCTTTCATGCTGATCTGTTTTTCTCCAAGCGCGAGGACTTGGCCAAGCAGACTCTCCGCATCCCGTGCGCAGCCACCACTGTGCTTGGCAATCGCCTCAAGAACATCCACATCAACCTTCACGCCTTCTTCTTTGACAATGCCCTGCATCCGAGCAACCAATTCCTCAGACGAAATTTTTCGAAAATCAAATCGCTGACAACGACTCACAATGGTTTCGGGAACTTTGTGAATTTCCGTCGTGGCCAAAATAAACAAGGCATGTTCAGGAGGTTCTTCCAGCGTCTTCAACAGAGCATTAAACGCTGAGCCTGAGAGCATGTGCACTTCGTCGATAATGTAGACTTTCTTTTTGAGCGAGCTTGGAGCAAAACGAACGGACTGAATGATCGTTTCTCGCACATGCTCAACATCCGTATGAGAAGCCGCGTCGATTTCAAAAACATCGAGCGCTGTTCCCGAACTCACGGCCACACAAGCTGCACACGTATTGCATGGCTCATTTTTTTTGGGACTCAAACAATTCACGAGCTTAGCCAAAAGCCTGGCGATCGTGGTTTTGCCAACGCCGCGTGGACCAGTAAACACATAGGCATGAGCCAGAGACTCAGAGGCGTATTGGTTTTGGAGGGTCTTGACGACATGACTCTGTCCACTGACTTCATCAAACAGCGATGGCCGATAAACGCGATAGAGAACTTTTGACATAAGAGCTACAACCTAATGACTGATTCGTTCAACAGCTGCCCAAGCACAGCGGCCGCCGCTTGGAACAAGAATGACAACCTCATCACCTGGAATTCCCTTAAAGTACGAGACCGTTGCGGCCAAGACTTTATACACGTCCTCACCACAGATCACAACCGGCAGCTGCGAAGCAGCATCAACCGCGAGTTGGCCCACGAGCCGCTTGCGCTCAATCGGTCCAATTTGCTTGAACACATTTGTTCCATCGGGTTGGATGATGAGCTTCAAAATATCCCCTTCCACCAGTTTGGATTTCGAGGCGTAATTTTCTGGCACAGCGTAACGCATACCATCAGCTCCAATCATCGCCTGACCATCAAAGACACCTTCCAAGACTCGAGAACCGGAAAGCGTTTCAAGTTCTGCTTCTGTATGTTTCTTGCTTGAAACGAAATCGACCATGTGCCGGGTCGCACGAGCCGTATCGCCTTCTTCCAGCAACTGAATGACATGGTTCATCGAGTCACGCACCTGCCGCAACATCTGTAACGCCAAACGCCCACGGACATCGCCGTGCTCAGCGCGGTTGGCATGAAGCTCGACATCAGGCTCAGCTTCAAATGCGTGATCTTCAATTTCGTCTTCAGAGAATGCGTACATACTAAAACTCTCCTGGCTTCGTTGTTACCGGCCCCATATTCACCATCTGCATTCTCTCGGTAATATCCGCTGTCACAATGGCCCGATCTCGGCCATACTTCAGACGTGAAAGTTCTTTGATCGCTGTGGCGAGCTCAACGTCTCCCTTTGGCGGTGGTTTAAAGTTGAGGGTAAAGGGTTTGATCTGCGCGTTGTCCACGATCATTTTCACGTACCACGTGAATTTATCCGAGTTGATCATATCATACCCGGTGAACTCAGGCGCGTAGAGTTTCTCAAGCGTCTCCACGTCTTCAGGTCCGATACGCGCCACGAAGTTGGTTCCAACGTTTCCAAATACGGCATCGCGAATTTTCGTGTCATTATTTTTTACGAGCTGGCCAATGTATTGATGAGCAATGATGAGATTCAGACGATACTTACGCGCCTCGGACAAAATGGTTGCAATCGAATCAGTGATAAAGTTTTGAAACTCGTCGATGTACAAATAAAAATCATGACGTTGATCCTCAGGAATGTCCGCACGTGTGAGCGCTGCCATCTGAAGTTTAGAAACGATGATGAGTCCCAAGAGCTCGGCATTGACATCGCCGGTTTTTCCTTTGGAGAGATTCACGAGCAAGATTTTCTTCTTGTCCATCACCTCACGAAAATCAAAACTGGACCGCGTTTGGCCGATGATGTTGCGCATCATTTCGTTTTCCACAAATCGACCGACTTTGGAAATGAGGTATCCCAACATTTCCGATTTATGAAAGTCAGAGGTTTTGTCCACCTCGTTCACCCAGTAGGATTGAATAACCGGGTCTTTCACCTTCGCTCGCCAAATCTGTTGAAAATCAGCATCCGAGAACATCCGAGGAATCTCCGCAATCGTTCCAGGATTTTCCGTGTCAGACATGAGGGTGAGCATCACGTTTCGCATGTGGTGCTCAAACATCGGCCCGATCATCTCCGGTGGAAACAGCTTGTAAAAAATCGCGACCATTTCCTGTGCGGCAAAGTCCTTCATGCTCTCGTCTTTCGCTTCCAGCATGTTGAGTCCCATCGGCCGATCCACGTCAGAAGGATTAAACACAATCACGTCATCCACGCGCTCTTTGGGAATGTTGGCCAAAATTTGCTCAATCAGATCGCCATGCGGCTCAACCACCGCCACCCCATGACCTGCACGAATATCTTGCAGGGCAAGACTAGCGATCAACTGTGACTTACCGGATCCAGATTTTCCAATGATGTACGTATGACGCGTCCGATCAAGAGATTTCATCCAGACCGGCGTCTTGATCCCACGAAACATGTTGTAACCCAGTTCAATGTCGCCTTCTTCAGGCCCAGGAACATTGGCTGGCGCCGGACCCTTGCGTGCCAAAAGCCATTGGATGTTTGGTGTATCTGTCCAAGGGAGCGGGAGATGCCAGATGCTTGCCATTTCTTCGGCGTTCAAGACGATGGTATTTCGTTCATCAAAAATGCGATGGATGAAATTTTGGATAATTCGTTTCTTGCGACGTGGCACGACCTTCACAAAGGAATTGCCGTACTCGTAAATGTTAAACTGCGCAAAGGCGTTCAACATGTTTTGCATGAGCGTCTGAGCTGACTCAGCCGATTTCGAGGCACTCACCAGACGTATACACACATCCATCCCAGCTTTGCTCGCCTTTTCTTGTAACCCTTTAACTGTCTGATCCTCAAGCGGCGAAAGGCGATAATCTTTTTCTGGTTCTTTTTGTTTGTCCCCGCCAAGACCAGCCAGTTCCAAGTAATCGGTTTTTTTGTGTTTCTTTCCTTTGATGGCCTCATCCAGCTTCATCCCTTGTTGCATGTTGGACGCCACACGAATGCCCTGCTTTCGCCATTTGCCAGGCGAGGAACGCACCAAAAATTGAAACGCAGCTCCATCACCCTCGGGAATTTTCGAGAGAATGTTAGTGATGCCGTTCAGCGGATCTTTTTCTAGAGTCGTGTACGTTTTAATCGGAAAGAAATTTTGCCGTCGAAAGACCAAGTGGCTTCCCACAATCACGCCGGTTGGTTGGAAAATGTTATAGTCCTCAACTTCCTCAATGTACACGTCAGGATAGGCAGCGGAAAGCTGCTGTTCGATCATGTGACGCATGGCCACAGGAACGGACACGTAAAACCGGATGAGCTTGTTGTGCGAGACAATTTCAAACGCGACTTCATCATGACGACCAAATAACCAAGCATGAAATCCGTGCTGAGCCTTGAGTCCACCCACGGCAGAGAAAAAAATCTCCGCGGCCGCAATGGCTTCTTTGATTTGTTCTTTGGACCCTGTCCGCTCGCTTTCCTCCTCATGTCGAAATTTTGGCAGCGTGATGAGTAGGGTCACGCGTTGAAACGTAGCTTGTTTGGCTTTTGAGACACGGCGCAGAACAAAACGCAGGACATACAAGAGTCCAATGACCACTCCCACGCCGGCCAATCCCCAAAGAATCAACCCGGAAATATAAAGATCCCCCTGTGTGACGGCTCGTGCAGGTTCTGTCGTTGCTTGAAGACCAAATTGGAATAGACTCATCACACGGTTTCGTTTCGTTTTTTTTCTTCCTCACTCACGAGCAGGATTTTATCTGTTTTGATTTTTGCTTCTTGCTCGAGAAAAAATCGATTGACACCGGGAACGATTTTCAGCCAGTCGCGAATAAGCTGAAAAATTTTCTTGGCGTTAATTTTGGCTGCCCGCACCAACTCGCGCACCTTCGATGCAGTCTCCTCGCCCTTGGTTTTAAATAATTGCTGTTTCTCAGGAGGCATTGCCAAATAGAGATCTGTCAAATCCTCTGAAAGAATTCCCTCGATTTCTTTTGCCAGACGATCGTCTATTTTGGGAGCGATGCGCACCGGTACCGAAACAACCGAAGCAGGAGCAGCTGCGGTCTCCATGGCGCGCGGTTCCTCCATCGCTACGGGTTCTGAGACTCCTTCCTCCCCCTCACGTACCTCCCGTGTTTCTACAACCGGAGTCGTCTCACGGGGAGCACCAATCACAGCCGGCTTTTCAAACGGCTTTACCACGGGCAAATCTTTTTCTCGTCCATCAGCCATAATCGATCCTATTTTACCATAGAAATAAAAAACCGCGGGTTATCCCCACGGCTTTACAGCTTTTTGATCTGTGGACCTGCTGCTGTGTCCTCCACATGAAACCCAAGCTTCTCGATCTGTAAACGCAACTCATCAGAACGCTCCCATTGCTTCGTTTTTCGAGCTTCTTCTCTGAGTGTAACAAGCTCCTGGACCTCTTTTGGAATGTGGTGAGGACGGGCCACAAACTCCTTCAGTCGCAATCCAAGAACCTGATCCATCCGCAGAAGCGATTCAGCTTTCGCGCTTGTAGGGAGATCAGCATTCACAAGCTCCCAGACAACAGCGAGTGCTTGAGATGTGTTGAGATCATCGTTTACGGCCGCAAAAAACTTTTCCTCCAACTCAGCACATCCGACCTCGGGCTCATCCCAATCTCGAACGGTCTGGCGCAATTTGTTCAGTGCATTCTGAGCCGCATCGAGGGCTTCAAAGGTAAAATTAATCTTGGACCGATAATGCGCGCCAAGCACAAGATACCGAAAGGCCAACGGGTCATAGCCTTTTTGGATGAGGTCGTCGACGGTGTAGAGATTCCCCAGCGACTTGCTCATCTTGCCGTTGTCGACCGTCAGAAACTCGCTATGCATCCAGACATGCGCCTCGAGCTCATTCTCTGCTCCTTGTGTTTGAGCCAGTTCATTTTCATGATGGACCGCAATGTGATCGACACCACCGGTGTGAATATCAAATGGCACATCGAGATACTTCATCGACATGGCTGAACACTCAATGTGCCAACCAGGAAACCCCACGCCCCAGGGAGAGTCCCATTCCATTTGGCGCCCCGCCAAATGCCCTGAGCCTGTCGAAGGGCTCAGCTTCCACAGGGCAAAGTCCGTGGCGTTGTGCTTCTCTCCCATCTCAACGCGTGCTCCTGCTTTTTTTTCTTCCGATCGTTGACCAGACAGTCGACCATAGCGTTGAAGCTTCGCGGTATCAAAATAGACGCCGTCACTTGTCCGATACGTGAACCCATTCTTTTCGAGATGTTTGATCATCTCGATCTGTTCAGGAATATGTTCGGTGGCCTTGGGGTAGATGTTGGCGCGCTTGATATTCAGCCGATCAATATCTTGCAAAAAAGCATCGGTATAAAACTGCGCGATCTCTGTCGCGGTCTTCCCCTCCCGTCGCATCGCGACGATCATCTTGTCCTCACCTTCGTCGACATCCCCGGTGAGATGACCAACGTCTGTGATGTTCATGACCATCTTCACTTCATAACCATTCAATGCAAGCGTCCGACGCACGACATCCACAAACAGGAAGTAACGCATGTTCCCAATGTGGGCAAACCAATAGACGGTCGGTCCACAGGCATAGAGAGAAACTTTGCCTTCATGAATCGGCTTGAACGCCTCCTGTTGTCGGGTGAGGGTGTTGTAGAGGTGAAGCATAACGGGGTCAGTATAACCTCCGTTATTGAAAAACAAAAGCCGGCCATGGGGCCGGCGCTGTGATTACTCTCTGATATCATCGGATGGTTCTGCTTGCTCAGCATCAGGATCGCAGCCGGGTCGTTTTGGACGTAGGTGCTCGTCACTCACAACCTTGGCCTCAATGGTGAGCTCCTCAAAATCGATTTTACCTCCCACGAAAATCGTTTCACCGACAGAGAAGTCACTCGCGTCTGCTTCCTCACCATCGACAACAAACTTTGTCTCAGATGTGGTTGTGACGGTCACACCTGTGCCATCATCAACACCCTTGTCCTGTGTGACTTGATCCGGGACACGCACGAGCTCGGCCTCGATCGTTCCTACACCGTCGGCGTCAACGGAGATAGAGGTGATCTCCATAGGAATGCCAGCTGGATGACGTGGATGATGTTGCTGTGAGGATCCATCGTCGGAAGAGTTTGTATCCTCATCTGCAGATACGAAATACGCTGGAGCCAGGATGATCGCGCCAAGAATGAGCATCGCCGCAGGGAAACGCAAGGACTTCAGGAGAGCTGTTTGCATAAAATTAGTTTTAAGGTGAGTCGTTGAGATCGCTGGCACGCGCCTTCCTCTCAAACAACCGAACCTGTTCGTCTTCAGAAAGCCCATGTCCCTCGACGCGCGATCGAAGGTGTGCCGGCTCCCTGTTCTCTGCCTCGCTGTCTTGTACACGCGCTGACAGCTCAAGGTAACGGGCGTTGTGAATGGACAACTCTTCAATCATCTGTGCGCGCCGTGCAGGATCCTCGACCGCTGGTGCGAGCTCCTCGACGGTTTGTTCTAACTGATCTGCCGCGGCATCAAGCGATGCCTGCACCTGCTCAGGCTCACGAGAAAGATGATGCTCCCCTTCTGCCAAGCGTCGCTCCATCATCCGCGCATGAAACTCCGCACGGGCCTCTGGAGTCCGTGCCAACGATTCTTGAACAGCCTCAAGGGAGGTTTTCACAACAAACAGTGGGTGGCCTTCAACCACGTCAGGGCTTTCGTAGGCATAGACACCCGTTCCCATCGTGAACACAACAACAAGGGCTGTGAGACCGACGGCCGCAAATCGAACATGTGGCGAATAGAACGTCGTCGTAGGATACAAACACGCATGTTCCTGAGACAGCTTCAACCACAGGGCTTGGCGAAAAGCTTTGGATGGCTGTCCTTGTTTTGACAGATGTCTAAGTTGTCGTTTAAGAAAAAACATAGTCTAGGTTTCTTTCAGGAGCGATCTGAGTTTCACCACCGCTCGATGCGTTGCCACTTTGAGGGCATCAGCTGTGCGATCCAGAATCTCGCCCATTTCTGCATATGCATACCCTTCGATGTACTTGAGCGTTACCAGACGCCGATCCTCCACAGGCAATTGTTGCAAGGCTTTTTCAAGTTTTGAGTGTTCCTCCCAAGTTTCCATGGACCTGCGACCGTCTTCACCTACGAGCGTAAAGGAAACGTCCTCAAGATCAACCTGCGGCTTTTTGTCACGAAAATAGTTGGCGAGATGATTGTGCGCGATGCGATAAATCCAGGCTGAGCGTGAAATAGCTTCGTCGTATTTTTCAAAATGCTGGAGCGCCTTAATAAAAATTTCCGAGACAAGATCCTGAGTCACGCTCTCATTACGGCCGACACGAAAAAAAACGTATCGATAGATACGGTCAAGATTTGCTTTATAGAATGCTTCAAATGATCGTTTATCCATGAAAATGGATCCCAACGAGACCGTTGAAAAACTCGATGAGATTGCGTTGAACGGGGAAACCAGCCGCCGAGACGTAGGTAAATCCTACGTTGAGGTGGTGGAGGGGCCCCGTGAAACGCAAGATCGCGAGTTTTGCGACGGTCTCTCAACCACTCTACACAGATAGACGATATACGTGACTCTGTCAATTGTAAGACCCGTATCTGCGATCATCGCTCCCTCCGCCAAGCAAAGCCATGGCAAGCACGGGCAACAGAACCCAGACGGCACGAGCAATGTCGCTCAAAAATAAAGCGCGAGTAAAAGGAGACAGAACCCCAGCGAGATCGGACGGAAAAAATGAAAGGGTCACACTGATGAGCAGCCCCACGTGAAGAAAGGAAAAAATCATCACTTGCCAAAGACGTCCCTGCGTAGCGCCATGGCCGAGTGTCCGCATGAGAGCCGAATGCGAAAGGAAGAAAAATAAGAGGATGAAGATTCCGAGAAACACAGTGACCCGAAGGGCAAAGGCATCGTTTACAGAAATCTTCGCATTGAACTCGGCGACGAATGGAATGTAATTTACGATCGCAAGCGACATGTAGATGGACACGAGGATCACAATGATGCGGTCGCGTCCAAGGGAGATCCCGTAGATGAGCGACGCGACTACAAAAAAGATGAGGATGAAGAGATCCCACGATGGATTGAGCCAGTTGATATTTTCAAGCGCCTGCACCGCGGCTGCTTGGTCAAAGATCGCGGTTTGTAACATATCCTCCTTGTGTTATGACCAGTATAGCACGGTCATGTTGGATGAGCGATGTAGGAAAGGGCGGAATGACTCGCGTCTTTTGGTTCCTTGGATGATCCACGGGCAAGGACACGGTCAAGCAACGAGGACTCATCGGATCGCAAGACTGCCAACGCAATCTGCACAGGACCACCGAAATCGATTTCACTCCCTGCTTTCAGAGACAGGGCAACAGCCGTGGCTCGATGATGACCTTCAAGGCAAACAATCGATCCAGAATCCTCGCGACACAATCCAATAAACATGGTTGACGGAGGGAAATGCTTCATCATGCCTGCGACTTTTTCGTGCTCGCGAAAAAACTGAGTCTGCTCAGGGATGGCAACAAGCTCTGCAAATGAAGAGACGTTGGGCTTTGGCAATCGCGACTGCCAACCGGTGAATGGTCCAACCAGCATAGCGGGAATCTCGCGCATCGGATCCGTACATTCGTAGATCTCCCAATCACGATCTGCTGCGTGAATTTGTTCTGCGCTAAACCGTCTCCACGATTCCCAATCAGGCCAACCTTTGATCGTGGTCGCACAGTGGATCCAACCAGGATCGTTGCCTTCACGTTGTTTCCAATCTTGAAACACGTCTTCCCAGCTGGTTGGGTTAATAAACTTCAACATATGTCGAGACCAAGAATATCATCACGACGAACTCTTAACCATATGGTCACAAGTGCGTCGAAGCTAGGTAAGAGCAGTCGGAGACATATCTTCGTACCTGCGAAAAGATGTCCCCAGTTCTGTCACCAAAAAATAATAGCCCCATGCCAGACCTTGCGGTGGGACGGGGCAGACGTAGCTTACTATTCCCTAGGCACAGACGCGCGAAGGAGGATCAGGGGTTGTTCGGATTCCACTTGAGGATCACCGACCCCAGCATGACGATCGGCACGAACCCCCAGATGGGCCAGGCCGTACCGGTGAGGTGAACGGCATCTCCTACGACACCAGCCATGGTGATCAGCACGATTGCGGACCAGAAGTTCATGGGAGCTCCAGGAGGCTTTTACCCAGCCGAGGGGTTGAGGTGAGAGTGGAAATCGAGATCACGCCGCCGGACGGAAGTCGATCAGCTGGCTGTCGGTGGGGTCAGCCACTCGCATGAGCGGCATCTCCTGTCCATCCATCGTGAGGGTGAAGTAGACCGGGCTCGTGAAACCACGGATCCGCAGGTCACCGTAGACACCATCCTCGGTGGGACCGTCGGTGTACATCGACAGCTCGATGGCTTCGGTGTCCGGCTCTCGGGGACCAAAGAAGAAGATGCGCAGGAGCGCCAGCTCATCACGACTCAGCTCACTCGACCTGGGCGAGAGGATGGCGAACCAGAGGTAGCGTGGAGGCGCGTCACCCCACTTCTCCTTCATCAACCGATCCTTTTCTTCGATCGAGCTCGACAATTTCCAGTCTTCCATGACATCTCCTTGTGTGCGGCTCTCCCTGCCGTAGGAGTCTTGCGACTCAAAAAGATAGTTGAAATTGGCCTGAATGTCAAATAGCGGCCTGTATAAATTCAAAGAAAAACAGCCGTTTGGCTGTTATATAGGCTTGGCTGGCGCAGGCTGAAGCCTGCGGCTACCTACGTCGATTATTGCGCCATGGCGACGGATGGAGTCGTAGAAGAGAGATAGGTTGGTTGTTCTGACTCGACGAAGCCGAGCATCTTCACTGAGTGAGAGACATGATCAAGCGACTGCACTTTGCGGGCCTCGAGTTGTAAGTTTTGTTGCAAAAGAGAAAGCTCACTGATTTGATTCTCCAGCTCGCGCATTTGATAGCCTTTGGTCGTCGCTGCATTCACTTGGATGATCTGCACGACAAGCAGAACACCCAGAATCACCAAGGAAGCAACGTTGAGAGCAACCGTGTGCTCACGAAAAAACACGCTCAGAGAGATTCGCGGTGAAAGAGTTTGCGGAGAATAAACAGCCGCTTGTACGGGGATCGAATACATATCGACAGTGGGGATGTCTCACATTAAATTTTCTCAGCAACCCGCAGTTTGGCACTGCGAGCGCGAGGGTTCTTTCTCACCTCCTCTTGGGAAGGAGTGATCACGTGCTTGTTCACCAGATGCAGATCCGAGCGCGACTTGAGGAACTGTTTCACCAGTCGATCTTCCAGAGAATGGAAACTGATGATGGCAATTCTTCCGCCAGGCACGAGCAGGTCAACGAGATCCGGAAGCGCTCTTTCAAGCTCTCCCAATTCGTCGTTCACCGCGATCCTGAGTGCTTGGAAGACACGGGTCGCGCCATGGGTCTTCCCCATTCGAGGAAGCACAAGCTCAAGACACTGGGCAAGTTGCAGAGTCGTTTCGATCCGCGCGTCTCTTCGACACGTGACGATCGCCTCTGCAGCACGCGCCGCTTTCGGTTCTTCACCAAGCTGGCGAAATATCCGTGCAAGCTCATCCTGCGACCACTCATTCACGATCACCCCGGCGGTGAGCGCTTGTGACTGGTCATAGCGCATGTCTAATGGACCCTCGTGTGCAAACGAGAAACCGCGACTCGGATCATCGACATGAACAGACGAGAACCCGAGATCCAAGAGGATCGCATTGACATGAGTAAATCCATGAGCATAGGCAAGGGTCTTTACCTCGGAATAACTCCCGCGAACCAACACGGTGCTATTCCCAAATCCAGAGAGACGCTCTCGCGCACTCGCCAGATTGTTGGCATCACGATCGATGCCCAGCAGACGGCCGCCAGGAAGGACGCGCGCAAGTAAGACTTGTGCGTGCCCTCCCAGCCCCACTGTGCCGTCTATCAAAAGATGGTTCGGCTCCGGCTTGAGGTGTTCTACGACCTCGGTCAGGAGAACAGGTTGGTGCATAAAAAATTCTGCCCCCTGTTAGGATGCCGGGATTGAAGTGCTTCTCGTGGAAAGGTTCATTAACCACGAGACACACTCCAAGCCTGGCACTCAAACTACACACCAAGCTCTCCGAGTTTTTCTGCGACCGCGTCTGCATCGCTCTCAACTTTTTTCTTATACGCATCCCATCGCGCCTCATTCCAAATCTCCACGCGATTGTAGAGACCGGCCACGACGGTGGTTTTTTCAAGGCTTGCGTAAGCCCGAAGATATTCCGGCAACACGACGCGTCCCTGTTTATCCATGTCCACGTCCATGGCACCCGCAAGCATGAGACGGGCGAAGGCGCGGCTATTGGATTGCCCCAGGGGCAAACTAGCTAACTTTTCTGCGAGCTTGCCCCACTCCTCCTTGGGGAACAGGAACAGCGACGTGTCGAGTCCCCTCGTAACCACGGCTCCCTTGGCAAGGCTCTTGCGAAACTTGACTGGAATCGCAAGACGTCCTTTTTCATCGATGGCATGTTTATACTCGCCTATAAACATAACTTGCCGAGCCGTTATCAGATGGGACTTAAATAAAAGTGAGCATCAATCGAGACATGCTCGATCGATCCCCACTTGTCTCCACCTATCACCATTCTAAACCACTCTCTGACACTGGTCAAACAGTTCTCTCCACTTTTCACAACCAAAAAAGCCTGCAAAACAGGCCATTCTTTTAACGTCGCCAAAATGTGTGGATAACTAAGACAATAACCACTCCCCTAATTGCAAGAACTGGTTGTGAGCAGAAAAATAATTCAGCCACTCCTCCATCTGTTTGTCCGTCATCTCTGAAAGCGCCTTGGTATTCTTCGAGTCGAGCATCTTGGGAACATAGAGCCGCCAGTAATCTGACATCATGGGTCGCTTCACTGGTCGTGGTCTGTTGGCGATCACGCCTTTCTCAACGAACGTAAACGACTTGTGTTTGCCCGCACCGTAAACGTAGGCGACGGTCATCCGCCATTCACATCTTCGAGACGTGGCTCCTCGAAGAGCTCGAAGGATCCCGTCGATCCCGAGCGTCCTCAGCGAAAACTTGATATGCGTCATCGGGAACCCGCCAAGAGCCTCGATGAAGAATCCAGAATCTTCCACCAGGCAGGGCTTGCGAAATTTCTTGTACGCCTGTTGGGCTTTTTCCAAAGCGATCTCAGCTGGATCTTCTGAACGGCTCTCCACAAGATCGACCTTCAACTGCTTCACAGAAATACCAAACGGCTTAAGCGCGGCCTGGGCGTTGGCGACCTTGCCTGTGTTAGAAGTGACAAAATAAATAGTTCTCATAGTTTCATTGACTTCCCTCTTAAGACTCGATGGTATTTTACCGCAAACCGATGCGCTTCGTCGCGGGCGCGCTGGAATAGTTCTTTCCCACGAGTGACAACGCGCTGCAAATCTCGATTCTCCTGATCGAAGACAAGGCGATCCTGCTTGCGATCAAACCCTTTGGCAATGCCAATGATCGGCACCTCCACACCCAGCTCATCCAAAATCTCCTGCACCCGATTGACCTGCGGCTCTCCTCCGTCGATGACCATGACCTCCGGTAATTCCCATCCTCGCTCTTTACTCCCTCCCCCCTGTGTCCCCCCTCTGGCAGGGGGGAAACCCCTCTTCAGCCTTCTCCTGATCACTTCTTCCAAACACGCGACATCGTTTGCACCCTTCACAGTCTTGATCTTGAACTTGCGATACAACTGTTTCGCCGGCTTCCCTTCTATAAACACCACCATGGATCCGGTTGCTGAGGTCCCTGAAATATTGCTGATGTCATACGCTTCGATGCGTCCCATCAGATCGATGGCTCCATCGGAATCTTTTTTTGTAAATGGCAGTTCGTGATCCTCACGCGAGATGAGCGCAATGTCTTGGATATGCTCAAGTGCGAATAATCGTCGACGCAGCAACGCCGCTTTTTCAAACTGAAGGTTCTTCGCTGCGAGCACCATCTCTTTTTTGAGCTCCCGCTCAAGCTTCGCTTTCTTCCCTTCAAAGAACAGAATCAACTGCCGAATCACGCGTCGATACTCTGGTTTGCTGATCCTGCCTGTGCACACCCCAGGACATTTGCCGATCTGCGCATCAAAACACGGACGGCGCTGTCCTGGCAGACAGGTCGACCACGGAATACCCCGACGGATCATCTCCAAGGCCATCTTCAAAGAACGACTGCTCGTGTACGGACCAAAGACTCGCAAATAATTCTTCCTGACTTTAAGTTCATGTCCCCGAATCAATTGTGGTCGCGGGTAAGGCTCGTCCGTGATCACCAGATACAAAAACGTTTTGTCATCACGACCCAAGATATTGTACTTCGGACGACGTGCGTGAATCTCGTTTGCCTCCAAGATGAGCGCTTCGATCACGGTGGGTGTTTCGTGATAATCGATTCTGTGAATCTGTGAAACCATCTCCCCGATTCTGTCTGTGTGTGCTTTCACGAAATACGAACCCACACGACGTTTGAGAGACGTCGCCTTTCCAATATACAAAAGATGATCCTTTTGATCGTAATAAAAATACACGCCGGGCGCATCCGGCAGTTCGTCATTCTTCACCTTGATTTCTGGAGGAATCATAGCCAAAATCCTATCACACCCTTGCCAACGGCGAAAAAACCTGTTACTCTTCAGGCACTATGAAAAATATCCTTTCACTCTTGGCCGTCCTTGCTCTGGTTGGAGCCGGATGCGCTGCACAAACTGATTCACAAACATCTGCTGAGGCAAATGCAGATACACAGCTGGTCGTCGGACAAGACGTTGGCGAACCAACAGAAGTCGATCAAGAAACGGATCCAAACGCTAAGCCTGTTGATGCAGACGTAGTATTTGAGGATGTCGATACCGGTGCCACGGTCAACGAAGATGGCGTCCCGGTCACAGAAATCACCTTGGGCGAACAGGCAGACGTTGAAATCAGCATGGAAGCAGGTAACTTCTTCTTCACGCCAAATGTCATCAACGCGGCTCCTGGAGATCTGATCAGCATCACCTTTACCAAGAATGAAGGTTTCCACACGTTCGTCATTGACGAAATCGATTTGGACTTCACGGTCGCTGAAGGTGAGGTGCTGAACTTCACGGCTCCGAGCGAACCTGGATCCTATCCCTTCTACTGCGACATTGGATCACATCGAGCGTTTGGGATGGAAGGAACTCTGATCGTTAAATAAGACATCGAAAACGGGCTCGGCCCGTTTTTTGATTCTACCGATCGCCAGCTACCTGACTTGTTTGAAGACCGTCTCGAGGCGATCCAGCTCGGTCCACGAGCTCTGCGAGTGGTGGATCGCCGAGAGCACGAGCCGCCAGCCCGCCGCTGGAGCGGGCCAGGCGTGTCTGAAAACAAGTCAGGTAGCTGGACGGTCGGCTCATTTTTTTAACACCCGTTTCAGATACTGTCCGGTATAGCTCTTTGCATGTCGTGCGACATCCTCTGGCGTCCCCGCGATCACGACTTCCCCACCAAGGTCGCCACCCTCTGGACCGAGATCAATAATCCAATCAGCCGTCTTGATCACGTCCAGGTTGTGCTCGATCACGATCACGGAGTTGCCTTTGCTTACAAGCTCATGGAGAACCTCGAGGAGTTTTTTTACGTCCTCAAAATGCAGCCCTGTTGTTGGCTCGTCCAGAAGATACAACGTCTTCCCTGTTTGCCGCTTGGCAAGCTCGGTCGATAATTTCACCCTCTGTGCTTCACCACCCGAGAGCGTGGGCGCTGGCTGACCAAGCTTCACATAGCCAAGCCCCACCCGTTTGAGTGTCTCAAGTTTGTCTGACACCGCAGGCACGTCCTTAAAAAACGTCGCCGCTTCTTCGACCTCCATCTCCAGCACCTGAAAAATAGTTTTCTCTTTGTAAGTAATTTCCAGGGTCTCGCGATCAAATCGTCGTCCTTTACAAATATCACAGGTGACATACACGGTTGGCAAAAAATGCATCTCGATGGCGATGAGTCCATGGCCCTCACAATTTTCGCAACGTCCGCCAGGACGATTAAAACTGAACCGGCCTTTTTTGTACCCGCGATATCGGGCTTCAGCCGTGGAAGCAAACATGTCTCGAATCGGATCCCAGGCTCCTGTGTAGGTCGCAGGGTTTGATCGCGACGTTCGACCGATTGCGCCTTGATCGATCAGAATCGCTTTATCCAAGTACTCGACTCCCAGCAGGGCCTGATGCGCACCTGGCGTGTGCTTCGTTGCATAGAGTTTTTTGGAGATGGCTTTGTACATGGTCTCGTAGGCAAGGGTGGATTTCCCTGACCCTGAAACACCCGTGACGCACACGAAGCGTCGCAGAGGAATTTCTACGTCGATGTGTTTCAGATTATTCTGCGAAGCGCCCTTGATTTTGATCGCGTCCTTGCCAGGAGCACGGCGTTCTGTCGGCACTTCAATCTTTTTATCGCCACGAAGATACGCAGCCGTCAGAGACTTTTTATCGTCGATCATTTTTGACATCTCCCCAGCGGCGATGACATGCCCCCCATTCACACCAGCCCCTGGTCCGATTTCAACCATGTAATCGCTGGCGAGAATCGTGTCCTCGTCATGCTCCACCACGATCACCGTGTTGCCGATGTCGCGCAAATCTTCGAGCGTCTCGATCAACCGATCATTGTCTCGTTGATGAAGTCCGATCGTTGGTTCATCCAGAACATACATCGCGCCAACGAGTTTGGAGCCAACCTGACTAGCGAGTCGAATGCGCTGCGCTTCCCCACCTGAGAGCGTCCCAGCCATACGATCGAGCGTAAGATAATGCAAACCCACGTCCAACATAAACTGCAAACGATTCTGAATTTCTTTCAGGATCGACAGGGCGATCTGCGTCTGTTTCTCCGTAAGTTTTAACTTTTTGAAATACTCAACCGCCTCGGCAATCGACATCTTGGTAATATCCACGATGGATACTCCCCTCCTTGCCAAGGAGGGGCTGGGGGAGGTCTGATTTGGAAGCCACACAAACAACGACTCTTTTCTCAACCGCGCCCCAGAACACAGGCCACACAACTCTTCCGAGAATAATTCTGCGGTTCCAAGACCTGTGCACTGAGGACATGCACCGTAGGGCGAGTTGAAGGAAAACAACCGCGGCTCAATTTCAGGAAATGAAAATCCATCCTTGGGACAGCTAAACTTGGCAGACAGCAGCTGTTCACTCTGGTCGGGGTAGATGATCGTCACAACGTCATTGCCGCGATCCACCGCGATCTCCAGGGCATCGGCAAGGCGCTGACGGGCGTCCTTGGGTGTGGTGGAAAACGACGCAACCGCAATCGTATCCACAACGATCTCAATCGTGTGCTGTTTGTACCGCGCCAATTTAATCGGCTCATCGAGCCGAAATTCTTTCCCGTCGATGCGGACACGAGCAAATCCTGAATTATAGAGATCGTACAACATCTGGTAGTACTCACCTTTTCTGCCGCGCACGACCGGCGCCAAAATCTTGATCGAGCCCGTTGTTCCTGTTGCCTTCTCCAGAACCAAGTCCACCATCTCTTCATTGGTCAACTTCTGAATCGCCTCACCACAGGTCACACAGTGTGGCGTTCCCACACGTGCAAACAAGACGCGAAGATAATCGTAAATCTCAGTGATCGTGGCGACCGTGGAACGCGGGTTGCTGCCATGGGCCTTCTGGTCGATCGAAATTGCAGGCGACAGACCTTCGATCTCGTCCACATCTGGCTTTTCCATCTGCCCCAAAAATTGCCGTGCATAGGCTGACAACGATTCCACATACCGACGCTGCCCTTCGGCAAAAATCGTATCAAATGCCAAAGACGACTTCCCCGACCCTGACACGCCGGTGAAGCAGATGAGTTTATTGCGTGGCAACTCAAGCGAAATATTCTTGAGGTTGTGTTCGCGCGCTCCTTTGATGGTGATTTTATCTTGCATACTCTCTTAGCCCTTGAATCCTCCCTCCATCACGATCTCCGACAGTGGCCGACGATCAGAGGGTTCTTCGCGCTCCTGGAGTTCTGCGGGCAAATCTTCTTTTCGACCAGGTTTCCCAATCGCGATCATGGCGAGCACCACGTGGTCGTCGGGGATGTTGAGCTTGGTCTTGGCCGCTCCATAATCAAATCCCTCCATGCCGTGGGCAACCAAACCGCGAGCTGATGCCTCGAGTGCGAGGTTCTCCCAGGCGGCACCGGCATCAAACGCATGTGTCACGCTGGGTTTGTTATTGTGGTCGAAGGTCGTTTTAGCAACGACGACAATGAACACGGCCGCCTTGTGAGCCCAACTCTGATTGAACGGCACGAGCAGATCAAAAAAAGGTTGCCAAGAATCTGTCTCGCGATGAGCGTAGAGAAATCTCCACGGCTGGGCGTTATAAGATGACGGCGCGAAGCGCGCGGCTTCAAACAGAGGCATCAACTCATCTGGCGTCAACGTCTCACCACTCATGGCTCGTGGCGACCAACGATTCAAGAGATATGGCTGGATGGGATACTGTGATTGTCTACTCATAGGTGTTTTTTCTTCGTTTTTAATTCTTTTGAAAGCAGGGTAATCTCATCGCGCAGGATGGCTGCGGTTTCGAAGTCGAGTTTCTTCGCGGCCTCTTTCATGTCGTACGTCTTTTCCTTGATGACCAACTCGATCTCATGTGGTTCAGCGGTCAGCTCGAGTTTCAAAATGGCTTCCGTAGATTTCTGATCCCCCCTGAGCATCGCCCGAATGTCATGGATCTCTTTTTCAATCGACTGTGGGGTAATGTTGTGATCCTTATTGTACGCAAGCTGGATTTTGCGACGACGTTCTGTTTCTTTGATCGCGCGTTTCACTGAGCCGGTCATTTCGTCCGCGTAGAGAATCACCTCGCCCTTCACATTGCGCGCCGCACGGCCGATGGTCTGGATGATTGATGTTTCAGATCGGAGGAATCCTTCTTTGTCCGCATCCAAAATGGCCACGAGGGTCACTTCTGGCAAATCCAGACCTTCACGAAGCAGGTTCACACCAACGATCACGTCATACACACCACGCCGCAGATCCGAGAGTGTCGTGATGCGATCAAGCGTCTGAACATCTGAATGCAGATACTGAACCTTGATGCCTTTCTCGATCAAAAACTCGGTCAGGTCTTCGGCCATTTTTTTGGTCAGCGTTGTCACAAGTGTGCGTTCCTTGTTTGGAACGCGCTTCACGATTTCAGCGATCAAATCCTCAACCTGGCCAGGATACTCTCCGTCAGAGGTCACTCCACGGACTGTGATTTCAGGATCCACAAGACCTGTTGGACGGATGATCTGCTCCACGACCTTTCCTGATTTTTCCTGCTCGTACTTCCCAGGCGTCGCACTCACAAAAATGACCTGACCCATCCGCTGTTCAAATTCAGAAAACTGGAGCGGGCGGTTATCTTTCGCACTGGGCAAACGAAAGCCGTGTTCCACAAGGGTGTTTTTCCGAGCGCGATCACCGTTGTACATGCCACCGACTTGAGACACCGTCACATGACTTTCGTCGATCATCATCAAAAAATCCTTTGGGAAATAATCCATGAGCGTAAATGGCGGTTCATCAGGCGCGCGGCCGTCAAAGTGGCGAGAGTAATTTTCAATCCCGTTGCAATAACCGATGTTCTGGATCATCTCAAGATCAAACCGCGTACGACGAGACAGACGTTCCGCCTCAAGCACCTTGCCTTCCGTATCGAATTGATCGAGTTGTTGCTGGAGTTCAAAACGAATATCGCGCAGAGCTTGAGCCTGACGCGGTTGAGAGACCACGTAGTGCTTCGCTGGAAAAATCCAAACATCGTTCACGGTCTCTTTGATTTTGCGTGTGATCGGATCCAGAGCTTGGATGGTCGTGATTTTTTCATCGTCAAAAACAAGTCGATACACGACTTCCTCCTGCATGGGCATCACCTCAACAATGTCGCCTCGCGCTCGAAAATGTCCACGGGTCAAGTCAGCCGTTGTTCGTTCAAACTGCATATCGGTGAGCCTGCGAAGCAATTCATTACGAGTGAGTCCTTGACCACCTGATCCACCTTGTCTCCCTTGTCCACCTTCTACATGCAGCACTGTTCTCTGATATTCCTCTGGACTTCCCAGGGCATAAATACACGACACACTCGCGACAATGATCACGTCACGACGAGAGAGCACGGATTGCGTTGCTGCGTGGCGGAGCCGATCGATCTCTTCGTTGATCATGGCTTCTTTCTCGATGTAGGTATCAGTGCGTGGCATGTACGCCTCGGGTTGGTAATAATCGTAGTAACTCACAAAATACTCCACCGCATTCTCGGGAAAAAATTCTCGAAACTCGTTGCACAACTGCGCGGCAAGGGTTTTGTTGTGGGCGATCACCAGCGTGGGTCGCTGGACATTCTGGATGACGTTGGCCATCGTAAACGTCTTCCCGGACCCGGTCACACCAAGCAAGGTCTGCCGAGTCTCACCAGCCAAAACACCAGCCGTCAATTGCTCGATGGCCTTGGGTTGGTCGCCCGCAGGTTGGTAAGGAGAGTGGAGTTTAAAATCCATAGATGCATAATCGCCCCCTAGAACGGTTGTCCTAGGGGGTGGGATCAGTGTCTTCACGAGGATCAGGATAGCACAATGTTTCCATAGTTGGGAGCCAGGCTCCCAACTCGAGCTGATTTTACGGCCTACGTTGGGAGCCTGGCTCCCAACTTAGAAATAGAAAACGACCACCGTGAGTGGTCGATCGCGAGTGCTGTTCTCAATTGGCAACGTCCTCCGGCGCCTCCTGTGAGAAGCCCCCGATGAGACGAAGCTCAGCGACTTGGGCAAGCTCCGGTGCGCGGGAGTGGAACTTCGCCGGAAGCCTACCCTGGATCCAGGCGATGAACAGACGCTGCACGGGCGACAACATGGTCCCAGGAAGCTCACGCGCCACATCCACAACCCAGGCATCCCAGGCGTGAAGGGTGTTGAGAAAGAGCGCCACGTAGACGCCGTTGCGTGTTCCGGAAAGCCTCCGCCAATTCTCCGCATCGCGAAGCAGCGGGTAGGTCTCGGCCATGTAGGCGTAGATGACGTCGTCGCCGAGTTTTCTCTCGTACACAGCGTTGATCACCGCCTGCACCGCCGGATCGCTTTTGCACACGAACCGACACCGACCATCTCGAGAAAGAAGTGCGTCCATGGTGACTCCTGAATCGACCCTATCATGACGTCGTAAACAAATCAAAAACAGCTCTGATTCTCACCAGAACTGTTTTTATGGATTAGCTTGCAAGCTTTCCTAAATCTTCGCGCAATTGCTTCATTCGAAATTTATACGTTTGTACGGATGCTTCTTTTCTTTCCGCATAATCAGGAAGCCCATCGCGACGAAATCGTTCTGCGGCACGAGTGGCTTCATCCATGAGCGATTGTGTTTCGCGAATCTGTCCCATCAGGTGTGCTCGCTGTGCTTCCATGTTGACGGGAGCACGTTCTCGTGGACGCTGAGCTGGCGCAGCAGGCGCTGGCGGAGCCTCACGTTTTTTCGCTTGATCCGCTCGCCACTGGGCATAATATTCTGGACCTTTGATTTCCATATGAGCCAATAATAGCAGATTTCAGGACAAAAGTCAAATCTTTGCTCTCTTGATCCGAAGCGAATTCAACACCACCGACACGCTGGAGAACGCCATGGCTGCCGAGGCAATCAACGGATTGAGAAGCCCGAGCGCTGCCAATGGAATCGCGATCACATTGTAGAAGAATGCCCAAAACAAATTTTGCTTGATCCCGCGATACGTGGCTGCGGCAAGCTTAATGCCGGCGACGACTTTCTCAGGCCCTCCACCCACCAGCACAATTTGCCCAGCCTCGATCGCGACATCCGTGCCTGTTCCCATGGCAATCCCGAGGTCAGCTTGCGTGAGCGCTGGAGCGTCGTTAATGCCGTCTCCCACAAATGCCACACGCTTGCCTTTCGCCTGCCACGCTTTCACGACTTCAAGTTTTGTCCCAGGCAAGACATCTGCTTCGACTTGCTCGATGCCAAGTCCGCGCGCGATCACCTCAGCCGTCTTTCTGTTATCACCTGTCACCATCACCACATCGAGTCCCATGCGTCTGAGCTCAGCAATGGACTCTTTGGCTTGTGGCTTTGGCGCGTCAGCAATCGCCAGTATGCCCAGCATTTCCCCGTCGACAGCTGCGACAATAACGGTCTTGGCTTGTGACTGCCACAGTTCAATTTGATTCCGTTTTGTATCGATCGATACAATGTGAGACAAGAAGTCAGGTGACCCAATCGCGACTTTTTTTCCTTCAACTATCCCCTCGATTCCCTTCCCTGTGACCGACTGCACATTCGAAGCTGGCTTCAGGATCACTCCCTGATCCTTTGCATACCGCACGACGGCCTGAGCCAGAGGATGCTCAGAAGAGGATTCGAGGGAGGCAATGAGCTCCAAGACCCCCCTTGCTCCCCCCTTGCCAAGGGGGGAAACTTCCATGTCTGTCACCACAGGTCTGCCTTCTGTGAGCGTTCCTGTTTTGTCGAAGAGAACCACATCCAAATGTCGGTTGCGTTCAAGCGCCTCGCCGCTCTTGATCAAGATTCCCTCTCTTGCTCCACGGCCGGTACCAACCAGGATCGCCGTAGGAGTCGCCAGTCCAAGAGCGCAGGGACAGGCGATCACAAGCACGGCGACGGCTGGAATGAGGGATGTACTTACGTCGCCTGTGATCATGTACCAGATAACAAACGTGATGCCGGCGATGCCGATCACCACCGGGACAAAGATGCCCGAGATCCTATCGACTAACTTTTGAATCGGCGCTTTCTGTTGCTGCGCCTGCTCCACAAGTCTCACAATTTGGGCGAGCACCGTATTCCCCGAGATCGCCGTGATCGCAATCGTCAGCACGCCTTGCTGGTTCACGGTCGCACCGAACACGGAATCACCCGGGCGTTTCCCAATCGGCATACTCTCCCCTGTGAGCATGGATTCATCCACGGACGACTCTCCAGAAATAATTTTTCCGTCCAAGGGAATTTTTTCCCCTGGCTTCACGAGAACGCGATCACCGATCTTCAACGATTCAACGGGAACATCCTGTGTATCCGCAGCCACCACTTTATGCGCCATCTTCGCCCCAAGTTCCATCAACTTGGAAATGGCCTCACTCGCCTTTCCTTTTGCGCGCGCTTCAAAATAGCGACCCAGCAAAATAAATCCTGTGATAAGCGCGGCGGTCTCAAAGTACAACGCACCTCCCACTGAAAACTGCCACCAGCTGAACGCCAGGGCAACCAGTGTGCCCATGGTTATGAGTGTGTCCATGTTGGCACGGCCGCGCTTCAGTTGTTGAAACGTCATCCGATGAAATTCCATGCCAGGTCCTAGCACCACAATCGTGGATAGAATCGCTTGTGCCCAGGGAAGGATTCCCATCATCGCCAGAATGACGGCAGGAATGGCCAGCGCCAAAGAAAACCCTGCACGCCGACCAGCTGCTGCATCGTGGCTGTGATGGGCATGATCGTCTTGTGACGCCGCCACGCTGTACCCCATGTTCTTCACGACTGTATGGAGATCCGTTTCATGAACATGCTCCTCGTGCTCGACGGCAGCAGAGGCAAGCGCGTAATTCACATTCGCAGATTTCACGCCTGGCTGTTTGCCAAGTTCCGATTCGATATTCACCGCACAGGACGCACAGTGCATACCAGTGATTTTGAATTGTGTGTGCGTCATAGACTTTTCGTGACGATCATCGTGCCGCGCACCATCCCCATCGAACAACTAAAAACATACTCTCCAGGATCTTTCGGTGTGAACGTCACCACATTGTCACCTGGCTTTAATGTTTGACTGATCCCAAGCCCCCGAGAGACCAACTGTGTGGCACAGCCCATAAACTCTGGTGCGTAAATGTCCCACTCCACAGGAACGTCTTCAACAACCGTAAGAACGTCTGGCGCGTAAAAACCGCTTCCAAGTTCCATCTGGATCACTTGTTTTCCATCAATAACCGCCACGTCTGTTTGCTGCGCAGCTGTTTCTTGACTGTCTGCTGTGGGGAGAGAAATGCCAAGCAAGGTCATTCCGTTCAAGAGTTGTGAAAGACCGATCACGAGAACCAAGATACCAGCGACTTGGGTGATCCTCTTGAGTCGCTTGCCGTGAGCAGAAGACGTCGCGGCTCCCAATCCAAGCAACACCGGAAGTGTTCCCAGCGCAAATACCATCATGATGGACGCGGCCGTGGCTGGACTGCCGGTTGACAGTGCGTAAAGTTGAACGCTCTGGGTGAATCCACAGGGGAGAAAAAATGTGAGTGCGCCAAGGGCAAACAAGACCGCAGGATGATGTGACTCCTGAAGCTTCAAGATGCGTCGCGCCAGCCAAAGCGGTGGGTGAAATCGAAAAAATCCAGGCGGAAGGAGATCAAGCAAGTTCGCTCCAAGGCCCAACATCAAAATAGAAACAACCATGACGAACAGGGCGTTAAGCTCTGTTGAGAGCGAGAGCACGGAACCGATCGCACCGATCATGGCACCGAACACAGCGAACCCAATGAGCCGACCAAGATTGAAAAGGACATGAGGACGCAGTCGAGTGTTCAAGGACTCACCTGCATGGAGCTTGGCATGATTGGCTGAGATAGCGACGATAAGTCCCGAGAGGATCGCTGTGCAAGATGAAACAGAGGCAACCAAGCCGATGAAGAAAATCGCAACAAGTCCCCCAGCTGCATTCACGCTTGGAGAGACAGAGAGAAAGCCAAGGCTATTGAGGAGGTACCAGAGAGCGAAAACGATCACCAGAATCCCGAGCGCTCGTTTAGCATTGAATGGACGTTCAGACATATGAATCAAAAAACACAAAATGAGTTAACGCACAGGGCGAAGCATTTTGTGTTCATTCACGTTTGATCGTTGTGAGAATGAGCCATGGGTCATGAAAAGAGGTGGACAAGGTGGAAGAGAGAAAAGAGGCAGAGGAGGTGGATGAGGTAAGGGCATCTGATTTCGCAGGAATCATGAGACGAAGAACAGACGGACTTGTCGCGTTGTGAGCAGAGTCTGCATGAATAGCCGCGAGACAATGACTCAGACACGAGGGAGAGCCCATGTCGTTCATCATGTCGTGAGAGGCAGCGGCAACAGGAAGCACTCCGTGCATCCACATGGAGCCGAACAGGGTGAGAGCGATCATGGCGCGGGAAAAACGATGCATGTTATTTCAGCCGATCCAATCCGATCTCGCGCATGGACCGAGCCACTTCGTCGGGAACTTTGCTCCCCCAGTCACCACCGGTTTTCACGAGAGCTCGGATGGCCGTCGAGCTGATGCCAGGGACTTCCTTGATGGCTTTGATCGGAAGTTTGCCTTCAAAACATTTTTTTGTGTGCTCATTGCCTGTCCACACCATATCGATGGGACCGGCGAGCTCCATGGCTTGTTTTGTCCACGACTCATCGTCAGCCACATCAGGAAGCAAAATAAAATTGATATCAAACATCGGAATAAGATCCTCATCTTGGAGCGCGGCTTGGATCATTTCTTTGCGTTCTTGAGCGCTGTAGGGGTTCTCTGCAGATCGAGATTTGTCCGAGCTGCCAATCGCAATGATAATTTTGCCACACAGTTTGGTCATGCCTTGCACCACAAGATGATGACCGTTGTGATAGGGCTGAAAGCGACCGGGAAAAAGACAGGTAGGTTTTGCCATACGAGAGTATGTTGCCATAACTAAAAGCTCATGCCAAGCTATGGGTCATATGCTTGGTATTTTTGATTCCGGCTTTGGCGGTCTCACGGTCTTGAAACCGATCCACGAACGACTTCCTGAGATTTCAACAGTCTATCTTGGCGACAATGCTCGAGCACCGTATGGCATTCGCACTCAAGAAGAAATTTTTCAGTTCACATTGGAAGGGGTCAGATTTTTATTTGAGAAAGGCTGTCCGTTGGTGATCCTGGCATGCAACACGGCCTCATCGCAGGCCCTGCGACGGATTCAGCAAGAAGTGCTTCCCGGAGAATTTCCTGACCGACGCGTGCTGGGGGTGATTCGACCAGCGGTTGAATATCTGGCCGCAAACAGCCGGCGTGTTGGAATCTTGGCAACACCTGCGACCGTAACCTCTGAGGCGTATGTCCATGAATTTCAAAAGCTCAATCCAGAAATCGTCGTGAGTCAGGTTGCGTGCCCAGGGCTCACAGACATGATCGAGAAGGGACAACAGGATACAGCCGAGTGTCATCATCTTGTCACCCAATTCGTACAAGAACTCCTCACACAAGATCCGATGATCGAACAAGTGCTGCTTGCGTGCACCCATTACCCTCTGGTCTTCCTTCCCTTTCGCAAAGCCGTTCCCGGGTTTATGAATGTCCTCACCCAGGGCGATCTCGTTGCAAAATCCTTGAAGGATTACCTGCTGCGACATCCGGAGATCAGCCATCGGCTTGAAAAGAAATCGGCTAGAACCTACTTCACCACACAAGATGAAAACATCTCGAATCTCGCGTCGATGTTCTACGGATCAGCAATTGAGTTTCAGAAGGCTTGAAAAAAAACTCCAGAATGCTTATGATCTCCGTGCTTTAACTACACTCGGGGCGGCGGCGAAAACGCCGCATCCCTCTCGCTTCGTTCGAAAATCGACAACCCTCCGGGTTGTACGCTCCAGTGCTCACACACAGACATCAGCAAGCTTCTGCCTGTGTGCTCGCACCGGAGCTCAAGCCTACGGCTTGTCGATTTTACTCACTACACTCGGGGATCGTCTAACGGCAGGACAGCAGCCTTTGAAGCTGTGAATCTTGGTTCGATTCCAAGTCCCCGAACCACAAAAGCCACCAGCAAACACTGGCGGCTTTTGTTTTGCTCACACTCTCAAAAATCGTCTCATGGCCAGGATCGTTGAAAAAATCGAAACCAGGACAAGCCCCATAAACTCAAGGCCAAAGATGACTAAACCGTGCTGAGTAAAGTATTCCATGAGCCCGGCGGACTGCGTGCCAAAGTAGACACCAAATTGTGGTTCGAGCGCCGCGAGGGCTGGAAACAACATGATAAGGGTGATCGCCAGAGCGATAGAACTCATGAGAATCATCTCCAGATAAAACGGGGCCTTGATAAACCAGTTGGAAGCACCGACCAGTCGCATGATGCCGATCTCCTCGCGGTGGATGAAGATGCCGATACGCACCGTGTTAAAGACAATCAAGATCGCGATGAGCAGAAAGATCACGGACAGTGCCACACCAAAGGCCTGGATCCGATCCGTAGTCGAGCGAATGCGCTCTACAATTTGTTCGTAGTCTGAAAAATCTTTGTCGCGGATGTCATCGCGAAACTGAGGGTTTTCGAGTGCATCCAAAATGATTTCAAAATCCGCAGCGTCATGGGCTTTCACAACCAGCGTTGGGCCAAACGGATTTTCTCCCAACTCTTGAAGCGACGCCATAATTTCCTCATCATTGGCATGGCGCGCCACGAATTGGTCGTAGGCTTCCTCAGCCGTGATCGTTTCCACATCTCTCACTTGAGACAGTCCTCGCAAATAGGAGACGGCTTGGTCAACGGTTTCCTGTTCCACATACTCCTGAAAATATACCGAGACCTCTACTTTGTCCTCGACCAGCTCTATCGCCTGCTGCGTGACCACGTTGAGCACCAGCAAAATATTCACGGTCATGAGCGTCATCACAAGCATACTGATGGTGATGACGGACAGCCAAAAATTCCTCCAGAAATTTTGGAAGGCAAATTTTGTGACGCGATAACTCGATACAAACATACTCCTCAAAGTTTATACCTCCCCTCTTCAATGTCTGAACTTATTTTCCCGTCTTCAAGAGTAATGACCCGCTTCTTGAGGGCATTCACCACTTCCCGATCGTGCGTGACCAACGCGACCGTTGTGCCAAACTCGTTGATCTTCTTCAACAGATCGATAATCTCGCGAGTCGTCACGGTATCAAGATTCCCGGTGGGCTCATCGGCCACCAAAACTTTGGGTGAATGCACAAGGGCTCTGCCGATCGCCACACGCTGTTGCTCGCCCCCTGAGAGCTGGCGAGGATAGCGATCGATCATGGGTTCCAGATTGACGATCTTCAAAACCGCTGGGACCACCTCGCGTATACGGTGAGGTCTCTCGCCTGCCACTTGCAGGGCAAAGGCGATGTTCTCGTACACGGTTTTCATGGGAAGCAACTTAAAATCTTGAAACACCACCCCAATCTGGCGACGCAACAGAGGGACATCGCGATCATGGATGTTGGTGATATCCCAACCGCCAATCTCGATGCTTCCACGTGTGGGACGTTCCTCGGCAAACAAGAGCTTGGCAAGCGTGGACTTGCCCGTACCACTTTTTCCCACGATCGAAACAAACTCTCCAGGACGAATGTGGAGGCTGATGCCCTCAACGCCGACAACGTTGGGAGGATAAATTTTGGAAACGTTTTTAAAGCGGATCATGGGAAAGGTGGAAGAGGTGGATGAGGTGGAAAAGGGAGCAGTTACTCAAGAAACGTGACTCGAACATTAATGAGTCCAGCACCCAGAGAAACAAGTTTTGCAAAGGCGACTTTATCCAAATCGATAATGCGATCAGGATGCACAGCGCGATCGGGTCCGTAATCATTCACCGTCACCGTGACAGACTTCGTCGGATCGTCGATGCGTGTCACCAAAAGCGAAGAGCCTTTGGGATAATCTGGCGACGCAGCGCAATCACAACTTTTGTATCCATACCAACTGGCCTCTCCCACTTCTGGGATTTCAGAATCCTCGAAAATGGCCAGACGCGCATACGGCAGATGAATCAGCGCCCTCACGGATTGAGTCTCGGGATTATCCGTGGAGGGCAAGACTTCCCAATCACTCTTCACGCCGTTGTAGAAATAGATTCGACGGCGACCATGAAGCGTGTCTGTGTCTTGTGACTCGACCGGATACTTGATCTCCAGAAAAAAGAAATCGCTTCCGTCGTAGGAATCCTTATTCAGGATATCAAAAAGATAGATGTTGCCCAAGAGAGAAGGTGGAAAGGTGGACGAGGTGGAGAAGGTGGATAAGGTTTCCGACATGATCGAAGGATCAAGCGTTTTCACATCCACTCGTGTGGAGACATTCAGGGTGTTAGGACGAATACCCAGTCGCATCAACCCATCACTGGACTCAAGCGTATAGCCTTTGACGATCGTGTCCGCATCGAAGGTGGTTGAAACAATGACCTCGAGTTCGTCAGCGGCATAGGCAGGAGCCACGGCTCCTGTAAGAAGAAGAACGAAAAGAAAAAAAGAAAGAGAATAATTTCTTGTCATCATAAAAGATCTTCTATATGATACCGTCCGACGCGGGATTAGTATAGTGGCAGTATGTCAGCTTCCCAAGCTGAAGGCGCGGGTCCGATTCCCGTATCCCGCTCCAACAATACCTACCAGACAAAAAAGAGCCTCACAGACGTGAGACTCTTTTTGATTCTGGTCTACTGTGCCACACACGCTTCCAGCGCCTCCTGGGCGTCCAAGTCAGGCAAGAAGATTGGATTGCCGTTGGTGGCGTAGTGCATCTGTTTGTTTGTTTGAAAGGCTTCATCCACAAAATTGACACGAACCGGTGTGGACATCTTGTACGTGGCGCCTGTTTCATGCACACCAGAGATCGGTGAAATGTTGGCCAACTGAAGATTGTCAGCATCACAGGTATCAGAAAAATCTTGATAGTACAGCCAGACGGTGCCATCCGTGGTTTGCGTTGCTTCTGGAACACTCGCTTGTGAGACCACCCGCTCCCACTCTGACCAATTCACAAGATCATCACTCGTTGTCCGATAAATGCCTCGAGCACAGAGCTCACAAAGTCCACCTCGTTCTGTACAGCCACTGTCTTTCTCAATGCCTTTTATAAACAAGACCCAGGTTCCATCTGCACGCTGTGCAATGGCGGAATCGCTCATCAACAGATCGTCTGGAGCAGGCACAGGCGTTGACTCTCCCCAATCCAAATCTCGGATGGTGTCCACAGCCTCTGGCAAGACACACATCGTGTCCAGATCTGTGACGTCATGCGTTGCATCGCTCAAGTGAGCCAGGTGAAGACCTGTCAGCGTGCTGTGAAAAACAAACGTTCCACCGTACGCGGCAAACACTTGCGAGGTTTTGCCAAGCTGAAGTTTGTTTGATTTCTCACATCCTGCTGCTGAGGAAGGATTGATGGCTATCACTTCACTGTCATCAACAAGGGGACACTCGCCTTCCCAGTACATCATGGCTCCAGAGCCACGAGGGTCGTCATTGGTTGTCCAAGAGGTCAGCGTCCAGGTGCCGTCCGGCAGGCGACTAAACGTGGGATCGCCATAGGAATCCACAATGTCAGGACCCTGATCCCATTCAAGCGCGGTCGCGTCGTAACTTTCAACTTTTTTTCCATCGGCGGTATGACCAATGAGGGTTGCATTCGTCCCAATCCCATTTTGGAATGCCCCGACGATTTGATAGAAGAACGCGATCTCAGGCTCTGATGCAGCTTCTGTTCCCTCCTCGACGGCTCCTGCAGGACTGTTGGTTGTATCCGTTTCCGTTTGGGCATTCTCGTCATTGAGAGCAGCGGAAGGCTCAGCAGAGCGAACAAAAAACCAGGCCAAGACAAGGAGCGCAATCAAAATAAGAACAGAAAGGGCAATGAGAAGGGATTTTTTCATATGCGCAAATCGTACAGAATCTTGTGCCGAAAGGACAGAGAGGGTGTTGACAAGTCTTGGTTTTTGCTGTATTGTTTTCTGCGGATTTTGCCCTCAGGAGTTTCCCATGGACAGTGGTCCTTTCACTGGCTCGCCCTTCGCACACCCCAACGCCGAGAAGATCGGGATGCCTAAGGCCAGATACATTCTGCACTCCTGAGAAGGCTCAGGAGTATGCACATTCACCACGTAGGACAAGGAATTAGAGGTTTTGGCAGGATCGTTGACTGGGCTCTAAGGTGGGCTCG
>JAHFIQ010000005.1 GCA_023246355.1 Candidatus Uhrbacteria bacterium | reverse complement strand
TCCTGGCTAGTAACAATTCAATGATCTGCCTCTCAAGGAATGTGAGTCGACGCATACGAGCCATATTCTCAAGGAAATCCGGCTCATTCCAGGGGGTGGGGCAATATGTATAGAATTCGGGGTTTATCATACCCCTCTGGACAAAAAACCACCGTCTGTCTATACTGCCGTCGATACTAACCAATACTCTATGTCCAAATCTTGCCTTATCACGGGAAAAAAGACGACCAGCGGATTTAACGTCTCCCACTCAAACATCAAAACCAAGCGCAAGTTGTTTCCCAACTTGCAAAACAAACGGTTGAAAGATCCAGCCACGGGCAAAACCATTTCCGTGACCATCTCCACCCGGGGTCTGCGAACCCTTCGCAAATGGGATCGCGAAGGCACGGCCTACGACCTGGGCGCTCTGAAAAAAGAAAGACTCTAATGACCTCTGCAAAACTCGCGATCTTGCGACTTGCGGGGCCCCGCCACCTCCTCAACGTAGTTTTCACTACGTCTCGGAGGCTGGTTTCCCCGCGCATCGCAATCTCATCGAGTTTTGCAAAGGTCTGTCTAATCAACATCCAGCCTTCACGGGCTGGTTTTTGATTCTGCTTTTGCCTCAGCAATGCTTTGTACAAAAATCTTTTGAAGCAGGGCCATCTCACGTTCGTTCTCAACACCAGGACACACACGTATGGCTGTTTTGTTGTTGGACATAATACGTGTATCACGAAATCCAAAGCTCATCCCGAGACTCACTGAAAGGTTTTGCTCGCGGGCATGCTCGATCACTTTTTTCTCGACATGTTCAGCAATCGGCTCCGCAAAGGTCAGATAGAAAAAGGCTGAAGTTGCTCGATGCTCTTTTCCATCTGGACCTCGATGGGTTTTCACACCGTCGATCGCATCCAATGCATCAGATAACACCCGAACATTCTTGCCGATCTGAAACGCGTGTTCTTTGATCTGCTCTGGTGAGAGTCGTTGAAACAACGTGAGGTTGCTCGTACTCATCGTGGCGCCAATGCGTTTACGGATGGCTCTGAGACCGTACAGAGCATCTGTGGCTGGCTTGGACGCTGTCTTCTTGGCAAGCACGGTCACCATTCCCCCGCTGGTCACGTCCTGTCCTTCCTCATAGAGCTTTTGTAAACTCGTCACCGCCAACAACACGGTGTGATCATCCAAGGCACTCGTGATTCGCTTCAAGTCCAACAATGGCCCTGACACCGTGTAATCCATCACAATGACGCGGACTGGATGAGCTGTGGATGTACGAACCACGGCTTCTGGATCAATCGCAGGCATCTTGACGGAATTCGCAACGGGCTCAAAAAAAATGATGTGTGGATCTTCACGTTCAATCTCCTCAACAAACTCAGAGGGCTTGTAAAGCAACAAATTTTCGATCCCCACCAAGGATCCAATCCCAAGCTGCTGTCCCTCATTTTCAAAATAGACATCATCCTCTCCCAAGACTTTTGCTTGTTCGGATGTGAGCTCAGGGGCCAAACCCAATGCCATGGTCACCCCAGCCATGCCACTATTCACGACAATCGTCTGCGAGGTGACATCGTCCGCATGTTCGATCGTCCCATCAAGAACTTTTTCAAACCGAGTCGGAGTGAGATCGTAACGCGCATAGGCCGATTGAAGATCAGGCTCAACGGATTGTCCCGCGCCGATCAACTCAGCCTTCGAATGACCCAACGACGGCGACTGCCACAACCCCATCTGCTGAAGATTGGAAACAAGAAACTTGAAATCTCGGAGATCTTCTAGGAGCGACTCAACCTGATGTTCAACCAGAAACCACCTCTTCTTTCCAGGAAACAAATCCTTTTGATCTTTTAGATCACGGACTCTGGACTGATACCCCCAGATTGCATCCTTTGCAAGACGCAGCTGCATTTCAAGCAGCGCACTCTTGGTCTCAACGGAATCAATCGTGACGATGATTCGACCAAACTCGCCAAGTAACGCGTCAATCAAACGTACCTCCTGCCCCAACTCGCGTTTGTACTCCTGATACCGCTCTTTGGAAAAAAGCTGAGTTGAAAGTCCTGAGTGCTCAATCAACTCCTCATACGAGGGAACATTCACAGGCAGTCGATCTGTTCCCTTGTCTTCCAACTGTGATTGTTGATAAGGAATATCTTCTGCACGAAAATTCATAGCATTCCTATTTTATGCTCGATTTCCTTAATCAGCAACTCATGCTGATCTTTCTTCACCGCCGACACCCACAGGTGGGCTCGATCACTCAGTCGATTCTTGACTTCCCTCACCAGCTCCGGTGTTGTTTGATCGGCTTTGTTGAAAACCAACATCCGTGGAGTCTCGGCCACACCCAGCCGCTCTAAAATCTCATCAACCACACGGATATGCTTTTCCCAGTGACGGTCAGAACCATCGACCACATGGAGAATCACGTCAGCCCCAACAGCTTCAGAGAGTGTGGAAGCAAAGGCGTTCAAAAGTTCTGGTGGTAAATCTTTGATGAACCCGATCGTGTCGGTCAGCAGGGCCGTCGAGTTTGCTTTTGGCAGCCACAGGCTTCCAACCCGTGTGTCGAGGGTCGCAAAGAGCTCATCGGCAACGTATTCCTTCCGCCCGGTGAGCGCATTTAACAGCGTGGTCTTTCCGGCGTTTGTGTAGCCCACAATCGAAATCGTTTTCAGCCCTTGCCGCCGCCGATGGTCACGCTGCATCTGGCGACTGTTCTCATACTTCTCCAGTTTGTCTTTAATGGCACGCTCCTTCTCTCTCAAGTGTCGCTTCATGCGCTCGGTGTTTGTCTCGCCAACGCCCACGGTTCCAATGCCACCTGCCTGACGCGACAGCTCCATCCCCATGCCAAAAATTCTGGGCCCCATGTGACGCACAGACGCCAGTTCAATCTCCAGTCGTGCCTCAGTGGTGCGTGCATGCCTGGCAAATATTTTCAAAATCAAATCGATTCTGTCCCACACCTCAACGTTGTGGGGACGGAGCATCTCAGACAAATCGTAGACCTGACGTGGACTCAATTCTGCGTTCACGATCAAGTACCGGGCCCCGAGGGTCTTGGCTTCCTCGCCGATCATCGCGACCTTCCCGGTTCCGATGTAGGTCTTGGGATGTGGTGCAAACCGTTTCTGCCACGCCTTCACAATCACGATCCCGCCGTACGTGTGTACCAATTCTTCAAGTTCAACCATGCGCTCCATCGCCATGCGCTTCAACATACGGGGATGAATGAGATCGACAAGAATCGCTTTTTGTTTTTTCTCTGACATAAAACCGCCCTTACCAGGCGGCCTTATTGTACATGGGATTAAAGTACGGAGTCCTTGGCAGACTTAGCCACACGGAACTTTACAACCGTCTTGGCTGGAATCTGGATGGAAGCACCGGTCATTGGGTTGCGTCCTGTGCGGGCTGGGCGGTTCTTTTTGATGAGCTTGCCAAGTCCTGGGAGGTTGAATTCTCCGCCAGATCGGACCTCTTTCAAGGCCATTTCGACAAATTTATCCCACTTTTCAGTGGCCTCTTTCTTAGAAATACCGAGCATCTCGCCCATGGAAGCGAGGAACGCACTCTTGGTCATCTTAGCCATATGTATAAAAAACTTAAGTTTTACTGGATTATGTTAGCACGTGTTTATAAAAATGGGAATATTCAAGCCTTTTCATCCACAGCCCCCAGTGACCTTTGTAAAACTCGCGATCTTGCGTTTCACGGGACCCCGCCACCACCTCACCGTAGCTCTCGCTACGCCTCGGCGGCTGGCTTCCCCGTTCAACGCAATCTCATCGAGTTTAACAAAGGTCATCAATGCGCTTCAAACCACGTTTTGGCTTTCACCAAATCCTGCTTCACGATTTTGGCCATTTCTTCTTCCCCTGGAAACGGGATGAGATCCCGGATTTTTTCAAACAACGTTACTTTCAAAAATTTTCCAACCAAATCTTGCTCGAGTCCAAACAAATGAACTTCCATTTTCAGATTATATCCTGTACGGCCATCGTTGATGCAAATAAGTGATTGATAGCGTGCGCCTTCGAGTTCTGTCTCTCCCACGTAGATGCCTAGTCCTGGGATAATCGCTCCTTGTTCCACCGCAATATTGGCCGTAGGGCAACCCAGGTTTCGCGCCATTCCCTCTCCGCGTTCTACTCGTCCTTGAAAAACTAAATTCATAAGTAAGTAGTAGCAAGTATCAAGTAGCATGTAGCAAGTATGTCAGGGGAAAAGTATCAAGTAGCAGGTAGCAAGTATTTTCGAAGCGGACTTACATGCTACTTGCTACTAAATACTTGCTACTCTTAAAGAGTTACCTCAATTTCTTCACCACGTCCAATGCCGCACTGACAATCGGAACCATGTCTGGGTAGCTAGACGTCTTTTCCAATTTAGACAGAGGCACCCACTTTACGTCAAACACATGTTCTTTTGGATCCGCAAACAGCTGTGCATCAACAGGAGCCTCAAACAGATAATAGTGAATATCTTTATGGATCAATTTTCCCTTTTTCAAAAACTTATCTCGAAACCAGATATCGATCTTGCCGAGATAGTCCATGAGCCGAATCTCCCTGAGCCCAAGCTCTTCCAATGTTTCTCGCGCGGCAGCTTCCTCCACATCTTCTCCAGATTCCACATGACCTTTGGGGAACGTCCACTTGTCGTAGGAATCTTTCATCATCGCAAAATTGATCACCCCTTGAGCACGGCGAAACACGACACCGCCAGCCGAAAGCTCTCTGCTTGCCTTCTCTTTGTGTGGTGGCCGTTTACTCGGTGGGTGTTTCGGTTTCATTTTCGACGGGAACATAGGTTCCAAAAATCACTTGCAGGGCCACATCGTGCTGCGGATCAATCCCGGCTTGGTATTGTTCAAGCGTGTAGGGAATCACATCATCTGGAGCGATTCCGACTTCGTGAATCGTCCGGCCCTTTGGCGTAAACCACTCGGCGGTGGTGATCTTCACGGCTGAACCATCCTCCAGCTCACGGTAGTCCTGCACAGAGCCCTTTCCAAACGTCTGGGTGCCTACCAGTGTGGCATACCCATAATCTTGCAGGGCGCCTGAGACGATCTCAGAAGCTGAGGCAGATCCACCGTTGACCAAGACAACCGTTGGGATGCCTTGCAAACGGGGCACCACCACGCCTTTGTAGGTGTTCGACTCGTTTTGAATGCGTTCAATGACGACCGTATCGTATCCAACCCAGGCAGAGGCAACATCGATCGCGGTTGTCAGAAGCCCGCCTGGATTGCCGCGCAGATCCAAAATAATCCCAGCGACATTTTTGGTCAGTGCTTCTTGCACCGCTTCGTTAAACAGTTCCGTGGTGTCGTGATTGAATGTGGAAATACCAATCGTCATCACGTTTTGTTCATCCACGGACCACTTCACGGAATCGACCACGATTTTTTCCCGAGTGATGGTTGTCTCAAACACCCCGTCGGTTCCCACACGACTGAGGGTGAGGGTGACCTGTGTGCCTCCTTCGCCACGGATGAGCGAGACGGCTTCCTCAACCGTCATGCCAAGCGTCTCAACTCCATCGATCATGACAATCCAGTCGCCTGGTTGGACTCCGGCGCGTTCTGCTGCCGAGCCCTTGAGCGGCGAAACAATTTGGAGTTTCTCATCCTTGATGCCAATCTCCGCGCCGATGCCCTCAAACGATCCTTCCAAGTCTGCGGCAAATTGCTGAGCCTCTTCCGGATCAAAATACACTGAATACGGATCTCCCATTCCTGCCACCAAACCCTTGAGCGCGCCGTAGAACATGTCCTTGTCAGAAACCGGCTGGCGATAATAACTTTCTTTCAGGAGGTTCCAGATATCCCAAAACTGCTGAAAGTCCACGTCGTCTGCCAAATAGTCTGGAATGTCACCTTGGCCTGTGACCACTCCTTCCCCAGCAGGAACCACGGATCGTACGCCGCGCGCCTCACCAACAAAAAAGCCGATGGATCCAGCCGTTGCCGTGGTTAAGATGATGAGCAGAAGAACAAGGGAACGAGGGAAGGATCGTAAAGACTTCGACATAATGCACACAGGATATACAATGGAGAGAGATATGTCCAAGACGTTGCGCACCATTTTGTTTTTGTTGTTTGTTCTCGCTTTTTTGATTTCCGCTCCATTGGTCGTGCTCTACACCGCTGGATATCGGTTTGATCTTGGAAACGGCAAAATCGTCCACACGGCTGTCCTGAACATCTCAAGCATTCCACGCAATGCCACGATTACGATCGACGGCGAAACCTTGTCCGAGCGCACGCCTTCAGTGATCGAGACCATCACGCCCGGAGAGCACGAGGTGCGCTTGGAAAAATTCGGCTACCTCCCTTGGAGTCAACGTATGACGTTTGTCAGTCGCGAAGCCACGTTTGCGTCGGACGTTGTACTGTTTTTAGATACAACGCTGAGTCAACTTCAGAGCGTGGACTTGATCCAATCCTCTGTGAGTCCTGACGGATCACGTCTTGCGTATCTCACACAGGCAAGTTCCTGGCTAGAAGTTTGGACAACAACCGGACAGACAGATTCCACCAAACTTCTGATGCGTGTGCCTTACAGCATCCTCAAAGATTATGCGCTGTCTTGGTCACTCACCGGACGTTACCTCGCCCTTGAGACAACGAGCGGACCAGACAAAGAAGTCTCGATCACTCGCGTCGAGGATGGCTCCTCGATTGTGTTACCAACAGATCTCCGGGAGGTCCTCGATGTTTGGTGGGACGCATCAGACGACGAAGAGCTCTATGTGTCAACCGGAACGGACGTTGTGAGAGTCGCGATCTCGCAAGGTTCAACGGAAAAACTGAACGTTGAAGCGGACCGCGTGCAATCCTTCGGAGAACGAGATCTCATCTTGACTGTGAGCAACCACGCGACCGTCCTGTCGTTTGAAGAAAACGACACAGCCTCCATCCTCACCTATCTCCCTCTGGGTTCCTACGAATTTGTTCGAGGCCCTGCCGGACTTGTGAGTTTGTATGAAACGGATCGTCACCGTTTGATTCTCTTGGACCCCAACAATCGTGAACAGCCAATCGTCCTCAATGAAGAAGTCACGCAGTGGTCCTGGGACGCGGCTGGAAATCAACTGCTGTTCACAAGCGGTTACGATCTGAAGCGTTATGATCGATCAAAAAATACGACAGAAACACTCACTCGGTTGAGTGAGCCTATTGAGCGACTCGGGTGGTATCTGAAAGGCACAGTGGCCCTCTTTCAGTCCCATGGACTCACCAGAGCCATGCGGCTTGATGACCACGCTTCCCCGACACAGGAAACGCTCGCACAAGAAATTGCTGGTCCGTTTTGGGTGAGCGATGACGGCAACACGTTGTACCTCGTAAACGTCACAGATGAAGAGGACACGATCTGGATGAGAGCGCTACAAAACTAAAACGAGCCATCTGGCTCGTTTTATAATTCGACGAAACTGTTGTCGCCAATCACCAGACGATGTCCGGTTTTAGGATGCGTCCGCTGGTAATCAACGAGCGTAGCATTCAAACCGATCAAGCTATTGACGATGCGGCGTGTGGTATCGATCGTCGCTCCTTCAAAGATAATCGAGTGCTCAACTTCCGTATTGTGGATCTTCACGTTGTTGCCGATCGCGGTGTAAGGACCGATGTAGGAGCTGTTGATCTCACAATTCTCCCCGATCACCACTGGCCCACGAATCAGACAATCTGCACTGATCCGTGATCCATTTCCAATAGTCACCATGCCCTGAATTTGCGTGTCCTCAGGAACATCACAGTGGACACAAAATGTCTCTCGAGGCATGTCGTCCATAATGAGGGCGTTGCCTTCAATGAGCGCGTCTGGCGTCCCTGTATCCTTCCACCAGCCCGTAATTTCTTCGTGTCCGGTTTTTGCGTTTTGAATGTACCAGGTGATGACATCGGTAATTTCATACTCGCCACGTGCAGACGGCTGGATGGTTTTGAATGCCTCGAAATATTTTTCATCAAACAGATAAATCCCTGTCACGGCAAACGCAGAAGGTGGATCCTTCGGCTTTTCAATCGTCCGTTTGAGTGTGCCATCCGGATGAAACTCAGGGACCCCGAACCGCTGTGGGTCTTTCACGCGAGAGAGCGCAATCATGCAATCCAAATTTTCTTTTTGAAAACGATCCACGAACCGATTGATGCTGCCCAAGATGATATTGTCACCCAAGAAAAAAAGAAAACGCTCGCCTTTCAAATGTTCCTCCGCGTTTGCCACCACATGCGCTAAACCCTTGGCGCCGCCGCGCTGTTCGATGTAGCTGATCTGTGCACCAAATTCAGATCCGTCTCCCAGGGCCTTGCTCATTTCAGCGACCTCTCCTGGGTTCACATTGACGATAATATCCTTGATGCCGGCGTCGGTGATTTTTTTGAACACATACCAAAGCATTGGCTTGTTCGCCAATGGAATGAGGTGTTTGTTCAGGGTCCAGGTGATGGGACGCAGCCGAGTGGCGCGGCCTCCAGCAGCAACGAGTGCTTTCATAGTTGGCGAAAGCTTAGCAAGGATTGAAAAGAATGCAAGGGAGTGACTAGGCGCTCTCATCTATTAGTTCGGAACAATAAAAGCGCCCCTGGAGGGACGCAAGCGTAAGGTCTAGTCGAAGCAAGGAGCGCGCGCCGGACGGACGTCGTCGCACTCGTGCGGCTGGCTGGGGCCGGACTTGGCCATGAGCGGCTGGTCCGGGAATCGCGAACGCAGGACGAGCATGTCCTCGCCGAATTCCTCCTGGAAACGGTGAGCCGTCCGCTGGAAGTTGGCGGCATGCGCGGGATCGTCCTTTTCCGCTCCCACGTGCGGGTTGTGGTGGAGGTAGCGGCCGAAGATGCGATCGCAGTCGGCCATGTAGGCGCGGGTAAAGAGGATGTGGCAGTGCCACACTTCGTCGACCGCGGACACCGGGACGTTGCCCTTTCCCGGGTACTTGTAGCACAGCCACAGGTGGCGGCGGTACCACAGCTCGAGTACATCGGCTTGTTCATTCGTGAGCTTCATCAGCTCACGAGCCTTGATCATCACCCGGGAGAGGTCGAGTTGATCGAAGATCCTACCATGGGCAACGATGTCCGCTTCGGAGCGGGCGGGCTTCTTCCATCCTTCACTACCAGTACCTGAATCGAGCATGAGACACCTCACCCATAAACTATACAAAGTTTAGAACTACGTCAATGCATGCATTGGTTCGTTAAAGCAAACTTGGAGTAATGAAAAACGCCCCGATTGTGGAGCGCAGGAACGTGGACGATTGGCTAGACGCGGCCGAAGCCGACCAATCCTTCGGTCACCAACGCCGTGATGAGCGCGGCCTTGCCAGGAATGTCAGGACTCTCGCGGAAGTACAGATCCACCGGCAGCCAGCCCGGATCCATGATGGCTTCCTCGGGTGCCTCGGCACAGAGGCATTGGACCGAACCGCGCAGCCTGGCTGAGTTGATGTAACTCGGCACTCCCACGGCCGTACCGTCGAGCTTGACGCCACGGGACGTAGAGCTGCGATCGAGCTCCATGAGTTTGGGGCCGCCATTGCCGGTTGCCACAGCGCGTGCGACCTGCACGGTCTTCACAAACACCTGTCCCTCAGGAGAGATTGCGATGAGCGCCTGGATCTTGCCCACGGCACCCGGCTTGTTCTCACGCGGGTTTTCCGGATCAGGCTCCTCGACCGTCACCGGCTGGGTGTAGGGGATGTGGTCGATGACCAGGGCGAAGAAACCCCAGCCGATCTTGCGCGCCAAGACCACCTCTTTGCCGGTGAGATCCATGACCCACAGACCGTTGTAGGCGGCGATGGCCTGCTTGCCTTCCTCGGTCTGAGTGTCAGCGCAGTAGGCCGCGTTGGTGATCTGCACGAGTTGCTCATTGCTGAGCGCGGAATCCACACACAGCAAGGCATCGGGACCGTAGTGAACCAAAAGGAGCTTCGACCAGTCAGAGAAAGCAACGGGAGTAAGAAGGGACATGGGAGCCTCGGTCCAGAGATCTGGACGTCGGATATGTCCTGGACAACGGTCCAGCAACATACCAGGTTGGCTCGGACAACGGTCCGACCTGCCCCGTAGGGCGACCTGCTGGCGGCACTTAATCAAACTCAAGCCCAATCGTCAAGAAAAATAAAACCCGGTCGATAGACCAGGTGCGTGTCAGATCATCCCAAGATGTTCAAAGAGCAGGTAGAGCGCAGAGAGGGTGTGCTTGTCGCGGATGTGGAGTTCGCGCCGACGTCGTCGAACCTCATCTACAGGATAGAACCGAATGCCCTGACTGTTGGTTCCGCGCATTCGACGCATCGCTGAAGGATCACCGAGCTCCATGCGCACGAACCAAACCTGCGATTGCGTTGTGTCGTAGCCGCTGTCCTCGGGCATGCCGTCGTCCAGTTGAACGACTTCCAGGACGTTCATCTGCTCACCGAGCATGAGCGAAACTGCCTCACGGCCCAAAAGGCCAAGCGGAAGCCCATGCGATGGGAATCTATCGTGGAGGCCAGCACGCTGCGCCAACTCGATCACTTTGCGGTCGAGGATCGACGGCTCAAGTGTTGACTTGGCGAACTGGCGCGGAGCTTCCGTGAGCCAACGCGAGACAGCCGCGCGGTGCTGGTAAACGAACACGAGGTGGTCGTTTACCATCGGCAGGACAATCATGGGCATGCCATGAGCTCCCTGCGCCTGGAAGCGGAGAAAAAACTGACCCGGACGACCGTCCGGATGGAGCACATCAAACCCGATGATGGAGTACCAGGGGTTTTCGTGGCCAATTCTGGCGATGCCGACCAATTCAGTCTCGTGACGATCCTTGTCGCCTGTTCTGGCAATGGGAGCAAGATCACGAACCGCAAGGAAGGTATTTATCTCCTCCAGGTGCCTTGCCTGCGCTGCTGCTTTGTTTTCTTTCGCTGCAGCGTGTGTGTCAATGGGTTGATGCTTGGCCTGCGCCACAGCTCCTCCTTTTCAGACGAACGTCTGAAGGGGTGCATTCAACCAGAAATGGACACATCGGTCAAGCACTTACCAGATATCCAAAAACCGAGCCTGGCTCGGTTTTTGCTTAGTGGCTACACCCGCAGCTATCTCCACAACCTCCCCCACCTCGTTTTTCCCAGGCATACCGTTCCATGGTATCGCGTAGGGATTCCTTGGCTGGTCGCATGTGGATGCCGACGTTCACGAGATTGTCACTCGCAAGAAAATTGTTTGATCGTCCTTTTGTAGCAAGGCCTTGTGCAACCAAGTCGTCGTTCCCGATCCACTCACAAGAATGAGACGGATCCACAAGCTCACGATACAGCTCTAAAATTTCACGATGCTTCACGGTGCCAGGATTGGTCACATGAAACACACCGGAAGCACGCTGCGCCATCAGTTGATGAAAGACGTCCACCATGTCGTCCACGATCGTCACCGAGTTTTCCACGTCGATCACTTTTGGATAGCGAGCAAGTTTGTCGATCAGATTGTCTGGCGCTGGCTTCCAGTCAATCGGCATCCGAATGCGTGCAATGCCGACATTGGGCAAGGTCGAGAGGACAAGATCTGCCGCCCACTTGCTACGTGAGTACACCGGAATGGGATTGCCATGATCGTGTTCACGCCACGCACGATCTTCATGATGCGAGTCACCGTAGAAAATACAACCAGAGCCCATATGCAGAAGATACACGCCTGCTTCCTGACATGCCTCAGAGAGGAGAATCGGGAGCAGTGTGTTCCCCCGAATCGTTTCTCGTTGGTGATCCTCACACCAGTCAACATTGGGTTTCCCACGCACACCGGCGGCATTCAAAACCGCGTCTGGCTGTACCCGACGGATTTCGTTAAGCGCATCTTCCACAGAGTGGACAAACACCTCGGAGTGCACTGCCTCCTCTCCCCAGACAGAGGCACAGCGCCCTCCCATGTAGCCTTTTCCAAAAATGAGAATTTTCATACGCGATTTATGTACTGCTTTTCGTAATACTCTTTATACGCTCCTGTGCGGCAGTGATTCACCCATTCACCGCAAGTCTGGTACCACTCAACAGTTTTGGCAAGCCCATGGTCAAACGCGATCTGCGGCTCCCAACCGAGCTCTGTGCGCAATTTATCTGCATTGAGGGCATAACGCCTGTCATGACCTCTGCGGTCGGCGACATAGTCAATGGCGGATTCGTCACGACCTGTGAGGACAAAGAGTTTTTTGGTGATCTCAATATTTGGCACGCGATAGCCGGTCCCGATATTGTAAACTTCACCCAGTCTTCCCTTTTGCGCGATCAGATCAATCGCACGGCAGTGATCCTCGGTAAAAATCCATTCACGGACTTGCATGCCATCGCCATAGACCGGAACTTTTTTTCCTTCGAGCAGATTCATCGTAAACAGCGGAATGAGCTTTTCAGGAAATTGATGCGGGCCATAATAATTCACCGAGTGTGTCACAATCACCGGGACGTCATAGGTGACGGCATAGGCATGACAGAGATGATCTCCAGCGGCCTTGGAGGCAGCATAGGGAGAGCGCGGTTCAAATTTTGACTGCTCAGTACTTTCCCCTTCCATGACAGCCCCAAAGACTTCATCGGTGGAGATATGCACAAAGCGAGGAGTTCCATGACGCCTCACCGCCTCAAGAAGTTCATGAACGCCGTTCACATTTGTTTGCACAAAGGCGCGGGCATCTAAAATGGAACGGTCTACATGTGTCTCGGCCGCATAATTGATGATGAGGTCCACTCCAGGCACGACTTGATCGAGCACCCTCGGATCGGCAATATCACCTTTGACAAATTGATAGCGCGGATCATCAGCAATATCAGTAAGACTTTCCAAATTTCCAGCATAAGTGAGCAGGTCGAGGTTCACAATCTGAACGTCTTGATACTGACGCAACAGATAGTGAATCATGTTGCTTCCCATAAACCCTGCGCCGCCGGTGATGAGAATTTTCATAGTCCCAAATAAAGTTTTACCTTGTACCAGCCAGAAACTGTTGCACCATCCCAAATTTCCCCCGTGGCAATCGCCTCATCGATCTCTCGAACTGTCATTTCGCGAACGGTAATGTCCTCCAGTTCATCGAGTTTCTGACCAAGTCTCACAGGGTTCTTCCCAAGGAAAACATGCATCCGTTCTTTTGATATGGCATTCGCACTGGCAACCCATCCCAAAGAAATAATCTCAGAAGGTTTGTACCCGCATTCTTCCACCACTTCACGCATGGCAGCTTCTTCGATCGATTCGTTTGGTTCAATGGAACCTTTCGGATTCCCCAACGACACTCGATCAAATAAGTAGCGGTATTCGTTGGTCATGATAAATGTGTTGTTCAGTGTCTGAACAAAGACACTAACAAAGCCATCGCCATTGCCGTTGACATGATAAAAATACTTCCCTTTCTTTCCGGATGGTGTTTCAAACTCGTCAACAAAAAATCGCACAAATGGATTACCCTCGATCATTGTTGTGTTGAGTGTTTTCCACTTCATAGCTGAACGCGAATCTTATTTCCAAGTTCCGCAAGTTCCTCCTGTGTTGCCCCTTCGTGCGGCCAGTTGACGAGTCCGTCGCCGTTGTGACGAGGGATCAGATGAAAGTGCGTGTGGAAAATGACCTGACCAGCAGCCGCACCAACATTACTGCTAAAATTGAATCCTTGCGCGCCAACGGTTTTCAAAATCGCTGGGGCGATCTTCTTCGCCGTTTCTATGACCGCCGTAAGATCGTGCACCTGAGACTCACGGAAATCTGCCCCGTGAACTTTTGGGACGACCAGCGTATGACCAGGCTTCACGGGATTGATGTCCAGAAACGCGATCGTTGAATCATCCTCGTACAAGATCGTCGCGGGAATCTCATGAGCAACAATTTTACAAAAGAGGCAAAAATCCATACTTATTCTTTGAGAAGTTGAAGAATGAGCAAGGGGGCACACAAGGCAACAGCAGCCACAAGCAGCCGATAGCCTCCCAGATCTTCACCGGAGTTCCAGACTATCACACAGGCGAGGATTCCGAGAAGGATCGCGACGAGCAGCTGGAGCCAGGGCTGTTCTTCATACTCCTTGAGCGTCAACGACCAACACACCCCCGTCACAATGGCAGCCGCCAAAAAAAGATGCACAGAAAAATAGCGCGAGACAAAACCAGGCACGAGCAGATCGGTCGTCCAAAAAAGAACATAGGAAGAAATGGACACGATGAATCCTGTTTTACAGAGTGTTGGGAGAGCATGCAAGGTGGGTGATTTCCAAATCATAATTTTTCTCGATACATCCAGGCGTTGATCGCATGAACCAAGAGACTCGCGTCCAATTCCTCAATGCCAGGCGTGGAAAAACTAAACTTCCAGGTCGAATCTTCCGTGGAGATCTTTTGTGTGTCAAACGAAACATCGGCGACCAACCAGTCCCCTTCTTGTCTGGGAGACGAGTACTGTGCAAGGACGTAATCGATGTGTGCATCATCCAGATCAGTGTAAGCGCTCAGCGTGATCGGATCGGGATTAAAATACTGCGACGGGGAAAAAGCCAGCTTCCCATCGGTCACGATTTCTACGTCGCCCGTGGGAATCTCAATGCGGTCCAGGTCCTGTCCATCAAGAGAGAGCACATACCAGACATAGGGTTCCAAGATTTCCAAAGTCGTTGTCTCTGTTGAAATCGTTTGCACACCTTCTGCGTGACGCGTTTGCAATCGGAGACGATTCGACTCGGTGTACAGCACGGCTCCTTGTGGGACCTCATGATACCCAATTTCATCCCCAATGAATACGGATCCCGAAAAGACGATTTTTTGCTGAGAGGTTTTGATCGATCGAAAAAACACATCGCGCGTGGTGTCCATGACCACCTTGTACACACCCTCCGGCAATCCAGAAGCCGTGAGCTCGAGCGTTTCCATTCCCGTGGCGATCGCATCGTCTGCGGCATCGCCATCATCATCGGCTCGCGCCTCGACAACGGGCTGGCCTGCTTCATTAAAAACAGTTACGCGCACCACATCGGCCCCATCATCACGATTCATGTCCATGTAGTGGAACGTAAAATTCAGCGTTTCGTTTTTTATATATGTTTTGAATTCCTGATGACCACGCAAAGAGGCATCAATCGTTTGCACAGAGGAGGTTGGTTGATAATTGGCCAATCGATACGGAACGTCAAAGGTCGTGCGATAGGTCGCCACGGAATCGCGCAGAGGTGGATCTGCAAAAAAATCTGCAAGCGAGTCATACGTTTTTTCTCTCTGCAGAAGGACCATGCCGTCCTCGTCCAATCGACTCCATGAGGACTCATCGATCAAGCGATTCTGCAGGGGAAAAAGCTCGTATGATTCTGGATGGCTCGTGACAAGCGCGCCAAGTTCCACAATCGGAACCGATGCATTTTGAAACCAAACTTCCAGGACAATGCGCTCAAAGTCGCGATGCGGATGGACGAAGAAAAACACAGGGTCACCAACTATGGATTGTGCCCCATCTTGGGGAGCGATGACACGAGTCCCAGGCTGAAGCTCGTCGATAAACGGTGATTCTTCCCCAACGATGTGGCTCACAAAAAAGACACCCGATGGCACAAGCCACTGCGTTAAAAGCCAACCGAAGAGAAGAATCGGGATCGTGACGATGACGCATTGAAACAGTCGAGTAAACATCATGGAGAAAAAATATGATACAGCGACTCCTGGTCGTAGGTTTGTATGAGCTCAATCTGTAAACCCATCCGTTTCAGTCTTGAATCGTTGAGATAGTCAAGATCCGTCTGCGGAAACGTGATGCCATAATAATACAGCGGCACGTGCGAAACGAGAACCGGCATAGCCTCATAGGTCGCCTCGTCACGCAGAGGATACACAACGCGACGCTCGGGAAAAAACAATTTATCCGCGCGATCCACGATGATCACCGCATCCCCAGGCGTCAGACGCAACACGGATTCTTGAATGGCGGCAGATTCTTGTAATTGCCGGCGCATCGTGATCAGACCATCTTCTCCTTGAAGAAACGTGGCGTGGATGTTCAATCCCAAAACGAGCAGACACAGAGCTGTCACGATCGTCCCACGAGCAAAACGTGATCGTCCACGCTCAGAAATCCACCCGATCGCCGCAGCGATCATGGGGGTTGAAAACAGGTAGAGCGGCAACCAATACCGAACGTACGAGTTGGCCATGGTGATCTGCAGCGGGTCTGGATTGTCGTGAATCTCCCAGCTGCCGTACATGAATACGAGCCAGATCGAAATCAGGCTGGCAATCAACAGGCTGGATCTCACAGACCGTCGATGGTGTTTCTGTGAACACAAAATGAAAAATCCAAGCAACGTGAGAGCAGAGAGCCACCAAAACATCTGGACACCGTAGGCAAGCATATGTCGCCACGCGTTCATGGGATGAAATCCAAATGGAAGAGTGGTGAGCGCGTCCAAACTATCGCTCGACTGCAAATCCTGAATCTGCGTGGCGCCTATGGTGTAGCCTGTTTGCAATGGGCTTCCATAGGTGAGGGTGTTCATGACGAACAAGAGAGTCAGGCCACAGAGGAGTCCCAGAAACGCCAGAGAAATTCTTCTGTAAGGAATCTGTCTCAACCAAAAAAGCCCGGCGAGGAGCACGGCACCTGCGATCCAGTACAACTCAGACGTGCGAACGAACAGAGCAAGACCCAAGAGCAAACCAGAGAGCAGATCATTCAGAAGCCTTTGCTTGATAGGTCTTTCCAAAAACAGCCACACACACAGGACAAGCAAATCGACAAACAGCACGTTGTGCATGAGACCTCGCGACGAGTAATACCACACGGCTGGATGCAAGAGGAATAAACCAAAGGAAAGTTTACCGATGAGTGGACTCGTGAGTTTCTCAACGAGTCTCCCCCAGGCAAGCGCGGCGAGAATCGTGATCAGCGGCGTCAGGATCCAGAACACCCATGATCCAACAAGTGTCGCGATCGCGCCGTAGAGAAACGGCAGCCCAAGAAATGATCCTGGAAGAAGCACACCTTCAACGGAGACAGAGCTGCGGGGATGCAAACCGCCATCAAGAACGGATGCCAGGGCATCAACGGTCCCCTGAAACGATCCTGTCTGCGAAAACAGATTTGCAAAATATGCGTTCGCGGTCTCGTCAGGTGAAACGTAGAGATGGGAAGGATTGACGAGCATGAGTGTCCCGAGAAAAAAAATGACGGCGACACTACTCATCACGATTTTAGAGACCATACGTAAATAAACTAATCACGGCAAAGACGATTGCCAAAGACAAGGTCGCGACAGAGAGTGGAATAAACAAATCAAATCCTGCCCACAGGGCGATTAAGAGAAACGTCACACCGAGCACTTGTAAAAACATTTTGGTCTTTCCAAAAAAATTGGCGCTTACGATTCTTCCCTGACGTCTGCGAAAAAAGGCTCCAAGAATGATCGAGATCTCCACCAACACAATGAGCAGACCAAAAAAAATGTTCACATGCTTCACAACAACCACGAGCACCACAGATCCAATGAAGATTTTATCCGCGAGCGGATCGTAAAACGTCCCCCAGGGCGTGATCTGGTTTCTGAGGCGTGCCAGAGAACCATCCAGCGCGTCGGTAAACGCCAAGAACCAAAAAAGCGGAACGCCAATCGCAAATTGTTCCAACCACAAAAACCACAGGACCACGGGCGTCAAAATCATTCGTAACACGGTCACGCCATTGGGTGTGATGAATCGTGGAATCAACGGAACCAGCGTGTAACGCAAAAGAATATCGTGAGGATAGAGTTCGTGAGGATCCCGTTGCACCATACGTGGTAAAATGAAACAGCTTATGTTCCATCGCATTCACTCTACCATTTTCGCCCTGCTGTTTCTAGCGGCTTTTGTCGTAAACACATTCATCTTGAATAACCAAAGCATTGGCGTGATATTGCTTGTTGCCTATGTTGGATTTTACGGCTGGGAGCTGGGTGGTGTCATCACGCAGGCTGAGAAGGCCATTCTGCGTTGGTGGCTCGGCGTCTGGACGTTGCTTTCGATCCTCATCCTTGTACTCACCGCAAGCTACTACATTTGGAAAGTCACACCCGAAGTCATCCAGGTCACAATTCTACTCACCCCACCTCTCATGCTCTGGGCTTGTAAAAAAGCCACACACCATTCGTTGTTTGCTCACGTCCACGATCTTTGGCATGAACGTCGTCATGCCATTCCTCGAATGGTGCTCATCACCACAAGCGCCATCCTCCTGCTTCTGACACTCTTCTTTGTGACGCTCGCACAACATCCAGTTGTGGACGCGGTCCGATCTGTCTGGGAACGTTTGCCCATTTCAGTATTTCTGTTGTTCATTCTTGCGTCGGCCCTGATCTTTGGACTCCTGGTTCGTGGAAAAGAACGCGCGCTTTCCCTGTTGCTTTTTTGCCTCTGCCTCTTTGGGTTGTTGAGCGTCGCGGCCATTGTTTTTCCCCTCGGTTTTGGATTTGATTCGTTCATCCACAAAGCCACCGAACTCCACCTCGCCGAATTTGGCACGATCACACCCAAACCCTTTTATTACATTGGTCAGTATGTACTCGTCCTCTTCCTGCACCATGGATTTCTGATTTCCGTTGATCTGGCTGACACGTTTCTGGTTCCTGTGCTCACGACGTTGCTTCTTCCCGCTGCCTGGTTTTTTGCCGCCGCTCACATCACCCGCAAACGTTCGATCGCCATGATGAGCCTCATGGGTTTATTTCTGCTCCCGCTATCAAACTTCATTGTCACAACTCCACAGGCCCTCGCCAATCTCTGGACACTCTTACTTGTCCTCGCTTCTGTTCCCTATCTTCTTGAAAAAGAACATCCACGACTGCGCGTCCTTTTTGTGAGCGCCTTGACCACGCTCTTGATTCACCCCATCGCCGGCATCCCCGGGCTGCTCTATTTCATGTTTCTCGCGACCGATCCTTCCCGCACCAATCCAGGTACCCCAAAAACCAACCGCGCTGTCCGCGGCTTTCTCATCCTAGTGGCCTGTGTGATTCTCCCGCTCTCGTTTGTGATGAACGCGCTCGTCACCCACCAAGATCTCGGTGTGAATGTGAGCGCCCTGAACCCACTGACGTGGCTGTCGCAACTCAACTTGAACGTGTTTTTTGAAAATCGATTTTCACCTCTGTTGGATCTCGTGTACCTCTACGGTTTAAACGCGACCCTGCTGGTCATCGCCATCGTGATCTTCGCCTGGCAGGAATATCACCAAGACCTCTCACGACGCTTCCGGGCGATTCTGCTCACCGTGATCGCTCTGACCGTTAACTATCTCATCATGAAAACGGCGCTCCAATTTTCATTTCTCATCGATTATGAACGCACCAACTACGCTGCGCGCTTGGTGCCGCTTATCATCTTCTTTCTTTCTCCCTATCTTATCTTGGGACTCGGCCATGTCTTCATGAATCTCAAAACGCAACCACTGGTGCTGCGGGCGTCTGTGCTGATGCTCTTGATCGCCATCTCTGGCAGCTCCCTCTACCTTGCTTATCCCAGACGCGATGCCTATGAAACCAATCGAGGGTTCAACGTAAGCTCGGCCGACATCGATGCCGTCTATCTCACCGAAGAACTCGCTGGTGGCCAACCCTACATTGCCCTTGCTAATCAATCTGTCTCTGCCGCGGCCATTTCCGAAATCGGTTTTCGCTACTTCGGTGATCTCTTTTTCTATCCGATTCCGACTGGTGGTGACCTGTACGAATCATTCTTGGCCATGAACGAATCACCAACCCGAGAGACCGCACAGTCAGCTCTTGATTTGGTTCCAGAGCATGGCGACATCACCACACTCTTCTTTCTTGTGAACAGCTACTGGTGGGAGGCGCCTCGTATCATCGAAACCGCCAAGTCCACCGCCGACGACTGGCGCAGTGTCGGCGAGGGGCAAGTGTATGTGTTTGAGTATAATTTCTAAGAATGGGGTCAGGTCGGGTTATGGACATTTTGGAAAAGAGAATGTCCATAACCCGACCTGACCCCTAAACCTAAACTGTATGATCAAAATTTCGTCTCGTTGCAAGCCGGTCGGATTCTGCCTTTTGGGTATTATCATTGGATGGACAGCATTCCGTCTAATATATCCAACACTTGCGCCAACGAGCCCAACCATCGTCATCGGCGACAATATAGGGCAAATTGTGAGTCTTGATATCTCACCTTGGGGAACTCCGAATTTTTTGTTCAAACAAAATGGGCACCTACCTGTAATCCTCTATCCGGCAGTTGGTGATCAAGCTCCATTGGTTACCTTGTTGGATGGTCGAAGGATGAGCTATCAAGAATTTAGTGAGGACTTCAAGTCCAATACGTCCGATCCTTACGCCCATTCGATATTTTTACTTGATTATCAAGAAAATGATATTGATGAGCTTGGGTATGTCACGTCAATAAGTGAGATCAGCAAGTAAAAACTCCAAAAGGAGAGATACCAGAAGTAAATCTATCCACAAATAATCATTGACACAGAACGAAAAAAATGATGTAGTTAGAGTGCAACTGGGTTTCATTTCCCACTGTTGGTGTCAATAATCCCCCCATGACTTCATCTTTTGAATTTTGGGGGTTTTATGTTCCCAGAAGAAACTAAACAAATCATTAAAAAATCTATGTCAAGACCTTTACGTATTGAATATCCAGGTGCGCTCTATCACGTCATTGCTCGAGGAAACGCCAAACAAGATATTTTTTTGACCGATCATGACCGACGTCGATTTTTGAGATGGCTTCAGGATACTTGTAAGACACATAACCTCCTGTGCCACGCGTATTGTCTCATGGGAAACCACTATCACTTGCTTTTGGAGACACTCGACGCAAACCTTGCGATTGCCATGCGAGATCTCAACGGAAACTACTCTCAGTGGTTTAACGCAGTACACGGACGTGTCGGACACCTCTTCCAAGGTAGATACAAGGCGTTCGTCATTGAAAAAGAGACATACCTTCTGGAAGTGGCTCGTTATATCGTTTTGAATCCTGTTCGCGCTCACCTTGTAAAACACCCAAAAGAATGGAAATGGAGTAGTTATCGTGCAACCTGTGGTGCGTCCACCTCGCCTGAGTGGCTGCGCGTAGATTGGCTCCTGACTCATTTTTCGAAAAAAAAACAGGAAGCCCAGCAAGAGTACCGACAGTTTGTCGATGAAGGGTCTGATGCAAGAAACCCTTACGATGACGTTTCAAACGGTTTCCTCTTAGGCAGTCCTCAATTCGTGAGTTGGATTTGGGAGAAAACGAATGGAGTAGAGGAACTCAAGGAGTACCGTCGAGAAGAACGGATCGTTGGTCGACCGACTCTTGAGGAAATTTTTGCCGACGCCACGACAAAGACTAAACGAAACGAAGGGATTGTTTTTGCTCGGTTGCGATGCGGATATTTAACGACAGAAATCGCTAAGCTTGTTGGTATCGACCGATCTGTGGTAGGAAGAATAAGCAGAGGAAAGTGAAGGTGGGGTCAGGTCGGGTTATGGACATTCTGTTTTTCAAAATGTCCATAACCCGACCTGACCCCATATCCCGAGAGTCTCCATGATCCGCATGAAAATCACCTTCCTCGTGTTCCAACAAGGACAGCCTGAGGAACAAGTGCAAACGATCGTCGAGTTCGCTGACGCGACCGAGATGGCGATGGAAATGGCACGATTGGCCGCGGCCAACTCCATTGTCTTCACTCATCCAATGATTCACGCCATGCAGCGTCCTTCCAAAATCACCTCACGCGTCCGTACGAGGCAAGGGATTGGAAAAGGCACGACGATCGTCATCAAGGAAGTTGAAGATCTGAGCGTGGACCTTCCATCTCCGGAGCTCCAGGCCAACCCCGACATTCTCTTTCACGCAGCAGCCACTCGGGGCCGCAAGGGGGGCGAGTCAGTCAACTGACGCCACCCTCTCTACTCACCAACAGGTGAGTTTTCTTTTTTCACCACTTCCTCTATAAGCGCTTCCAAACGTCTGACATAATTGTCTAATCCGAATTGCAGGGCATACGCACGAATCGATTGTGTTCTCTCCCACCACAACTCCCGTTCGTTGTGAATCCGACGCATGGCAGCGACCAATTCCTGCACGCTGCCCGGAGTGACAAGGAGTCCTGAAAGTTCCTCCTTCACAATCTCTGGAATGCCACCGATCCTCGATGCGATCACGGGCACACCAATCAAGAATGCTTCATAAATAACGGTTGGAGAATTTTCGTAACAGATCGATGGAAGCACGACCGCGTCGATATTTTCCAACAGCTTGACCAAGTTATCGAGTGAGACAAACCCGTGATACGTCACGCGAGGATCACGCACAGCGCGTTCACTCACAAACTCAGCAAGCGACCCCTCACCGGCGAAATGCATTTCCACGTCCCCGAGTTGATCGAGCGCATCCAACAGCAAGAGAATGCCCTTGTGTGCTTCCAGCTGACCCACGAATAAAAATTTCGTCTTCATCTGCGGTCGTGTTTTGGGAAGCTCGGGTCGATTTCCTGGTGGCAGAGGATTGGCAAGAACTTCCAAGCGTGTGTCACAAAACAACCCCCGCTCCAGATAAAAGTCTGCCAAAAATTTCGATGGTGAGAGAACCAGATCCGGTGTCCCCATCTGTCGCCGTACCGCTGCCTCATACCATCGGCGCAAAAAAGATCGATTCAGGAAGGACTGTTCCTCTCCCGCCATCAGCAAACCACTGGGCACAGAGAGCTGTACATCGTGCAGCGTGTGGATATGTGGCACGCCACGCAACTGAATCTCCCGAGCGATTCCCACACCGATGCCTTTCAAGTTGTGAGTGATGATCACCTCTGGATGTTCATCAGCAATAACGTGAGCCATGGCGGCTCTCGCCCATGGACTGAAAAGATCGATGAGATGCCAAAGCAGGCGAATGGGAAACCACACGCGCCCGTCGTTTCTGACGTAGTAGACGTTCAGTGGAAAAAAACGATACACGACTTCCAATGTTCTCTCTCGCACGCGGGCAAACAACGATCGCAGGCCGTCGTAGGGCTGCGTGCTGAGCACAAACACTTCGTGACCGCGTTCATACAGAGCATCGGCCACGCGCTGTGCCACGAGCTCTGCTCCGCCACGGGCATCCGGTGGATAGAGATTTGAAACGATCCCGATCTTCATACTCGATAGTGACGCTTTGCTTGCTGCCCCAAGACAGAATCATACGTCGCCTCCAGTCGATCTATGAGCGGCTCCCAGTGATAGTGCGCCTGTGCATTCACTCGCGCTGAAAGACCAAGGCGTGATCGCAAGTCTGGTTGTTCAAGCAGGGTGAGGATGGCTTTTTTCAGTGACTCAACATCCCCAGGCGAAACGAGCAGTCCCGTATCTCCGTCACGCACAACGGTTCTGACGCCCGGAAGATCTGACGCGATGGAAGGAATTCCAGAGGCAGCAGCTTCCAGGGCGACTAATCCAAAGGACTCCGCGCGTTTTGTTGAAGGAAACAGGTGCACCGTCGCCAGACGGTAATAACGCGGGAGATCATCCTGCGAGACAGCTCCTGCAAACGTCACACGATCGCCGAGCCCTCTCTCGCGTGCCTGTTCTCGATACGTTTCCTTGAGTGCCCCGTCCCCGACGATCACCAGATGCCACTCTTGATTCAAAAGATGACTGAGTGACTCAAACAAAACGGAAAGTCCTTTGAACTCATGCGCGGCATCAAGCCCACCCACAAACAACAAAACGGGTACGTCTTGTTTGATGTGGTGACGCACACGCAACTCCTGCTCCACGCCTGAATGAAACCGCTCCAGATCCACGCCAAAGGGATGTTCTTCGATTCTGTCCATCACATCCAATTCAGCCAGCGCACAATGTTTGGCATAATCCATGGAGCTCACCAAAATTCTGTCCACGCGATTCACGAGCCACGGAAATAACAGGCGACGATGGGCACTGAACAGCGCGCCTTTGACACCTGCACCGAAATTATCCATGTGATAGGTCATGACAAGTCCTTGATCCTGCGTCATGGCTTTTCTCACAATGACCGGTTCTGCGCCGCCAAAAAAAGGATAGTGAAGATGAACCAGATCAAAACCAGACAGGCGATGAAATAGCGACGGTAATACTCCGGCATTTCCAATTTGGATGATGCCGGGAATGCGGTGCACATAGCGCGGGTCATCATCTATTTCTGTATCTTGAATGGTAAACACGTGCACGTTGTAGCCCCGAGCTCTGAGTCGCTCGACATATTCATGCGCAACATTCCCCATCCCTCCGCGATACGGTGGATAGGTGCAGACCACATGGGCGATGGTGAGGTGAGCCTTGTCCATAAAAACGATTGGGACCTCTGCAAAACTCGCGATCTTGCGACTTGCGGGGCCCCGCCACCTCCTCAACGTAGTTTTCGACGTCTCGGAGGCTGGCTTCCCCGCGCATCGCAATCTCATCGAGTTTTTCAGAGGTCTCGTTGTACTATACCACGGCACGTCGTTCGCGCCGCGCCCGCCTTTGGCGGGAACGACGTGCCACGGCATTTGAAGCAGCTAGATGTTTGTTTTATTCATGATCGTTCTACGGACTTCGTAGGCATCGGCGTGGACACACAAACCAAGGTAAGACGTAGCGTTTTCTCTCGTAGCACGTTCAATGACACGACGAGCGGTTGTTGGACGAAGAATAGTTGCTCGTGGAAGAAGAACGTGACCAAGAAAGTCTACACCCTGCGTCCAAGTGCGAACGTGAACCTTGTTGGGATGGAGTTGGACCTTAAGACGCTCCTGCAGGAATGCGTCAACTTGTTCAATCAAAACCACTGCTTCTGTCTTGGACAGCGACAGCATAATAAAATCATCACAATAACGGACATAATATCTGACACGAAGTTTCTGTTTCACGAACCAGTCGAGTTCGTGAAGATAGATATTTGCAAATAACTGGCTCGTGAGATTCCCAAGCGGAATACCTGTATGAGGTAAAACAGAAAAGCTACTGATAATATTTTTAAGGACCCTGATAGTCGCAGGGTCTTCAATCCGCTTGGCAAGCAGCTCTAGCAGAACCAAATGGTTTACAGAGTCAAAAAACTTCCGCACATCGCATTTCAGCGCATAGACCGTTTTCGTATCGTTTTGGGATGCTCGATGCAAAAACATTCGCAGCCTTCGTACTGCAGCATGTGTTCCTTTCTCAACACGACAAGAAAAGCTGTCGAAAATGAAACCTCTCTCGAATAGTGGCTCAATAATGTTCACGATAGCTTGGTGAACAACCCGATCCTTGATGATCGCTTTGTGGATTGTTCGCTCTTTCGGATCGTGAATGGTGAATCGCTCATACCGACTGTGCTGATACAATCCGAAAAGAAGTTCCTCACGGATAGCAAAAAGATTGTCTTCCAGCCTCCGTTCGAATACCATCACATCATGACGACTCCGTTTTCCTTTGCAGAAACGTCTCCACGCCAAAAACAAATTTTCAATCGAAACCAAACGATCAAATAAATCACGAGCTTCTGCCTTATGAATAGTGACACCCCCCCCCCGACTCAATCGGGAAGAACGAACGTTGTTGAACGGAGGACCTGGCGATATTCCAATCGTACATACGCTTTATGATGCTTATGTCCTGTGGAACGAAGTGATGAAAAAATTTCCGAAACCCCAACGCTATACGCTTGGCGAAACCTGTTCCAGATATCTTCTTTCGATACTTGAACTCCTTCTTGGTGCCGCCGCGACGTCGATTCCAACAGAGAAGCTCGTCAGACTAAAAGAAGCGAGTGCTAAGGTCGATACCACGAAGTTGCTGGTACGGCTGTGTAAGGACTGCAAATGCATCACGAACGTTCAGTATCTAAACATGGAATCAAAACTGATAGACACGGGCAGGATGCTCGGCGGATGGATGAAAGTCGTCGGATAGCATGAAGGAGCGCTTCATGGCGCCCCTTTGCCTTGATGAGAACTCCCGATGGGAGGAACGGAGTAGCCCGAGTTGTCGTTGCTCCGCCAGTTGGCGTTCAGGTTGACCTTACCGGAATCGGTGTTGCGGTTCACGACCACCACGTTCTGCCACTCCTCGTCGTTCTCGGGGACGTCTCCCTTCACATTCCATTCTTCCATGACACTGGGTACAGACGCATCCATACCCTGAATTTTATGCGGAACCCTTCGCCGTTCGCACGCTCGACTGGCCTGCCGGCCGTAGCTTCAGCGAAGGCTGGTTCCAAAATGAAATGCGGAGTGCTCGCCAATCCGCACCGCACACTCCTACCTTCAAGCGAAGGCTGGATTCTGACGGCATATTGGGATTGCAAGAGATTTCGGCGACCGGCATCCGTAAACACCGGCGCACTGGCCTACTCTCCAAAACTATTATAACAAAATGAAAAGGAGCCGGCAGCACCAAGGATTGAAGTCCAAGGGCTGCCGAGCTCCAAGCTGCCAAGTTCCGAGCGCTACCCGAGGGGAGGAACGGAGTAGCCCGAGTTGTCGCCGCTCCGCCAGCTGGCGTGCAGGTGGACCCTACCGGAAACGGTGTCGCGGCCCACGACCACCACGCGCTGCCACTCCTCGCCGTGCTCGGGGACGTTTGACTCGTAGCCTCCGCAGTACCAGGCGCACCACTTGTCGTAGTCGATCGCCTGCGCCCGCTTCGGGAACATCCACGCCAGTACGAGGCCTTCGTCCGCGAGGGACTGGACACTTCGCACGGAAGTGATGTCCTTCCGCGTGCGGTTGGCTGACAGGTCGCTGATGATTACCCACTCGACGACGGCCTTGTGGCTCTGATTGCCGTTCAAGAGCCGCAGGCGCTCGACCGACTTGCCCTGATAGGGCACCGTTCCGGAGTGAAGCAATTCCCACCGCCAGAACTTCGGGTCGTGGACGCGCTTCATGGCCTCAGCATGTCGTTCGAAGGTGAGTGCCACTCCCTCGTCCCCCTCGCCGAAACGGATACGGAGCGAGCGGTAGGCGTCCTTACCCTTGGGCCAAGCAGGCGCGGTCTGCGCGAGCCGGACGAACACGTCCTCGGTGATGCCCCAGCTGCCAGCCTCATTCTGAGCCCGCAGCGCGGCGATCTGCTCGTCCACCGTCTGCTCGAACGGGTTGGCGTTAGCCTTCTCCTCAGCGCTCTTGATCATGTGCTCCATCAGCTCGTCATCACCGAGGAGGTTGAGGAAAAGCGCCATCGTCCCACCGAGCCGGAAGAAACGATTCTTGAAATCCACCATCTGGTCAATGAACACGTTCACAGAACACCTCAGAGCCATCTCTGACCAGCCCACAGGAACGCACAGAGCGCCCCGTAAACCTTGTCTTTGTTTGTTGAGAATGGCGGCCTGGGGCCAATAATAGCCTCAAAACGCCACACTCAACACTGAAACCTTGAGGGTGAACAGACAAGAAAAATAGCATAAAATGAAGAAAAAGTCAATACACCGTGGACAAAGCTCTCTATGCACACGTAAGATGCCCACGTTATGCAACCGAAGGTTTCTCTCATCATCGTTTCCTGGAATGTCCGTGAACAGCTGAAAGACAATCTTTCACATCTGTTTTCCATGCAAACACGTGAAGCATTCGAGGTGCTTGTGATTGATAACGGATCAAGCGACGGCACGGCCACGATGATTCGAACGTATTTTCCCTCTGTGCATCTCATTCAAAACGATGCCAATCGTGGTTTTGCCTATGCCTGCAATCAAGGACTCAAGATGGCCAAGGGCGAGGTGCTCGTGCTGTTCAACCCTGACATGATGATGGGCAAGGACGTGGTCGATCACACCTATCAGACGCTAACGACGCACAAAGACATCGGTGTGATGGGTGTAAAACTGGTTCGTGAAAATGCCCGCCCGGACGACCAGGTCGGACGGGGATCCGTGGTTGCTTCCGTGCGCCGTGATCCTCAATTTCGCGATCAGCTCGCCATCCTGCTCAAACTCCCCCATCTGTTTCCCGATGTTGTGAATCAATATCTGGCAAAAGATTTCGACTACAACGTTTCGCAGAATGTCGATCAAGTGCGAGGATCGTTTTTTGCGTTTCGACGTGATGTGATGGAAAAGATCGGCGTGCTCGATGCACAAACGTTTTTTATCTGGTTTGAGGAAGTCGACTTTTGCAAACGCGTTCGCCAAGCAGGATTTCGTATCTGGTACGATGCCACTGTTTCCTGCACCGATTTGATCGGACAATCATTCAAGCAACAATCATCCCGGTGGAAGCAAACACAGTTTTCTCTCTCCATGGCGCGGTACTTTGCTAAGTGGTGTCCGCCCTGGCAGGCGTGGATCATTTACGCCCTTCGACCTCTTGTGATCGGGATTGGAGCACTCACTGATCTCGTGCAGATAAAATCCAATCTGTGGAAGTAACAAGCGTCTACCCAAAAGAACGCGTCGACATCGCCATCGTCACGGTTTCTGCCAATCGTCTGGATGAGGCGTGTCTTCACTCTGTTCAAAAACTCCTTGAGGCAACACCGCTCAAGGTGCGATTTATTTTGGTCGACAACGCATCGACAAAAATCGACGCACATGCCCTGGTAAAAAAACATGTTCCCCAAGCGATCGTCATCCTTCGCAACGTGAACGTGGGATTTGGTCGCTCGTGTAACCGTGGGGCAGAGGAAGTCGACTCGGACTATTATTTCTTTTTGAATCCAGATACTCGGGTGGATGATCCGGAGGTTCTGATGAAACTGTATCGCTTTCTCAAAAACCACCCAAAGGTCGGCATTGCGGCGCCAAAAATTTTGTACATGGATGGACGACTTCAAGAAACCTGCCGACGATTTCCCTCGGTGCTCACCCCCATCATGCAACGAACATCGCTCTTCAAAAAAAACCGAGTGACGTCACACAAACAGCAATTCCTCATGGAGGATTTTGATCACAACAAGCGTCGGATGGTTGATTGGGTGCAAGGGTCTGCCTTCATGATCGAAGGCAACCTGTTCCGCGAACTAGGCGGATTTGATGATCGCTACTTCATGTATTACGAAGATGTTGACCTGTGTCGGACAAGCTGGCTCCATGGCCGCCCGGTGTATTATCTTCCCGAGGCGGTGCTCTATCATGCGTATAGTAAAGATTCAGCAAAAGGAAAAGGCACGATCGATAAAATCCTTCACAACCGCACCACACGGATTCACATCATGAGTTGGCTCAAGTACACCCTCAAGTGGCTGGGACAAAAAAGCTGACCTCCCAAAATCGCGATCTTACCTTTCACGGGGCCCCGCCACCTCCTCAACGTAGGATTTACCTACGTCTCGGCGGCTGGCTTCCCCGTTCAAGGTAATCTCATCGATTTTGGGAGGCCAGCTAGAATATTAAATGAAAGCTCGAAGAACCTTCCAAAGCGCTGATGAAGATGGATTGATCAAGCGATCCACGATGAAACTTTGGGTTTCCTGATGCTCAATTTTCCCGGTCCACAGGCGCACAATTTCACGATCTCCGACACGTCGCAAGAGCCGGCTCTCGCGACGTTTTGTTTTGACGTACCTCCAGGACCGAGGACTGAAAAGACTCACGTACACGAGAACCTTCTCGCGAATCCAGCCACCCTTGATCGCAAATAGGATGAGTCCAAGTTCAGCAAGAAGCATCGGAATCGCAAGCAGAGCGAGCGACCTGAGTGTGAGATGAGAACAATGGACGAGCACACGATTGCGTTCCATCCAATAAAACTTTTTGATGGAGCGTTTGAACTCGTAGTCATGATACGCAATCGAATCGATGGCCAACACGTTCTTGTAACCGGCCAGACGGATACGCCAACCAAGTTCAAGGTCCTCGTGATAGAGAAAGAGGAATGAATCCAACAAGCCGACCTTCTGCAACACAGAGGCTCGATACAGTACAGCCGCTCCACTGCTGTAGGCGATTTCAAATGGGGTCAGGTCCGACTTCCGACTTTTTTGATCCTGGACATCTAAACCCAAAAGTCGGAAGTCGGACCTGACCCCATCCCAAGCTTTTCCGTTGTCGCGGGCAAAACCAAAGCCCAAAAAATGCACCATGCCTCCGGTGACGTTCACAATATCCGGATGCTTCCACAACATGATTCTCGACTGCACAGAGCCAATGGTTTGGTCTGACTCTGCCAGTTTCACCGCCTCCATGATCGCCTCCGGATGAAGCTTGGCGTCGCCGTTTAACAAGTAGACATACTGAGCGCCATGCAACATCGCGTGACGGATGCCCACATTATTCCCCTCAGCAAATCCAAGATTCTTTTCACTTGGTAAAAACGTGATGCCCTGGTGGGCACGCAACCACTCAGGACTCCCGTCTTTGGAATCATTATCAACGACCACAACCTCAAGTTGCTCACGGGGGTACTGCAATTTTTCGACGGAAGCAAAAACATCCTCGAGATAGGCGCGGTTGTTGTAACAGAGATAAATAATGGCAACGCGAGGCATCATGTTATTTTTTCTCCTCCAGTTCGTCGAGCGCCAATTTCCGCACCAGCCCCGTGACCTCTCTCTCTACCTGTTCGATTTTGATGTAGACGCGGAAGATCAAATAGAACAAGGCGAGCAAAGAAACATAGATCACCACATCAGCTCCTCTTCCAACACCAACCACGCGGGCTACCATGTCCGCGGTCTGCGGAAGAACAGCAACGAATCCAACACCGAGCCAAAACAAGATCCAGAAAAAAAGCCAGACGAACGACAACGTCCCTTTTTTGAATTGCCAAACCGTGCGTGAGAGGGCAAACAGGGCAAACACGACGATCAAAATTTGTATCACATCCATACAACTACGACATCAGGCGTCGAACAACAAGTTTCAGTACTGTCTTGATTCCCACAAAAAAATTCTGACCCTTGGAAAGGGAATAGTCGGTATAGATCGCTTTGATCGGAACTTCGACGAGATTCAGTTCATGACGACGCGCCTCGGCGATCAGTTCTGAAGAAACCTCCATGCGGTTCGTCTTGATCTCAATCTTTGAGAGGGCGAATCTCGTGAACGCACGGAATCCAGATTGACTGTCTGTCACCCATGCACCGAACAAGAGAAAGGTCACAAGATTCCCAATCGTGTTGGCCACTTTTCGATGAAGCGGCATACGACCCCTCCCGACCTCCCCTTGGCAAGGGGAGGTGTCTTCAAGCAAACGCGACCCGATCACCACGTCAGCCCCTGCCTCAATCGCCGCAACAAATTTTTGGATCTCATGGGGGTCGTGCTGACCATCCGCATCAAGTGTCACAACCACATCTGCCCCCAAACACTTGGCAGCCGCAAAACCAGTTCCGATCGCCGCGCCGAGTCCACGGTTGACCACATGGCTCACGACTACCGCTCCTTGTCCTTGGGCGATCTGTGAAGTGCGATCCCATGAACCATCATTGACCACAATCATCCCGTCCACAAACGGTTTTGTTTTTTGCAACACCTCTGCAATGGTCGCCTCTTCGTTGTAGGCAGGTATGAGGGCAATCACCTTCATAAATTGCTATACAAAATCTTATTCGCTTTCATGTATTCAATCGTTCTGCGCAGACCATCTTCAAGTCGCACCAAGGGAAACCAACCAAGTTCCTTGGCACGGTCAATGCGCGGCAAAGAAAGCTCTGAGAGAAAAATCATACTTTCGCCTTCAACGATCTGAGATGAAGAATCCGTCATCGCGATGATTTTTTTTGCCACATCCTCAAGCGCCAAGTCGACGTCGCTGCCGAGATTCACAGGTCCTGGATCATCTTTGGATTCCATCACCCGAACCAGACCATCGATCACATCTGTGACAAAAGCAAGCGACGTGCGAAATTCGCGCCCACCGTACATCACCAGTTCTTTTCCATCCAGCGCGTTCAAAATAAAATCTGGAATCAACTGGCCATCAAACAACGGCATGCGAGGTCCGTAGGTGCGAAAAATTCTCGCGATCCGAACCTCCAAGCTATGCACCTGACGGTAGGTTTCAAACATGGTCTCGGAAAAACGCTTTCCTTCGTCGTAACAGGCACGAGGAGAAAGATGGTCGACAATCCCCTGATCGGTTTCGACAACCAGCGGCGCCCCATCCTGCCTTGAACCATACACCACGGAACTGGACGCCAGTAAAATTTTCGCGCGATATTTTTTAGCCAATTCAAGCACGTAATAATTTCCCAATGAGCTAGAAAGGAGAGTCTGAATTTTAAACTGATCGAAATTTTTAATGCTCGTTGGACACGCAAAATGATAGATCTCTTGAATGCCTTGAAACGGGAATTTGAAGGCCGCCAGCTCAGGAAAATTCTCGATCTCAAATGGTTGATTGATATCCAATCGGATAAATCGAAAGTTCGTGTGTTGCAACAGTGCTTCGATGTTACGAGCTTCACCTGTGGAAAGATTATCGACGCATACCACACGGTGCCCATCCGCCAAAAGTCTCTCACACAAATGCGAGCCAAGAAATCCAGCACCGCCGGTCACAACGATATTCTTATTTTCAAAGGTGAGAGGTTGAGACATATGCGACCAGTATAGCAAATTTATAATCCCCACGCTCCTGAATTGATTCCGTCGCGGTCACTCACCTCGTCGCTGAAAAAGGTCCCAATCAACTCCGCGTAACCATTGTAGACACGAATATGCGGCCCACCACCTGGACCAGCGGCTGTGATAATCGACGCGCCTGGCCACTCAGAAAGATTCCCGACAGATAAACGCACCCCACCACGAAACGCCGAGTCATAGGCAAAAAACGTTCCCAGCCAGCTTCCCTCGCCATCATAGATCTGTACCTGTGGCCCGCCACCGTTGTCTGTCCCTGTGACAATTTCATCATCGCCATCACCATCCAAATCTCCCGAGGCAACGAACACGCCCTTGGTGTACGTGGAAGCATACGCCAAAAACTCACTCACAACATCCCCATCAGACTCAAGGACACGAATCATCGGCTCATGGCCTGAGCCTAAGCACACGATCACTTCGTCTTCCCCGTCCCCATCAACGTCTCCCATGGCCACACGGACACTTCTCTTTCCACTGACATCGGAAAACGGCATGAACGAATCCTCCACTTCATTCCCGTCTTTGTCGAAAATGCCTACGCGACCATTTCCGCCTTCATCTGTACTCACCACAATCTCTTCCACGCCGTCGCCATCCACATCCCCGGTCGCAACAAAATAGCCTGATCGTAAACTCTCCTCAAAGGCAAAAAAGTCACGTTCGAGATTGCCTTCCAAATCGAAAATGCGCACCTGCGGTCCTCCGCCTGGTCCTGGCACAGTGACAATTTCTTCTTCCCCGTCCCCATCGACATCTCCCATAGTGAGTCGCACACCACCGGTAAACGCTGAGTCATAGGCATCAAACTCTGCGACAACCTCACTTCCACTATTCACAAACACACGAACGGTTGGCGGAGAACCGCTCTCAGGAGCCACCGCGATTCTGTAACTGGACGATGCTTCCACAGAAGCAGCGGACACGGAATCTTCTCCCACGTCCGCAAACGACGGCGCTGCCGCAATCGCGTTTGCGATATTCAGTCTACCTGCACCCATTTTTCCTTTCGCTGATCCGGTCGCGATCACCGGATCAGCAGACAAACGCAGGATCGTTTTGATCTCGTCGGGCGTGAGCGACGGATAATTTGCCAACAACAACGCCGCGGCTCCCGCAACCATCGGTGAGGCCATCGAGGTCCCTGACCAGCCCTCCTGATAATAGCCTTCGGCCAATTCTGGGACGTCGTCATCTTGAAACACCGCACTGAAAATATTTTCCCCTGGCGCAGAAATGTCTGTGCAGGTGGAACCGTAATTGGAAAAATCGGCTTTCTCATCATCGATCGTAGTCGCAGCCACACCCAAAATCCAATCCTCATCCGCATGCTCGCCGTAGCAGGCTGGGTAGATGGGCGTCTCATCAATATCGAGGCCTCCCCCATCGGCGTTGCCCATCGCTGCCACAACGACGATGCCTGCATCGTAGGCATCACGAACAGCATCACGCAGAGCCGGATCCACATCAAAACCCGTAAAACTGAGATTGATCACATCCGCGCCATTTTCTGTTGCATACTCCACCCCTTCACGAGCGAGCTCTGCATCGCCAACACCGTCGGAATCCAAAATACGCACGGACATAATTTTCACATTCCAGTTGATGCCCGCGATGCCGTCTGCATTATCCCCAACTGCGCCAATGATGCCCGCGATCACGGTTGCATGACTCACCGCGTCGGTGTCAAAACTTCCTTCAAGACTTGGCATCGGATCTCCCTCATCATCGACAAAATCGTACCCATGCACATCATCGACGTAGCCATTGTGATCATCGTCCTTACCGTTGTCTGGGTCCTCCCCTGGGTTCTCCCAGATGTTCGCTTCCAAATCTGGATGATCCAAATCAACACCTGTATCGAGCACGGCCACCACGACTTCGTTGTCGCCGGTGGATGTTTCCCAGGCGTCCTCAGCACCAATGTTTGTCAGATACCATTGCTCGGAAAGATATTCGTCATCTGGTGTGAGGGCAGACGCAGGAAACGCCAAAGACAAAAACAAAAAGAAGACGACAATCCGAGCATAAATCTTACTGGTCTGATAGGTCATAGTGTCTACCAAATAGCGATCGACCCGCCAAGGCGCAACGCCGTATCAAAGATAAAAAAACTTCCGATCAAAGTGTTCTCCTCACTAAATATCCTGACCTGCGGGCCACCGGCAGAGGCAGGAAACACATAGATCTCACTTGTGCCATTCCCATCCAGGTCTCCAGCCGCAACTTCTACGCCTCCGGTGAATGAAACCGGAAAAGCAAAAAATTTTGCGCGTTCTTCACCTGATGAAGTATACACGGAAACTTGCGGACTGTGACCCGCGCCCGATCCGACGACAATCTCGTCGACACCATCGCCATCTATGTCAGCTGTGGCAATGGTCAGGGCATCCACGCTGGTATTGAATGCGGTCGCGGAACCGACATACCGGCCATTGCCGTCATGGATCAACATGCGCCCATCACTTCCCTTTCCCAGTACACTCACAATTTCAGACTCGGAGTCACCATCAAGATTCCCCGTGGCAACACGGACGGGCTCGGCTGTTCTGCCAAACGGGAAATACGCGCCCTTCAAATGGCCGTAGCGATTAAAAATCCGTACCTGACCCGTGCCGCCGGCATCCGAAGTCACGAGAATCTCATCGATCCCATCGCCATTTACATCTCCCGTGGCGACAAAAATTCCATTACGATCGCCCTCTTCAAAGGCGAAAAATTGTCCCATGACCTTTCCTTCAAGATCAAAAATCCTCACCTGCGGTCCACCGCTTGGTCCTGCGCCAGTGATGACCTCCTCCACGCCATCACCGTTTACGTCTCCCATGGCCACACGAACGCCGCCGCGAAATCCGCTCGGATACGCCTGAAACTCAGCCAGAACTTCTCCGGCGCCATCCACTCGACGCACGATGGATTCAGATCCACGCGCCTGTGCAACCACAAATGAACCTGACGACGTGTGCGCATTTGTTTCTTGAGTTGATCCAGACCCATTGGCAAAAGTCTGTGCATACCGGAGAGCTCGCTCTAGATTCAATCGTCCAGCTCCCAATCGCATGCGCGCTTCAAGTGATGTCTCGGCAACGGGGTCTACCGAGAGCTTCAGAGCGTTTCTCACTTGATCGGGAGTGAGTGATGGATACGCAGAACGCAAAAGCGCAGCTGCACCGGAAACCATCGGAGCGGCAATCGATGTCCCTTCCCAAGGTGACGCGTAGGAAGTAATGAACGACAGAACATCCTCATCGTGATACACCGTGGCAAAGACATCTGTCCCAGGAGCCGAAAGATCCACACAGCGTGTCCCGAAGTTGGAAAAATCTGCTTTCACGTCCTGCGTGTTTGTTGCGGCCACACCGATCACCGCGTTGACACCCAATGTCAAATCAAAACACGCAGGATAGATCGGCGTCACATCTGTATCGACTTCCCCGTTCCCAATGGCTGCCACCACAACAACGCCTTGTTCATACGCCCAGAGAATTGTGTCACGCAAACGTTCGTCGATGGTGGAAAACGTAAAGCTGAGATTGATGACGTCCGCGCCATTGTCCACCGCATACTCAATGGCGTGGCGAACATCCACGGTGGAACCTGCGCCGTTTTTATCGAGCACCCGCAGCGGCATGATCGCCACATCCCAGTTGATGCCCGTGATGCCCAATCCGTTGTTTGCGGCAGCACCAATGATTCCAGCAATGACCGTGCCGTGTGACACGACCGTGTCCGTGCCGCTTGTGTCTGGACTTGGATCACCGTCCCCATCCACGAAATCCCATCCGTGGACATCATCTTCAAAACCATTGTTGTCATTGTCGCGATCATCACCAGGCGTTTCATCTTCGTTTTTCCAAAACTGACCCTGTAGATCTTCATGTTCCAAATCAAACCCCGCATCGAGCACGGCCACAACCGTCTCGTTTGATCCTGTCTCGACCTCCCAAGCCGACGGGGCGGAAATTTGATCCAAATACCATTGTTCAGAGCGGAATGGATCGCTTGCCTCTCGTGCTCCTACAAGCAAAGGAAGCACGATCATAGATAAAATCGTGATAATCACTGCCAGTTTTAAAATAAAAGACCGCTTCATACGAATGGCGGTATTTTATCGACCTTCTTAGAAATTGTCATCCAATTCACTCACGGAGTCTGCCTCTGCTTCGACATCGAAATCCGCCGTTGAGTTGATGTCCTCACCGAAATCATAGTTGCCTAAAAACGCATCCGAGATGTCATCGATCTGTTGATTCCAGTCAGCACCGTAAAGATCCGTCGCTACGTCTTCACTGGCGATCGCACGCAGCACTCCCATGGCACTGACCGCGTACACAGTCCTCACACTCTGAAACTTCACCATCTTAATGCCAGGGTGGTACGTCACGTTTGATCCGAGCGTGAGATCTGACATGAACTCAGAGGTCACCTCGATCACATTATCAAAATTCTCGTACCACGTGAAAAAAACTTTTTCATTTGGGAACGCATGGCGCTTGCCATCTGAGCCGTAAAAATACACGGCACGACACGGATCGGTCGCCGCTGTCTCCCCTTCGCATGTGAGTTTGATGAGATTATTCGTTTCAGCTTCACCCAGGCTGAAGCCTGGGGCTACCTCCGTAGTTTCCTCTTCCACCGCATCTCCCTCAGCCACCTCTTCCACCTCATACCGATACACACTCGACCAGACATCAAAATCTGTTCCAGCCGCCCAAAGACTACCGTCCGTATCATAGGTCGCGGCAAAAAAGGTGATGTTCTCGTCCGCAAAATCCTGTGCACTCCATGTATCACCGCCGTCCTCGCTCATCAACATAATCTTGTCGCCTACGATGACCATGTTGTCGCCCGAAACCTGGATGTCATACAAATCTTGTGACGATAATCCGCTGACGCTCACGCTCGCCCAAGAGGTCCCAGCATCGGTCGTCTTCTTGAACGTCCCCATGTCGCCGATGACCCATCCTGTTGTGGATGACGAGAAATAAACGCCTTGTAAATCATCCGTGGCCACGCGTCCGAGATTCGTCCACGAGACTCCGCCATTGCTCGCCTTCAACACGCGCCCTGCGGCTCCGACAATCCACGATGTCCCATCGCCATTATCCTGCACATCGTAGAGATTATCTGTCACATTTGGCGTTCCACTGACCCACCGGCCATTGGCAAGATACAAAACCGTACCACCCGCGCCAACGATATACCCATAAGACCCCGATTCATCCACGCCGTACAAGTGATTAGAAACACCCAATGAGCCAGATGACCAGGAGGTCCCATTGTTGGTGGAAGTCGCATACGTTCCCGACTCTCCCACAGCCACGACATCACCGTCGGATTCCAAGGACACATCATGCCACCACGCACTGGAAATTCGACTCGACAATGTCCAGGTCTCTCCGTCATCGGAAGACGTCATCATGTAACCGCTGTTGCCAACCGCAACGAGTGTGTCACCGGCTTTCACAATCCCCCGCACGCTCTGCATGGTGCCATGGTCTTGTTCGATCCAAGTTGAGGAGGCGTGAGCCGAAAAGGCGTAGATGCCGAAAAGCACAAGAGAGAGAACGTAAGTCTTCTTGGTCATAGTAGTGACATTGTAACACAAACCAAAACCACGCCCGAAGGCGTGGGTATGGATCCTCGAGATCCCGGTCTCGATAGGCCAAGGTTTGTGAACGAATCCTCAAACCGGATGCCAGTGAGACGTGTGGATGGTCGAAGAAAGGTTTTCCCTAGAATCAGGGAAGGTTTACTTAGCCCAGGTCTCTCCCGCGAGGTCGAGATTCAAGACCAAGTATCCGTCTGTCCAGTCACCGGATCCTGTTTCACTGGATGCGTCATGCGACTCACCAGAGTTATCAGACCAGATGAAGTTGTAGGCGGTGTTGTTGGAGGAAGCCGTGGTACAGGCAGAGCTGACCTGGTTATCCAACTGCCAGATTTCACCAGCTCCTGCATCTTCAAGACAGATGTCAGCGTTGGTGGCCTGGTTGTGAGCACTATCACCAGCAAGGTAAATCGTGAAGTAGTCCTCATCTCCTGTGTCACCGTCGGAGTCAAATCCAACTGGAGTGGCACGCAGAGTGTAGGTCACGGTTTCACCAGCGGTAATAACTTCTTCGTTGGTGTCCCAGATGATGTAGACCGTTGTGTCGCCTTCTGCAAGAGGTGTGGAACAGGCACTGGAGGTTCCGCCCTCGATGTCCTCACCATCTTCGTCTTCCAAGACGACAGCGGATGAGCTGGTCGAAACATCTGTACCGTTCTTGTACAACTTCCAGAGGTTCACACACATGGTGTCAGCATCGGAGTCGGTGTAGCTGATTGGCAGCGCGAGCTGCTTGAGCGCAATCGATCCGTTGCTGTTGGCCGATACGGTGAACTTGTAGAGATCAATGGCCTGTCCGTTCACAAGCGTGGAGTTGGTCAAATCGACCGCGGACACGGTTGGGAGAGAGTTGTAGGCACGAATCTCGTTACCTGCGCGGTCGGTGTAGCTCGTGGCTCCTGTTTGCACAGTGCCCTGGCTGTCCGTGTAGCGCATGTAGTCCAAGGTCAGAGCCAGGTTGTTCTGCGAGCTGGCCATACCTGAACCAATGTCATTGAGCGCGAGCTTGGCTGTAAGGGTCTTGTTTGTGCCAGCTGCGACATCAATGTCCAGGCCTGTGATGAGAGCAGACAAACCTGCGGTTCCGTCTGTTTCACCATCACCTGTGTCATTGCTTGGGGTTTCAGACATGACAGCGGAGCCAAGCAAGGTGCTGCCGTCGTAGAGCATAACGCTGCTAATCACGCCGGCGGCTGCAGCAGTACCAACTTCAAACTCCATTTGAGTGATGTTGAAGCTCTCACGTACGGCCGTTAACTTGAACTGGGCTGCCTCAATGGTCTGACCTGCAGCCACGTCCTTGGCAACTGGAGTTGCACCACCAACAGCGGAGGTGAACGAACCAGCGGTGTACCACGTAATGGCTGAGGCTGACACATCAGAGCCGTCGATAGAGGTTGCAGAGCTCGAGGCTGTTGCATCCACATCAAGGTCAGCAGTGATGATGTCATCGCCGTCTGAGTCATCGGTCACAGATGTGGCGACGTCAGCATAGGCGTTCACGTAGATCGTTTCACCAGCATCCAAGGTGTAGCTGGTCGACCAGGAGTTGGTCGTCAGAGAAACAGTGGTCTTCGTGTTGGAGGTGTTCTCATCTCCATCTGGTCCGTAGGTAATGTAGAGGTTGGTGTAGTCAGCAGCAGCAGAAGCATCAGAAGCGGCTGCGGAGAAGTCCACATCGAAGGTTGTGAGGTTCACAGCTTCGGTTGTGTTGGCTGTGACGGTCCAGGAACCAACTTTATATTGGGTCTTTGGAGCGACAGCTGACTGAGCCGCATAGCTTGAGTTGTTCGCTGTTGTGAGTGCACCGGTTCGGACCGTGAGGATGTTGCCCTCTACGTCAGCCGCTGGGCGGGAGATGTAGGAGCCGGAGACCTTGCGCAGCACGTTGCTGGAAGGAGAACCGCCGTCGATCTGCACCTGAATGGTGTCGTTAGCATCGACGTCATCTGTTCCGTCAGAGTTGTACGCATCCGCACGAATCTCCAACGTCACTGGTGAACCAGGATAGACGATGAAGGATGATCCGAAGGTGAAGGATGTGTAGGCAAGGGTGGAATCCGTGTCACCAGCAATCGCTGTGGTGGAACCCACCTGTGTGCCATCGACATACAGCGCACCATTGCGCAAGGTGTAGGTCGTGTCTGCATCGTCTTCATCGATCTGGATTGGCAAGTTTTCAATCTTCATGGCCTCACCTGTGGCTCGCACGGTAAAGGAACCGAGAGAGACATTGGATGCGCCATCGATAATGTCACCGGAAGCAGAATCCGTCGTCTTGGTGAAGGTTACTTCACCAGAGGAGATGGTCTGTGCACCCGCGTCCTGAGCCGCAAAGGCTGCGGTGGTGGACGTGGTGTTACCGGTAACAAGGATTGGCTCTTCGTAATCTTCATCGGTCACGAAGATATCGGCTGTATCGCGAAGACCAACGGTCACGGTGCGTGTGGAACCGCCGATGATATCGGCAAGCACCTTCACGACGTGTGAACCGGTGTTCATCTTCACTGGATCAGCAGAAAGATCAAACGTGACATAGCCGTCTACCGATTCCTGCTGGGCGACATCGTCACCAGCCTGAGTTCCTGCTACGTAGAGCTGCCAGTTCTGGACATCTTCTGCGTCAACGGAACCGATGTTGCGGAAGGAAGCAGAGTAGAGGTAGACCTCGTTGTTTCCAACGGTCACGGTCTCTTCCCAAAGACGATAGTCGTCTTGTGGATCAAGAGAGGTGTTGGCCGATGGAGTGGAGGCTGTGGCAAAGGCGAAGGTGGCGAAGTTGCTTGGAAGCGTGGCCACGGTGTGGACTTCGCTCTCAAGTGGGAAGGATCCCGAAGCTTCGTTGGCACCATCGAATTCGACATCAGACTCGTCCAACAGATCAAGTCCGAAGGTCTGACCACCAGTGGAAGCGGCTACGTGCGTGCGCACGTCAATGGTCTTGGTCTCACCGGCTGGGATCACGAACAATCCCGTATCGCCTGTGTCATTCCAAGAAATCGTACCGCTTGAAACCGTGGCGGAATCACTCTCGCGCATGTACCCATCAAAGAGGTACACAGCGGCAAGAGTGGTGTCCGAAGACACACCTGTGCGATCAAGGGAAAGACCGGTCACGACCACATCCTCACTTGTTGGGTTCTCGAAGTCGTAGGAAACGACATGAGCGAGAGCCTGACCAGCGATGTAGGTGGAAGCGGCTGGAGAGTCATCGGAGACAGAAACGTCGATGTATTCGGTCTCTTCGTACTCATCGCCCTCAACCATTTGAGCGGCGTCTGTCAAAGAAGCGGACTCGGAATCGATGTCATCGCCCTCTGTCAGAGAGTCCAAGTCAACGCCATCGCCCATAAGGACGAAACCGTCTTGGAACATGTTGGCTTCCATACCGTCATCGGTCACCATGTGGTATTCACCATCCATGATGTGATAGGTGGAGGAGCCATCGGACCAGAGCATGCCGTCGTACCCCATGGACGCATCGTCCAGAGAGTCACCAACGGTGTAGTCAACGAAGAACACGTCTGGAACATCATCGATAAACATGTTCCAATCGCTGCCCGCAAGGCCTTCGGCAACTTCTTCAGACTCTACCCAGTGGATAGAACCATCGGTTGAAACCGCGTACACCTTTTCGTCAGACTCAATTTTGATCCAGTGCGAACCTGGACGATAGACAATATTTCCAGCAAGGGTGATGTCAGCGAGATCCTCATCGGAAATCTGAACGACATCGTCAAAATCCTCGTACCAAGAGAAATAGGTTTTCTCGTTGGGGAAGGAGTAGCGCTGACCATCAGAACCGTAGTAATAGACGGTTGAGAGTGTCTCGCCCATGATCAAATCGCCGTATTCGGCGGCTTTGGCCTGGGTTGGCACGAACGCAGCAAGACCAGCCGTCCAAAGGATGGTGGCGCTTGCAACCGCGATCGTGAGCACTTTCTTCAATTGAAGGGAGTTAGACATAAGATAAATTTCGTACAATACCCAGATGAACTGGGTGAACCTTTTTGGCCCTGGTTAGGGGCTTTTTTTAATCAGCGCTTTGCGACCGCATTGCGGCCTCGACCTTTGGCAAGCGTGAATTAATGAGCTTAAAGCCTCTCCATCAAAGGATGAAGAAGCGGGCCGGAATTCCTTCTTAGGGAAGGACGTCCAACTCGTGAACAAGGGCAAATTCTTTGAGGACTTGGAATGCACGGCGATAATTGCCTTCTGCTTGCAAGGCAAGTGCAGCTTCGACCGGCTCAGCGGACGCATCACCAAACTGGAGTTTCATATCAGCAATCTCTGTTTCAAGAGCCAGCGCGAGTTCGTGCTCTGTTTCTTCATCAGGTGTTTGTTCGTGCGCTGTGATAATGACTTCCACGGCTTGGTCCTTGGTCTGTTCAATAATCTCTGAAACTTCTGTTCGGACCTCGGGTGATAACTCGGTTGACGTTGAGGCAACCGTCGAAGAGTACGCTTCTGTTTTTCGACCAACGGCCTTGGCAAGTTCGGTTTTTGATTCCTGCGTTCCTGTCTGTTCTTGAAGTTCTGCCTTGATCGTGGACACCTCACTCTTGAAGCGATCCACCGCCACCTGAACCGTCTCAGGAGCATCCTGGTGCAACGTGGCCGCGAGCTCTACCATTTCCTCAAGCCGTCGGCTGGCAAACTCGACCTGAAGATTGGCACGACTATCTGCACTGAAAGCCAAAGCGAGCTGCGCTTTTTCAATACCCAGTTTCACCCCGTACAACTCGTCCCCAGGAAGCGCGCGACCAGAAGCGTTTGCGACCGAGATAAAACCCGTGATCGCAAAAACAAACACGGCCACGGCTGCTCCCAGTGGGCGCAGCATGGAGTGTGTAAACTCCCAGGTGTAGGTTTCAAGATAATCGCGCCACGTGTATTGATGAGAGGATGCAGGAAGAGAAAAACCATTTTTCAAAAGCGCCTGCTTGTGCGTGGCCGCAAAATCATAACCACCACCAAAGGCAGGGTCATCCTTCAGGGACTTGAGGGTATCGATGATTTGTCGGTCGAGTTTGTCCATAACCTCAGGACCTTTCTATGTTTTTCTTTTCAAAATGCTTGCACGAATTTTTTTCAAGGCTTGGTAGATGAGCACCGAAGTGGCATTTTCTGTTTTGCCCAGGTACTTGGCAATGTCTTTCACTCGATAACCCTCGACAAAGCGCAGTAACAGGATTTCCCTATCATCTTCATTTTTCAGTTTCTTCATTCCTTCCTTCACAAGCTGTGAGTCGATCTGCGTCTCGACGTATTCAGCAGAATACCCAGATTCGACTTCGACTCCTTCTTCGCCCTCTCCTCCACTGATAGGGACCTGTTCCTTCCCTTCCCGGTATCGATAGAACTCTGCAACGACCCCGCGGGCAATCGTGTAAGCCAGTCCGGAAAAATGTTCAACCGGCGTCCGGATCGTGTATTCCCAGAGCCGAAGCATGAGTGTGGAATAGGCATCCTCAACATCGTGGTGATTGGGAAGTTTGCTGTAAAGGAACCGTTGGAGTGCTGGTGAGTATTCACTCAAAAGCGCCTCGAATGCGTGTTCGTCCTTAAAAACTCGGATTCTTGTGAGCAGGAATTTTTCACGCTTTGTTGGTTGCACAAGGGAAGTTGCACGGCATTAGGTTCTATGGAAGCGCAGCGAGGAAAATAGCATTAATAGGCTGAAAAATCAATACTTGATTGACAGACCAGACTTTTTTGTCTACACTGGCATCGACAGACAGTGTTATACACAGGTAAACAGGTGGATAAGGTAGCCAAGGTGGATTAGGTGGTTCCGATCATTTAATCCTTTCAACCTTTCCACCTCATCCACCTAGTCCACCTTCCCTATGAAATCCATTATTCGTCTTTCCGTCTCCGAAGCTGCAAAGATGTTCGGCGTGAGCCAACGCACGGTTCGTCGGGCAATTCTTTCTGGCGAAATTACCTACGTGGTCGTCCAAGGCAGGTACAAACTGAATTTTGAATCTTTGCTACGATGGTCACAACGCACCACCACCGTGCGGAACAAGCGGGACAAGGGCGGCATTGGTCAATTTGTGGATCAGTGGAAAATCAACGCCAAGTTGTACTCACCTAATCCAGAAGGGCTCAAGGAAGAAAAGGAAGATTAACTATGCGCCGACTGTTTTCTCTGTTCCTTGCGCTTGGACTCATCTTGGGCCAAGGAACACAGACAAACGCAGCTATCGATTCCCATGAATTCGTTCGTACCGCGAACTATTTTTTGATGTCTGGCAAGACGCTCGATGACGCACTTACAACTCTGGCGGAATTCGACTTAATTGTGATTCCCGTCGAAGCTCAAGTATATAACAAATCCTTCTTTCAAAAGATCCGAGATATCAACAGCGACATCGTGATCCTCCCCTACATCGCCACGGTCAGTTGGAACGATTTGTACTGGGATGATTCGCTCCATCAAAAACTGTACCGCCAAATCGAAGACGACTGGTGGCTCAAAGACGGTAGTGGAAACCAAGTGTCTGTCTGGACCGGAACGCGTGCCCTCAACTTGAACAGCGGCTGGTCTGAATTCCTTCCAGAATTTGTGAACGACGAGGTCCTCTCAACCGGCTACTGGGATGGTGTGTTCTACGACGAGGTCCAGGACTCGATCAGCTGGGTGGGAAATGTCGATGTGAATCAGGATGGAAAAAATGATTCTGCAAGCACGGCCAACGCACTGTGGGCATCACGGTACCAGGATTTGTTCCAATCAACGCGTGACACAATCGGCAAGGACTACATCCTAATCACCAACGGTTCTTCCAATCCTGATTTCGCACCGTATGTGAACGGCCGCATGTTTGAAACGTTTCCTTCCTCTGATGACACACTTGCTGAGTGGGAGAACATGACGGACGAGTATCTCAACCTTGAAGACGATGTTGGGTATGACTCTGTTCAGGTCGTGAACGTCAACACAGAAAACAACGGCGACAACGATGACTACCAAAAAATCCGATTCGGAATCACCACGACGCTTTTGGGAAACGGATTCTTTGCCTTTGATTATGGAACAGAAAGCCATGCCCAGCTCTGGACCTACGATGAGTATGATGCCTATCTTGGCGCGCCAAAGGGTGACATTCAAAACACTCTCAACCCCCAGGACGCAGAAATCGACACCGGTGTCTGGATGCGAGATTTCGAGCAAGGTGCCGTGATTGTGAATGCCACCGCAACGACACAAACCGTCAAACTCGACGGCGAGTACGAAAAACTCCACGGCACACAGGATCCAACCGTGAACAGCGGTTCCATTGTGTCCTCGATCACGCTTGCCTCAAAGGACGGAATTATTCTGCTCCGACCAATCGAAGAAATTTTGGATGCGACCTTTTTGAATGGATCGTTTGCTCGGGTATACAACCTTGACGGTGAAGCCACGCGCACTGGATTTTTCGCCTACGACTCAACCCAACGAGGTGGCATGCAGGTCATCAAGTACGACACAGACAACGATGGCGAACGCGAGACGGTTCTGGCCAACGATACCTACGTGTATATCTATGAGTCTGACGGATCGCTTTACAAAAAGTTTGCTCCCTACACCGAAACCTACTCGCGAGGCATCAATATCTCTGTCGGCGACATTGAAAACGATGGGACCGTCGAGATTGTAACCGGAACAGAAAATGGTGGCGGGCCGCATGTGCGTGTCTTCAACGGCGATGGTGTGCTCATCAATCCTGGATTTTTTGCCTATGCGGATTCGTTTCGTGGCGGAGTCAACGTTGCGATCGGAGACTTAAACGGCGACGGCATCAAAGAAATCATCTGCGGTGCAGGATATAACGGCGGGCCGCATGTACGTGTGTTTCGCAAAGACGGAACACTCATCAACCCAGGATTCTTTGCCTATGACAGCGGGTTTCGTGGCGGCGTAAACGTGGCTGTGGGAGACGTGGATGGTGATGGAGTTGATGACATCGTGACAGGTCCAGGACGTGGAGGATCGCCCCTGGCTCGCGTCTACGATCGAGATGGAAATTTGAAATCAGAATTTTACGTTGATGACCGAACGGATCGCGACGGACTGGAAGTTGTTGCAGCGGATATCGACGACGATGGCATCGATGAAATCCTTGGCCTCACCACGGACGTGTTTACGCTGAGTTCGTTTTAGGGATACGATAGGTGTATGAATCTTCCAGACGAAATAAAAACAGGCCTTGCCTGCAACAGTGTTTCCAAACCCGATTCCATTCTTGGTCGCGCGGTTTGTTTGTCTGTGCATCCTGGTCGGATGATTCTGTTTCCGTTTGTGAAGTGGTTTGATAAACGCTACCGGGGAAAATCTGCGTTTGCCCATTTGTTGTTTGCGTTTGATCTCTTGCTCATTGGCGCGCTCATCGGCATTGGAATATCACTCGCCTTTCTTTCTCTTGCTCCACAGACGACTTTTGAGGACAACCTCGCCCTTGAAGCAACCGTTGCGCCAAGAGAAATCGTGGCAGGAGCGTCCTCCACACTCGTGATCGAGTACAGAAACGACACAGGTGAAGAACTGAGAAACGCCCAACTCACACTCACCTATCCTGATCATTTTCTCCTGGAGGAACAGGACGCCCTTGATCTTGGAACCATTCCGGTTGGCGCGGTTGGTTCATTTCATGTCAAAGGCGTGATGTTTGGAGACGTCGGAGGCGAACAAACATTTACCAGCACCCTCCGTTTCACTCACGGGACAGACAAAGACGTCGCAGCTCGCAAAACAGCGACACACACATTTTCCCCTGCTTCTTCCACCCTTGAGCTCGCCCTCACGCTGCCTGAAAAACTTATCGCCTATCAGCCAATCGAAGGAATCATCACCTACGCGAACAAAGGCGAAATTGATTTTCCAACCATTGCGATCGAACCTGAGTGGCCTGAGGGGTTCACACTTGTGCGTTCAACACCAGCTTTCATCAACAACGTATTTGAAGTTCCAGGGATCGCTGCAGGAGAAACAGGATCCATGACGTTTGTGGGTTCCCTTGGCGACACGGGCGATCAAGTCACCTTCGTGTTCCATCCATCGTTTACCTTTGGAGAAGATCGTTACCGACAAGAGACGCTCACACATACCGCTCCTGTTGTTCCTCCACAACTCAAAATCGAGCATGGCATCACGAAGTCTTCGGCTGAGCCTGGATCTGAAATCCTCTTCACGGTCCGTTATGAAAATATTGGAGAGAATGACCTGACGAACGTCGTGTTGGGAATTGAATCTGACTCGCCATTTTTTTCCAAAGACGTCTACGAGATCACGAGTGCAACCTCTCCCGAACTTGCGTCCGTATCTCCAGGAGCGTCTGGCGAAATCAGCATCCCGGTTCGACTGCGTTCATCGATTCTTCAAAGCGAGACAACCGATTACGACGGTCTCGATCTTGTCTCTCGCTGCACCGCCACGTACACACTGGGTGATGGAACAGGACAGCGGATCTCAAGTAAAGGATCTTCCCTCACAACTCCCATCACCACTCCGGTGATGCTGGAATCTTTTGGTCGTTATGCAACCGCCACCGGTGATCAGCTTGGACGCGGATCTCTTCCTCCAACGGTTGGCGAGAAAACAACGTACTGGGTTTTTTGGCATGTGGGCGGCACCATCAACGAGCTCACGAACGTAGTGATTGAAGGCACCGTCGGCGACAACGTGACCTTCACGGGCAGACAAAGCACTTCGCAAAACAACGGAGTTGAATTCGATCCAGAGACAGGAATCATCAGTTGGGAACTCGCGAGTCTTGAACCAACCCTCTCACCAACAAGCAAGGTCGTTGGCGTTGCCTTTGAGCTTGCGATCACACCGGATATAACCATGATCGAAGAAATACCAACGCTCCTGTCTGACATCCATCTCACGGCCACAGATAGCCGCACCGGAGCCTTTGTCAGTGCCTCCGGTTCAGAGGTCACCACGAACCTTCCAAATGACCTCATGGCCAGCGATAAAGCTCGAGTTGAAGAATAGTAATCTTTAGGCTATTTTAGGCCTTTTTCTGGTGGAGACCATTGACAAAATGGCCTTTTTTTGTTATACTGCAGCGTCAATATGAGAATCGCAATGATTGGGCAAAAGGGAATCCCTGCTCGATCTGGGGGCATTGAACGGCATGTGGAAGAGCTCTCAGTCGAGTTGGCCGCACGTGGACATGAGGTCCTCGTGTTTTGCCGTTCCTGGTATGTCTGGCCGATTCGCGACTACAAAGGCGTGCACTGTCTCAAGACCTGGGGCATTGCCACCAAGCACTTGGACGCGATCACACACACCTTCACCTCGATCCTGAAAGCCACACGAGAAAAAGTAGACGTGTATCACTTCCATGGCGTGGGTCCGGCGCTGTTATCCTGGCTTCCAAAAATCTTGCGTCCATCGGCAAAAGTGGTCGTGACGTTTCACTGCATCGATCGCCATCATCAAAAATGGGGAGTGTTGGCGCGCCTCATGTTGAATCTGGGTGAGAGAATGGCGTGCATGATTCCAGACGCGACCATCTCTGTGTCAAAGACGCTGGAAACCTACATCAGACTTTCCTACGGCGTGGACGCCAAATACATTCCAAACGGCACACAGATTCCTCTGACCGACCCAGACCCCAAACTCTTGGACGTCTTCGGACTTGTGCCAAACCAGTACTTCATCATGTGTGCTCGTTTGGTGGCTCACAAGGGTGCTCATGTGCTCATCAAGGCTTGGAAAAAACTCAAACAACAGAATCCAGAACTGGTTGGAAACAAAAAACTCGCGATCGTGGGAGGCTCGGCGTTTACCGATGCGTACGTGAAAGAGCTCCACACTCTTGCTCAGGACGACCCATCGATCGTGCTCACAGGAAATCAAACCGGCGAGACATTGCATGCCTTGTTTGGCAACGCCTATGCTGCCGTGCATCCGTCGGAATCAGAAGGTCTCCCGATTGCCGTCCTAGAGGAAATGAGCTATGGAAAATGTGTGCTGTCCTCGGATATTCCAGAAAACCTGGAGCTCACAAAAGAACATGGCCTCACATTTAAAACCGGAGACGTCAAGGACCTCGTGACACATCTCAAAATGATGCTCGAGAGCCCAGAGCATGTGCGTGCGGTCGGTGCTGAGGCACGGACGTACATCGCCAAGACCTACGACTGGAAAGATATTGCGGAGACGACCGAGTATCTGTATGAGCTTCTGTGGCTTGAGCCAGAGCTGGCGCAACGCACCACCTAAAACTCCCTGTCATGGGGAGTTTTAGGTTACATCACCTCCTGATAACACTCCATCAACCTTCGATAGTGATCATCCAGTTTGAACCGATGTTCAACGGTGGTGCGGGCAGCACGGCTCATGGACTCACAAAGTCGGTCGTCAATGGCAAGACGCATCATGGCCTCAACCCAACCGAAATCATCTGTTGGAGATACAAGGAATCCATTCACACGGTCATCGATCATTTCAGGCACACCGCCAACATCACTGGCAATGACCGGCTTGCCTGAGGCAAGCGCTTCCAAAACCATCAAAGGAAAATTTTCATGAACACGGGATGGGAGCAGGACCGCGATCGCACCGCGATAGAGTTCTTTCAGCTCTTCGGGAGATCTAAACCCGAGAAATTCTACGCCAGGCACATCGTGAGCCAGACGATGTAGCCGATCACTCTGAGGTCCACGGCCAGCAATTTTAACTTTCACGTCGCCGATGATTTTGGCCGCACGAATAATCGTCTCCACGCCTTTTTCTTCCGAGAGTCTCCCGGCATAGAAAAAATACCGATCATGATCGTAGCGTGGGGTAAACACCTTCTCATCAATGCCAAAGTGGTTCACCCGAATTTTTTCCTCAGGGAATCCGCCACGGATGAGCTGTCGTTTCATGTACTGCGATGGACAGACAAAGAGATCAACGCCGCGTTCGTAGATTTGCAAGAAGCGATGAAATTTGTAGACAGCTGTCTGAGCAAAGCTGGCGAGCATGGATTTTTTGTGAAACCGGGAGAGCGTGCCGCGCACCAGTCCCACATCGCGATAATCCTCACCACAACCGTGCGCCCAAATGTTGTACTGCGGTGAGATGAGATGATGATCGTGAACCGTCATCACAACCGGCACGTGCTGATCTTTCAGTGTGTGGAGAATAGACGGCGAAAGCTGCGTGTAAATATTGTGGATGTGAGCGAGGTCGGGTTTGGTGTGAGCGATGAGCGTTGCCATCTTGCGGCGCGCTTCCAGGGAATAGACCATCCGTGTGAGCGTCCGAATCCCCTGCCAGTTGGCTGTCACGCGACCTGTCTGAACAAACGATGGAAAATAGTTTTGATACGGCGTTTCAAGATTATCCGGATGCTGCATGGCAAACGGAATCACCTCGTGACTCTGAGAGGCGAGCCAGGATGAAACATCAAGCAGGTAGCGCTCGGCGCCGCCTTGCATGAAGTAGAATTTATTGGCTTGGATGATTTTCATAGAACACATACAAAAAACCAGCGTACAGCCAGAGATAAAACGCACTGGTGCGGATCTCCAAAATCGTCGAGGTAAAACCGTTGAACGCCACACCAAGCAAAATCGCTGCCACACCCAGAGCGATCGATTGCACGAACGGATCTTTTGATTCCCGTGCGACCTTCAGGGCAAAGAAAAATAATCCTCCGTACAACCAGACATAAAAAATCATCCCCAGCGTTCCTGTTTCGCCCCACAGTGAAAACCAGTTGTTATCGATGAATCCTTCTGTACCAAACACGCCAAACGGAAGTCCGAGTTCTTCGTAGACACTCGTGTTGCGCAGAGTTGCCGCCGCGCCCCCGCCAAACTGTCCTGGACCAAATCCCAAAAACGGCGAAGCAGCCACAACCGTGAGCGGTGTGTGAATAAACCAAAACACGCGACCCAAACCGTAATACTCCCCTCGCCATCTAGCATAACTAAAGCTCTCATAAAATCTCTCTGTGAGGGATTGCCCAGGCGCCTCGGTGATGAGACTCACGTTGAGGCCTGAACCGCCAAGAACCAAACCGAGAAACAACACAAACGCTCCGAGACCTGCCAGAACACGCCGGTCTTTTTTGATGAGAAGGCCAATCAAAACGAACCCAAACAGAAAGGCAAACCAAGATGAACGTGAGTACGTCAGCACCATGGCAGGAATGCCGATCGCAAAAAGCCATGGCAACCAGGTGTGTTTCTCACGCATTTGTTTTGTAAAAAGAAACCCGGTGGCGAGCAATAGAAAAATGTACAGGAAATTTCCCAGACGGTCGTAGCGACCAAGCGTGGCAAACACACGCGATCCTGGATCCCAAAATTGTTCGACTCCTTCTGTGAGCACAAGGCTTCCCAGCGCACGATCTTCGGAAGGGAGAAGCAACTGATCCAGCGGCTCACCGATCACGGACTGCGCGATTCCGAGCACTGACTGAAACACGACAATGCCAAACAGAATCCAGGTCAGTTTTTTGATGAAGGCTTTCGATGGCGCTATTTGCACCACAAGAAAAAACACGATCATGAATCGCAAAATCTGCCGCGCGCCGAGAATCGCAACCGTCGGTGAGACAAGGTTCACGAGCGTTGAGGCAAGAAGCACAGCCAGGAACAAAAGAAAGGGCAAATCGAAACGTGTGGCGCGATAGGCTTGCTTCCCTGAGAAAATCCTCCAAAAAACCACGGCCGCGACCAAATAAATAAGCGCCTCGGATCCGTAGCGTGCAAAGAAATAAATGTCATCAGGAACAAACTTGAGCAACACGGACTCAAACGGGAGATAGACCGCGAGCAGCCCAAGGGCGAGTTCAGGACGCAGACATGTAACCACCAAGACAATGGCCACGATAACACCAGAGAGCACAAGTGCTGGAGAAAAAACAGACTGCAACACGATGAGCAACGTAAGCAGCGCAAACAATCCAACCGCAAACCACGCGGTATGCTCTTCGGCACGTTTGTAAACCGTACGCAGGTTGATCATGGTGTAATTGTAACATAAAAGCGGCTACGATCATCTCTTCCGAAGAAGATTTGATGTAGCCGCAGCTGTCGCTAGCGCGTGAGGATCGTGTCGCAGGTGCCGTCGAGGTTGTCGTAGGCGACCGCGTCCAGATCGATGTCATCCATGGTCCCGTAGACGAGGCCGGTCGCCGCCATGCTCTCGCACAGCGAGGAACCGTCCTCGAACTCGGCGTGGATGATCACGTAGCCGGAGCTCCCGATGCACAGATCCATGGTGCTCTCGTAGTCCCAGTCGTCGCCTCCCAAGGAGGTCGCGACCACCGACACACCGGGGACGCCGCCCGGATACCACTCGCCGTCGAGCGTCGAGTCGTCGCTCACGATCGCCGAAATCGTCGTGGCTTCACCGCCATCGTTCAAGATCTCGATCACCGTGATGCAGCTCGTGTTCTCGTCGATCAGGTCGTCGCAGTCGTCGTCGTACTCGTTGAACACTTCCGTGGCCGCCGGATTGACGTCCTCGTCCGTGTCATCGCAGTCGCCGCTCGTCTCCACGTACCCGCCGGGCGCATCGCAGCTCGTGAAGGTCGCGGCATCGGGGTTTCCGTAGCCGTCTCCGTCACGATCGCGCGACCAGGTGGTCTGATCGACCGCCGCTTCGTCGACATCACTGTCGCAGTCGTTGTCCTGGTCGTCGCACAGCTCGTCGGCGTTCAAGTAGACGGTCTCGTCCGTGTCATCGCAGTCGTCCGAGTTGCTCACGTAGCCCGTGGAGGCTTCGCAGGCGGACTCGGTCGAGCTGGCATTGCCACGACCATCATCATCCGTGTCCGCGTAGAACGTGGTCTCCACGCCGTCGTCGGCCGTACCGTCGCAGTCGTCGTCCACACCGTCACACGATTCGGTAGCGCCGGGGTAAGCCGTCGCGTCCGCGTCGTTGCAATCGGTGGAATTCGTGACCCAGCCGGTAGAGGCGTCGCAGGCACTGCTGGTGGAAGCCGAGTTCCCGTAGCCGTCGAGATCGACGTCCGCGTAGAACGTGCTCTTGCCGGAACTGGATGCAGAGGAATCCAGATTGTCGCTCAGCCCGTCGCAGTCCTCGTCCACGTTCGCACTGTCGCAGATCTCGGTGGCAGCGGGGTTGATTCCGGGGGCCGAGTCGTTGCAGTCGGTGGCATTGCTGACGTAGCCCGATGGCATGTCGCACGCCTGGGTGGTACTGGTGGCACTGCTGCCGTAACCATCCACATCACTGTCGACGTACCAATCGGTCATCGTGGACTCGTCCGTGGAGTCGTCCTCGTCGTCGATCATGTCGTCACAGTCATCGTCGAAGCCGTTGCAGACCTCGATCGCTTCCGGATTCACGTCGGCGTTGTCGTCGTCGCAATCGTCGCTGTTGTCCACGAGCACTTCGCTGGACGGGTTGTCGCACGAGGTGGAAACGTAGACATCACCGTACGAGTCGTCGTCCGCGTCGAGGTACCAGTCGGTCATGCCGATCGCATCCGAACCATCGTCCGAACCATCACAGTCTTCGTCGACGTCACCGTCGTCGCAGACTTCGATCGCATCGGGATTGATCGCCGCGTTGGTATCGTCGCAGTCGGTCCAGTCCGAGACGTAGCCCGAGGGCATCTCGCACTCGGTGACCGAGCTGTCCGCATCGCCGAAGCCGTCCTCGTCCGCATCCGCGTAGAACGCGGTGGGAGTCGAAACGCCGTCGTCGACCTGGTCGTTGCAATCGTCGTCCACGCCGTTGCACACCTCGGAGGCCGAGGGGTTCACATCCGCGTTGTCGTCGTTGCAGTCGGGATCGGGCAGGGTGTAGCCCGAAACCGAGTCACCCTCGTACTCGACCTCGATGTAGTTCTGGATGAGATCTGCATCGCCGCCGGTCTGCGCCGCGATCGTGGCTGCGTTCTCGTCGTTGTCGACGTTGCACAGGAAGACCACGTCGATCTCGCCGTCGCCGTTGGTGTCCGCGCAGTCGCCATCGTCATCGCCGTCGTAGCACGACTCGGTGAGGTCGGCCGAGTTGTCGTCGCAGTCCGTGGCGCCATCGCAGTCGTCGTCGATCTCGTTGCTGGGATCTTCGTTGGCGCCGGGATTGACGTCCTCGTCGGTGTCGTCGCAGTCGAGGACCGCGCCGTAGCCGTCGCCGTCATCGTCCGGGCCGGTGCCGCGGGAGGCTGCCTGCTTGTCGTAGGACTCGTCGGTTGCGGTGTTGAAGCCCTGGCATCCTGCCAGGAAAAACAGTACACAGGCCCAAAGGGCCCAAAGACATCGGTTCACGTTGCTCTCCATGGGGAGGTGGCCTCAACCAGTCACAAACGGAGGATCCCGCCGGCGCTGGTGGAGGTTGGAAGATTGCCTGAATACCGAAGAACTGTCAAGCCTTCTATCCCCAAGCAAACAAACTTTCTTAGCTTATTTTAGCCAAACAGGCTAAAGGTGACGATCGCAAACGGCGGAAAAATTTTTTGCGATCGCAAATTTTCTAAAAACTTTTTGCGATCGTCACAAATAGAAAACCGACCCAGCAGTGCTGAGTCGGGTCGTTGGTCGTGAAGACCTAGCCTTCGGTATCGCCGTCGCAGTCGGAATCCTCACCGTCGCCGGGAATGTCCAGGCTGAGAGGGTGAACCGCGTAGTTGTGATCTTCGCAGTCGCCATCGCCTTCGACGTAGCCGCTGTCGCAGACCCCGGTGCCTTCGTACTCGCAGTACGAGGGATCGCCGTAGCCATCGCTGTCGTTGTCCAGGCAGCAATAGATGCCCTCGTCGTCGATTCCCCCGTCGCAGTCGTCGTCGATGCCATTGGCATCGATCTCGGCCACACCGGGATTCACGCTCGCATCGGCGTCGTCGCAGTCCGTGGAATCCTCCACGTACCCGCTGGGCGCTTCGCAGGCATCGTCGCTGGTGGACGCATCGCCGTAGCTGTCGCCGTCCGCATCCTGGTAGTACGTCGTCTCGACACCTTCGTCGACGTCGCCGTCGCAGTTGTTGTCGATCTCGTCGCACACCTCGGTCGCGTCCGGGTTGGTTCCCGATTCGTTGTCGTCGCAATCGTCCGCGTTGTCCACGAGGTTCCCGGTGGAACCGTTGCAGATCACGCTGACCACCGCTCCGGCGCCGAACAGGTCACCGTCGAGATCCTCGTACCAATCGGAGTAGAGGTTCTCGTCCACGCTGCCATCGCAGTCGTTGTCGAGGCCGTCGCAGGTCTCGGGCGCGTCCGGATAGCTTCCGACGTCACCGTCGTCGCAATCCGTTGCGTCTTCGACGTAGCCATCGGGCGCTTCGCACGAGACATAGCTCGAGCTGGCATCGCCGTAGGTGTCGGCGTCGGCGTCGGCGTAGAACTCCGACATCGTGGACTCGTCCGTAGAGTCGTCCTGATCGTCGGTGAGACCGTCACAGTCGTCGTCGATCTCGTCGCAGACTTCGCTCGCTCCGGGGTTGACCGCCGACTTGGTGTCGTCGCAATCGCTCCCATCACTCACGTAGCCTGCCGAGGCTTCGCACGCCGACTCGGTGACGGCGCTGTTGCCGTACCCGTCGTTGTCCCAGTCGCCGTAGAACGTGATCTCCACGTCCTCGTCGACCGCGCTGTCGCAGTCGTCGTCGACCTCGTTGCAGACTTCGGTGGCGCTCGGGTTCACCGAGGACTCCGTGTCGTCGCAATCGGTCGCATCGGCCACGAACCCGGGGTCGGCCTCGCAGGAAACCGAGCTCACGCTCGCATTCCCGAAGGCATCGCCGTCCAGATCCGCGTACCAGGTGCTGACGTCCGCGCTGTCGTCCGGATCCGTGGACCCGTCGCAGTTGTTGTCGATGCCGTCGCACACCTCGGTCCCACTCGGGTTCACCGTGGCGTCGCTGTCATCGCAATCGCTCGCATCGGCCAGGTAGCCATCGGGCTGGGTGCACTGCACGACCGGCGTGCCGGAGCTGTCGCCCCAGCCGTCGTTGTCGTCGTCCACGTACCAGGTACCGGTGCCCACGGAGGTCGAGGGATCCACGGCGCCATCGCAATCGTTGTCGATGTTGTCGCAGGTCTCGATCGCGGAGGGGTTCACGCTGGCGTCGGTGTCGTTGCAGTCCGCGGAATCGCTCACGAAGCCGGATGAGGCCTCGCAGGAAATCTCGCTCACGTTCACGTCGCCGAAGCCGTCGCCATCGACGTCGCTGTACCAGGTGCTGGCATCGCTTGCGCCTTCGTCGATCGTGCCTTCGCAGTCGTCGTCGATGCCGTTGCACACTTCGGTGGCGCTCGGGTTCACCGAAGCCTCACCGTCGTTGCAATCGGTCGCGTCTTCCACGTAGCCACTGGGCGCCAAACACGCGTCCGCGGAGCTCTCGGCGTCCCCGAAGGAATCGCCGTCGACGTCCGCGAAGTACGTGCTCTGCACACCCTCGTCGACTTCACCGTTGCAGTTCTGGTCGATCTCGTCGCAGACCTCGGACTCGCCGGGGTTCACGGCCGGGTTGGCATCGTCGCAGTCGCTCCAGTCGCCGATGTAGCCATCGGGCTGGTCGCAGGCCGTGACGTAGTTCTCCACGTCGCCGTAGCTGTCCTGATCCGCATCCGCGAACCATGCCGTGGCATCGCTTGCGCCTTCGTCGATCGTGCCTTCGCAGTCGTTGTCGACGTCGTCGCACACTTCGATCGCGCTGGGGTTGATCCCGGCGTCCTGGTCGTTGCAATCGCCGGCGATCGCCACGTACCGATCCCACGCCTCGCAAGCGTCTTCGGAGACGTTGCTGTCGCCGAAGGAATCGCCGTCGAGATCGAGGTACCAGGCCGTGGGGCCACCGATCGACGCGTCGCTGTCGTCGCAGTCGATGTCCATGCTGACGCCGTCGTTGTCGATGTCTTGATCGACCGGCAGGACGGTCACGTCCGGATCTCGCTGGACCTCGAAGGTCGGACAGCCCGTGAGGGCCAGGATACAGATACAGAGGAAGTGCGAACGCATCTTCGTCTCCTACTTGGGGGTTTTCTCTCGTCCCGCTAAGGACTTACCCAGGCCTGAGCGGGGTAGTGAGAGATTGGGAAGATCTCGGCCTGGCTTTTGGGGGTCGATCCCACAAAAGCCAGCTCGCGATCAGGCTCAAAGTACCATGTTTTTGACTGCTTCTTTTACCATGATACACAGGAATTGTCAATAGGTTCCGCTAAGAATAGCCAAAAATGACCAAGACACACCTGCAAAACTCGATGAGATTGCGTTGAACGGGGAAGCCAGCCTCCGAGACGTAGTGAAAACTACGTTGAGGAGGTGGTGGGGCCCCGTGAAACGCAAGATCGCGAGTTTTGCAGGTGTGTCTAAAACAAACACCCCGCTGACGACGAGCACCAACGTGGTGTTTGTCGCTAGCGGGGCTAGCCTGCCGAGCCTAGGGCTGGCAGTCGCTCGAGGTGGAGACCACGAGCAGCGCGGAGCAGGAGCCGTTCCCGAGACCGGCGTCCCAGACCACGAGATCGCTCTCGTCGTACCAGGTGCCGGAGAACCACACGTCGACCGAGGCGGCCGCGGTGTCGATGGCGGAGCCGGAGCAGAGCCAGTCCGTGGCGGGGTTGCCCTCGCTCACGTTCAGGCGCAGCCCGCAGGAGGCGGACAGGTCGCCGTACTCGGCGGTGGCGTACTCGATCGCGACCGTGGTCCCGGAGGACTCGGTGTCGGTCTCGGGATCCCACGCGCTGCCGAGCTCGTCCACGTCGTCGAACACCTGCGCGTTCAAGACGTAGTAGCCGGAGGACCCGTAGGTCACCTCGGCCACGATCTGCCAGTCCTCGTCGATCTCCGAATCGCAGTCGTTGTCCTGCTCGTCGAAGCTCTCGGTGGCCGCGGGGCTGACGCTCGCATCGCTGTCGTCGCAATCGGTGCTGTTCCCGACGTAGCCGCTGGACACGGAGCAGGCGGTCACACTCGAGGTGGAGCCGCCGTAGCCATCGCCATCGACGTCCGCGTAGAACGTACTCGTGACACCCTCGTCGATCGAGCCGTCGCAGTCGTTGTCCACGCTGTCGCAGACCTCGGTGGCCGCGGGGCTGACGCTGGCGTCGCTGTCGTCGCAGTCGCTCCCGACTTCCGAACCGTCGCCGTCGACGTCGTTCTCGGTCGGGGTGACCTGGGCGATTCCGTCGCAATCCTCGTCGACCTCGTTGTCGAGGATCTCGGACGCGCCGGGGTTGATCGCGGGATCGGAATCGTCGCAATCGCTCACGACGCTGTAGCCGTCCGCATCCGCGTCGACCGCGGGCTCCTCGTCGGAACCGTCGTCGGTCTCGGTGGACCCGGAACCCTCGTCCGTCTCGGACTCGTCTTCCGGCTCGTCGCCGGTCGTGTCGTCCTCGCCGTCGCTGGTCTCGGTGTCCGCAGGCTCGGTCTCGTCGTCGCAGTCCGTGTCCAGGCCGTCGCCGGGGACGTCCTCGGCGCCGGGGTAGAACGCGGAGTCGGCGTCATTGCAGTCGCCGCTGACCGAGCTGTAGCCCGACTCGGGCACCTCGCACAACTCGACCGCTTCGCCGGCTCCGTAGCCGTCGCCGTCGTTGTCGACGTAGTAGCTCGCGGTCGCCAGGCCTTCGTCGATCTCGCCGTCGCAGTCGTTGTCCGCGCTGTCGCAGACCTCGGTTGCGGTGGGGTTGATCGCCGCGTCGGCATCGTTGCAGTCGAGCAGCGTCGAGTAGCCGTCGCGATCCGCGTCGTAGTACGGCTCGGTGGGCTCGGCGGTGTCCGTGTCGGTGTCCGCGTCGCTGTCGGCGTCCGTGTCCGTGTCGGTGTCCGCGTCGGCGGGGACGATGTTGCTGCACTCGTTGCAGTCGTTGTCGCGCTCGACTTCGAAGCCACAGCCGGCGGAAAGGCCCACGAGGGCCAGGAGGGTGATACGGGACATGGGTTCTTCTCCAGGTTGCAGGGTTCCCCATTCGGGGAGGGTTGAACCACCTCGGGGCGAGGCGGCCAGGACGTATCCGTTTTGCGCATCAGCCTATGCTGTCGCTTCAAAACGGACAAGTCCTGTACCCTTTCCTAACCTGTTGAAAACCGTGTTTTGTCCCAATAAATGAGGCTTTATTGCTCATTATTGAACGGCTTACTATATCATATTTTAGTGATTTTGTCAAGAGTTGTGGACATAGGTTGTGAGGTGGAAAAGGTGGACTAGGTGGATCAGATTAATAAGGGAAAGGTGGTAAAATCACCAAAAGGTATGGCTTACATCAAATACAAGGATCTATTTGTGTGGCAAAAAGCAATGATTATTGTTGAGAAAGTTTATGAACTTACAAAGACCTTACCTGCTGATGAACGATTTGGTCTTGTGTCTCAAATGAGACGCTCCGCCATATCAGTTCCATCCAACATAGCCGAAGGAAAGTCAAGAGGAACACGAAGGGATTATTCTCACTTTATTGCCATAGCCCGAGGTTCACTTGCAGAGCTCGATACTCAAGTTTTGCTCTGTGTGCGATTGGGATATGCAAGGGACGACGACAACTTGTTGACGCTCATCTACGAGCTTCAAAGAATGCTTGCAAGTCTTTCAGTTAAACTCCGTTTTCCTCCTTGCCCTACCTCTTCCACCTAATCCACCTCTTCCACCTCCCCACAAAATAAAACGCCTCCTGGAATGGGGGCGCCCGTAGCAAGTAGGGAGCCCCGAAACCAGGAGGTGAGAGATGGGTGCGGGCGCGGGTTCTCGTCCAACAACCCCGCGCATCAGCAACCACCGGAGGACCCAGCACCCTTACCTACTACGGACGCCCCGAAATCCAGGGACGTTGCCAACCGCGAGGGAAGGCTAGATCCCGTCACCGTCCGGCACGACCCCCGAGGAGGTCACGCAGAAGGCGACGAGGTAGTTGTAGCCGCCCTGGTAGGAACACCACGAGTCCGCGGTATCGGATTCCGATTCGCAGAGGTCGAAGTTGTCCCACCAGTCGCCGGTGTTGTCGATCGACGTGGCCGCGGAGCCGTTGGACTGGAGCGAGGAGACCAAGGTCACCTCGTAACAGTCGTGGTCCCAACCGGACGTGTTGAATGCGTAGGCACCGCTGGAGGGCGAGACCTTGTAGCTCGAGTCCAGCGTCCAGTCGAGATCACCGCCGTAGCCGACCATGTAGGCCGACGCCCCGGGGTACATCTCGCCGGAGAAGCCGTCGTCCGAGAAGTACACGTAGTCGCCGCTGGACCAGATGTAGTCGGACCAGTCGTCCTCGCATCCCTCGTCGATCTGGCCGTCGCAGTTGTCATCGATGTCGTTGCAGATCTCGTCGGCACCGGGGTAGACGTCGTCGTTGGCGTCGTCGCAGTCGGGCTCGGTGCTGTAGCCGTCGCCGTCCTGATCCGGGTCGCCGCTGTCAGCGTCGGTGTCCGAATCGGAATCGGCGTCGGTGTCGGCGTCCGTGTCCGCATCGGCGTCCGTGTCCGCGTCGGTGTCCGAGCACTTGTCGCAGTCGTCCTTGTCGTCGCCGATGTCGATCGGCGTGCAGGCGTTGAAAAACATTGCGGCCACGAGGACCGTGAAGGGCGTGAAACGGGTCATGATCCTCTCCTTTTGGTGAGACGACCCTCGGGCGCGGGTTTGCGCCGTTGGAATCGAGAGGTTTGTAAGCAGAGTCTATCTCTGCGCACAAATCTCTCGATTCCTTCCCGTACTCCCTATAACCTACAACCTTCTTTTCGTAAGAATTGCTGGGTTTTGTTTCAATGAACGAAGAGACTAAGGTACCAGATTTAGATGAGTTTGTCAATGGCTTCAAACAGCCAAAAAACCAGGCAAAAATTAATACCGGCTCCCCTGTTTTCACAAGGAAGCCGGCTAGGCGTAGCGAATGGCGTGGACCGCTTGCGTGTCTCCGCGGAAGGCGAGGTCAGCCACGATTTATCACCAGCCTAAGTCGTCGTAGCTGTTGCTACTTCAGGGCGCCGATGCCGCCGCCGATCGCGATGGTCAGGCGACCCGCGACTCCGACTTCGTCGGAGACGTGATCACCCGCGATCCCGAGGAACTCGGGACCGACGCCGAGACGGACCTGGAACAGTCCGTGGGCGCCGTTCTTCGCGTTCGGGGAGAACGTACTCACGTAGCTGATGCCGATGAGCGGGTTGCGCCCCAAGACCTGCGTCTCGAGGGCGTTGGGCTGCGACGAACGCTGGCTGTAGGCGAGGAACCCGCCCAGGCGGTCGATGCCGAGGATCCCATCGTCTGGCACGATTTCGATCCCGACGGCCTCGGAGTGGGCCGGGCCCGCTCCACCGTCGCCGCCGATGAAGGCGTCGACGAAGGCGTTCACTCGGGACTCCTCGAGATCCGCACCGATGTTGATGCCTGCTCCGACACCACCACCGAGGGGTTGACGGGCGAAGTCGTCGTCGTCGGTCACGGGCGAACCCACGAGCGCGCCGGCGAGGGCATAGCCCTCGATCAACGTGCCACGGGACGCCATCGAGTTGGCGGTCGAGACCGCGCCGTCGGCCGCATCCTTGGCGGCCTTGATGTCGCGATCCTGCACCTCGTCCGCGTCGGCTCGCGCCTCGGCTTCGGCTTCGATCGCCTCCGCGTTCTTCTCGATGTCCTCACCGTGCGTGTTCACCGCCTGGGTGATCCCGGCGAGCTCGCCTTCGCGCTCGACCTGCCACTTGAGGCGCGCCTCGGTTTCGACCTTGACGGCCTTCTCGGCGCTCTTGTCGGCGAGCTTGATCACGGTCTTCGTGGAGACTCCCCCGCCGCCGCTGGCGCTGCCGCCGCGGAAGTGGGAGGCCTCCTCCAGGGTGACGATCTCACGGATGCCGTCGGTCCCGAGGACCTTCGAGGTTCCGATGTAGATGTCGCGGAAGGCGTCCACGTCCGGATCGCTGACCTTGAACTTCCCGTCGATCGCGTCGATGCTCATGCGCGAGCTGGCCGCGGTGACCCGGGCGTACTCGGCGGCGAACACCGCCACGGACGGGGCACGGCCCTTGTACTCGTTGGCGATGAACCGCTTCCAGACCACGTCGGTGACGGGCATGGTGAGGTCCGAGCCGTTGCAGTCCTGGTCCGTCCCGTCGCCGACGACTTCCGTCGCGCCCGGGTGGATGGACTTGTGTCCGTCGTCGCAGTCGTAGGCCGAAGCCTTCACGCCGATGTCCTTGGCGTCCTTGGCGCCGTCGCCGTTGACGTCCATGGTCGAGACGAAGGACCCGTCACCGTCCGCATCCTGCGCGGTGGGGTGGGGGCTGGCGGCGAACGCGGAGCTGCTGATGAGGCCGGCAATGCCGGCAAGGAGGACGATACGCATGACTTCTTCTCCAGGCTGGGTAGGGGGTGGCTGTCCACCCGTCAGGGACCGTTTATGGGCTTCACTCGGCAGGATGCCGCGTGACCCCAACCGTCGGCCCCTGACTGGGGAACGACGGGTGTGTTGGGAAAGGTGGCGTAGGTGGAGTAGGTGGATCAGGTGGTTAGATCCACCTTTTCCACCTCTTCTACCTTATCCACCTCCCTACACAGATTGTTGACTTAGGCTGGTTGTAGAGAACTCAGCGCATAGTCACAGCAAGTGGGACATCTTGATATCCAACTCGCTGTGACCATGGCCTCAAGTGGTCTGATATTCACGTCACGACAAGGAGGAGGTGTCATGAGCGAACATCAAACCGCTTCAATTCACGGTTTTCTGTCTCACGGTGAACGTCCAAAGATAGCACGGGAAGCAATTTTTGTCAAGAGCGGCTGGCAGGAAAAGCCGTGCTGGCAATTGACGCTTTTTGACGTATTTGGTACCCTTTTGCCGGCCAAGAGTAACCAAAGGAAAACAAAAAGAGCCCGTTTTGAGGGCCTTCTCACAGCGCTCCACGCGTCTCCTCCTCGCGTCGATCCGCCAGTAAGAAGGTTCTCAATGTGGGCTTTTTAGGTAGGTGGGTAAGGTGGACTAGGTAGAAAAGGTGGATCTAACCACCTGATCCACCTGTGCCACCTGCTCCACCTAAAATTCTTCATGCACCAGCTGATGCCGACGGCGAATACGCTGGGTTTGCAACATGACAAACCCTATTCCAACAAAGCCGCCTAGGATAAACCCAGATAATATATTCACCAAAATATTCGGCTTCACCGGCCACCGAGAATTCAGCGGCTCGTCCACAAGACGCACAGAAACGCTCCCGCCTGACGTGTACTCATCGACATGCTCTGTGAGGACCAGTGCAATCGCTCGGACGATTTGTTCAGCCTGATCAACGTCGCGGTGATAGGCGGTTACGGATAACAGTCCTGAACCGCGTGCCACGGTCGCGTTCACCATGTTGCCCCAAACTTTTCTCGCTTTAGAATCGTCGTCTGGAAAAATCGTTTGGTCGATATCAAATCCCGCATTCATGACCTGATCAAAAAACGTGCTCGTGTACAAGAGGGTTGAAAGATTATCTGCAATGCGTTCCTCAGCACGCGAGGCAGTGTAGGCATCCACACTTGAACCCACATCTTGCAAGATGAGCAATCGCGCGGTGGAAGAATAGCGAAGTGGTTGAACGAACGAGACAATGAGCGCAAGCACAAGACCAAGCAATCCAAACATGACCACCGAATGCCAGGAGCTCATGATGTCACGAAGATAATTTGGTTGACTCATACCAGAACTATTATAACTCACTTAGACGAAGACCCCAATGTCACCGTGAATTCCATTCTCTCACCGCCCCGATCCACAACCAAGACAACCTCGACGCCAGGCATGACACGTGCGACCAAATCATCGAGTGTTCGATTCTCTCCGATCGTTTCTCCATCAAAGGAAAGAATCACATCCCCTCGCAACAGTCCTGCTGTTTGCGCAGCGCCTCCGGCGACCACGGATCCACGATCAAATAACAACGCACCACTCTTGAGTCCGTGCGTGACATCCTCTGGCAACCCAACGGTGTGCGAAAGCTCAATCGCCTTGACTCCAAGCGTGCTTGATGAAAATGCTTCACGACCTTCCAGCACTTGTTCAAACGCGATCGCCAGATGCTCAAAGGGGATCACCAATGGCTCATCGTGAGTTGGATCAATCACACCAACCAGTTCCCCAGAGAGATTAAACACCGGTGATCCAGCTTTCAGTGTTGAGTCAAAGCTGAGCGCTATGCGACGTGAAGGCTCATCAGAAGCCTGTACAGGACTCCCTCCCCATGTGAGCGACTTCACACTCGTAAACACGAAACGCTCAGGACCTTCCACGACAAACACTTGATCCCCCGGAGCAAGATCATAGCCTTCTCCTAGATCAACGACTGGCGCGTTGCTTGTTTCACAATGGAGAAAAGATAGACCTGAACCATGGACACGCACATCATCGATCACACAGGACTGATCGCCAAGCGCGACCTGCGAGGCGACGGATCCAAATGCAGAAAGCATCCAGCCGTCTGAGGTGAGAGCCACAACAGGGCCTAGCGCAGCCTCTGTGGAAAATCCGGTTGCAGGAATGGCAGAGGAAAAGACAGAACCAACGGCTTTGAGCGATTCGGTTTGAAGGGTCGTGAGTGCGTCTTCGTAGCCCTGCGGCACAGCACGAGGTTGGGCTTGCGTGAGCCTCAGCGGCTCGGTGAGTTTTGACAACTCAAAGGCATATTGGGACAGGGCGCTGTTGGTGAGCGCGGTGGCAATCACTCCGCTCCCAGCCCCAAGGACGATGGCAAGGATCATGATCTGGATGGTGGCTGTTGAAAAATGTTTCATATCCATTGAGACGTCAGAGCAATCACCGCGCCAAGGAAGACAAAAATGGTTAGATACCGTCGCAACACTTCGCGGGAGAGCTTATGCAAGGCATCGGCCCGTGACAAGCCCAACAGGACATAGACTCCGAGAGCCAAAAAAGCGGCGTTGGTATAAAATCCTGTGGGGAGAAAAGAAATCACAGCGAAAAGTTCGGTGATGAGAAGCGCGGTGGCCAGGGCATAGGGTCGTGCCTTGAGTGCATCCACCTTGCTGGCAAAGAGCGTGCCGTACATGATGAAGGTGAGGACAAGGAAAAACGCGAGACAGAGCAACCACAGCGGTGCATGCAAAAAAAGTCTTAATCCAAATCCCAACGTCGCGAGAAAAAAAACAGAAAGGACATGCAGGAGCTGGGACAGATATTCAAGCGTGAAAGGCTGATACTTCGATGGAAGATGAATAAAATTAAACACGTGCTCGACAAACAACAGAAGAAAAACAGTGACGAGTCCTGCAAGCACCCATTTGATACTGACGGACTCTAAAAGAAAAAATAATCCAAAACTCGAAAGTAAGAATAACATCGGTGTGCCAAAGAGATGCCAAAACTGAAATGTTCGTACCTGAACATTGAGGAGCCGAGCAAGTAAAAGACCACAAAAAATCGTGCACAACAAAACAACCAGGAGTGGATGCGTAAATCCTTCCAGGAGCAAAACAAAACTGAACAGGGCCACAAGGGCGATGCCAAATGATGTAATGCGATGCAAAAGAATCATACCTATTGGATTTCAACAGACAGCTCTCCGGTCAGCGTCACAAATCCCTCTGTCACTTGAACGGCAGTCACATCTGCATAACCCGTAAGTTCATCATTGAGCGTTTCCACTTCCTGCGCGATCAGTGGATCCAAGAGTCTCACCAGAAACACCCGCGGCACGTTCAGACTCCCCACTCGCAGGAGCGTAGGTGTAAGAGCAATTTTTCCATCCAGCACCCCAACGTCCATTTCAAGAGTGATCGCGGAGTGCAGGTCATTGTTGGATAGAGGAACAAACAGGGAAGCACCTGAGCCCGGTGACAGAGCGATCTGTGCTTCATGTGCATCAAGAAACGTGAGACCTGATTCTTCCATGAGGGAACGTAGGGTTGCGGTCAACGAAGATTCAGAAATCGTGAGCGAGATCGTACGATCTTCGATCTCACCAGAACCTGCTTGCAGACGTTTCGTTACTTCGCTCGTCAGCTGCTCGTGGGCAAATACGTCAACAGGGACTCCTGGCTCAACCGTATGGAGAGGTTCAGGTGTGTGATAGGCAAGCGACGTGAACAAAGGAACCCGGACAAAACCTGTTGAGGCGATAAGCCAAGCCATCCACGCAAAAAAACACAGGACAAAAAAGAGCATGACAAGGCTGCAGGTGAGCATGGGACGACGTTTGCGATTGTGCTCACGAACTTCTGCCACCACGCTCCCCTTCATCTGTTCAAGTTCTTCCTTCACGGAAGCATTTTTTTCCACACGGGTCATAAACTCTCTGTGATCGTCTGAATTTGAAGCACATAAATGCTGATATCTGGGTCAGACCCTTTGAGGGCTGTCTGAATGTTTGAAAGAGCGAGTGCGAGCGAGAGATGCAGGTCTTTCTCTTCTGGTGGAACGCGCAGAGCAATCACCTCAGCAAACGTGCTCTGGGCAATAGAGAGCTTTCCCGCGTTGTCAGGCGCCGCATTCATGTCTGTTTCAAATGTGGTGAGCAGAAGCATGAGCTCTTCTCGATACGATTGTTCATCCACCGGCGCGACAGACGTTTGTTCCACCACCGGCCGCTCACGACTCACGGTGAGAAAAATAAAGAAGCCTAACAGAAGGGAGAGCAAGATAATGACCAGAGGAAAAAAAGAATGGCGATGATAATAGCGCATATTAGGATTCAGTCATGTCACCGAATAAATCTTCAAGCATCACGACACCAATCATGGCCAGAGGAATAGAAAAAATCGCGCCCACGAGTCCGGCAACTTTGATGCCAACAAGAAGCGCCAAAATACTGATGATGGGATTGAGTCCTGTAACCGTCTGCATGATTTTTGGAACGAGGACGTGATTTTCGATCTGCTGAACGAGCACATACAAAAGTACCACAGCCAAACCAATCACCGGCGATTGCGCCAAACCAATGATGACCGCTGGAATGAGTGAGAGCACGGGCCCCACATAGGGAACGACTTCAAGCACGCCGGCTATCAGCGCAAGCAACAGCGCATACGGCACTCCAAACATCGAGAGGCCAATAAAAATCAACGTTCCAACCACGAGCGCTAAAATCAATTGCCCACGCAACCACTCCCCCATTTTTTTTTGAACCTTTTTCATGAGATGCCCCACGTACGGTTGATATTCGATCGGGGCGAGAGAGCGAAAATATTTTCGCACTTTCTCCTCTTCCACCACCATGTAAAACGCAAGCACCATCACAATGAATGTGGCGACTACGCCTGTGACGACCCCCTTCACCGTGCTAAAAATGGAACCAACGGATTGTCCAAACGCTTCTTGCAATGATGTGATGGAGCTTGAAAAATTATCCGCAAGCCCATGCGTCTGTGTAAAATTCTGAAGCGCACCAAACGAATGCGCCACGCCACTGAACGACGTTGAAACAGAATTCAACAATTGTCCTCCCTGAGTGCTGACTGCTGGCACAAGCAGAACCGTGAGAATCGAGACGAGGGTGAGCAACACCGTGTACACGATGAGCACCGCGAGTCCACGAGGAATATGCCGCGCGTGAAGAGTTGCGGCAAAGGGTTCAATGAGCGAGGAAAGTAAAAGCGACGCGACCAAAATCGCAACGACGTCTCTCACGTACCACAAAAACCAAATGCCAAGAACAATAACAACAGCTTTAATAAACGTCGCGGTGGAAATGCTCACCGATTGCGGCGGATGCATAGGTTGACTGAATTATAGCACAGTTAGAAGATGAGGTAGAATGTCTCGACCACCGTATGTCCCACACCTTTCCAGAAAAATGCCTCGCGTTCCTCCTTGGACTCTGTCTCATCACCCCTCTCATCTTTTTACGAACCTTGTATGCTCCGTTCCTCAGCACAAAGATTTTTTTCTTCGTTTTTTTGATTGAGCTCTCCCTTCCCTTCTTCGTCTTTCATCTTTCACGACTGCCGGAAAGACGTTCTATTTTGACCCATCCCATTCCCCTGTCGCTCCTGCTGTACTTTTGCCTCATGAGTCTATCCGCCTCGGTCGGTGTTGACCCATGGAATAGTTTTTTGGGAAACGCCTCTCGCGTTGACGGCTTATTTTTGCGTTACCACCTCTTTATCTTTTTTTTGGCGCTCGTCACCCTGTTCCAAACCTGGAAGTCAAGCCGTATCGTCCTGGTTCGTTTGTTCCTGTGCGTAGGCATGCTCGTAGGAACCATCGGTGCTTTGCAACATCTGAACCTACTCCCAAGCATCGATGTGTTTGAAACGAGGTCTTCTTCGACGATCGGCAATCCGGTGTTCTTTGCGGCCAGCCTCATGATTCCTTTTTTTCTTTCGATCGGAATGTTCGTCCGGGAAAAAACCCGTCTCTGGAGGTCGATCTTTGCTATCTGTGCGCTTACCACAGGCCTTGGCATCCTGGCTTCTGAAACACGAGGAGCCTACTTGGGTGTGCTGATTGGATGCGTCACCTGGGGGGTGATCTCTTTGGTCACACACACGCAAAAGGCGCAACGAAGAAAAACATGGCTCTGTCTCGTGCTGGGATGTCTCCTCCTTTCTGTTGTCGGATTGAGCCTCAGATACACATCAACACAAGGAACGGATCTCTATCGACTGACACACTATACCGATGCCAGTGTGAGCAGCCGTCTCACCTACTGGCGGCTCGCCGTGATCGGCTGGATGGACGATCCCTGGTTTGGCGTCGGACACCAAAATTTCTACCGCATCGCCGACCGATATTATCCCAACGATCTGTATGAGGAATCTGGAAGCTGGCCAGATAAGCCGCATAATCAAATTTTAGAAATTCTTGCCACCGGTGGGATCTTCACACTCCTGAGCTACCTCCTGTACCTCTTTGTCATTACCCGAACGATTCTGAAACGGAAATCACAAGACTCGTGGATACCACCCTGTGCCTTGATGTCTGCTCTTGTGGCCTATCTCGTTCAAAATTTATTTGTCTTCAATACGATTGTCCCTCTGGTGTCGTTTTATTTTTTCTTGGCCTTGGTCTTTGATGCACCCATCCCTCCGCAACAGCACATCCGTTCTGGCACACTCTGGAGGTGGATACGTCCACTGAGTCTGGTCGTGCCTCTCATCATTATTTTCTTCTTACTCATTCCAACCGCCTCACAATTCTCTCTGTACGGACAAGTCATCTCGCGCGATCACGAGAGTCCCCAGCAACAAGTCGAACATCTTGATCGTGTCTCTCAGGCATTTTTTGTCTACGACATTGCCTTGCTTGCTGACCTCTACAGCGATACTTTGGAGCAACAGATCAAGGGAAACATCCAGGATCCAGGACTCACGACTGCCATCTATTCATCGGCACATCAGGCCTACGAAAAAACCCTGCGTCGACATCCTGTTCGAGCCTACAATTGGTATCGGGCGGCGCGTTTGGAACTCTCTTATGCAGTTGCAACAAACACCCCTGTCAGCCAAGAAAGTTTCGCTATTGTCTCTCGTGCCATCGAGCTGGCTCCCACGCGGGTGGAAGCGCTCATCGTGCTATCTAATATGCAGACGGTGAATGGTTTACGCGACGAGGCGGAAAAAACCATTCAGGCCGCACTCGTCCTTGCGCCTAATCACCCAGATGCCCTGTTCACCCTTGCGCTCATCTATGCTCGTGATGGCGATCTTTCGCGTGCCGCTCCTCTGGCTATTCAAAGTCTTCAGCAGGGAGAGCAGCTCACAAGCGCACAAGCCTTTGATTGGCTGATTAACTACTACATCGGTGTAGGAGACACCCCAAAAATTGTGTTTCTCTATGAGTCCGCCCGAGCCGTTGAACCAAATAACGATGCCCTTCTTCCCAAACTCGCTGCTGCCTATGCCGCAGATGGCCGAATCCAACAGGCGATCGAGACCGCTGTGCAGTATCGAACACTGCATCCAGAATCAGCCCAGGAAGTGAACGCCTTCATTGAAACGCTAAAATAAAACGAGCCTGTGATGGCTCGGTGTTGAACTACTCGAGTGCGTGAAGGGCTTCGTTGAAGCGCACCACAGCGGCTCCGGTGTAGTCGGGAGTGTTCGCGAGACTGAAGCGAATGAACTCGGGTTGATGGAACGGGGCGCCTGGCACGACCGCGAGGCCATGACGGGCCGTGAGGTACGCGACCAAATCATTGGTGTCATGAATGGTTTCGATGACTCGATCACGCGCATCACGGAACATGAGATGGTCAGGCACACGGCGTTCCAACCACGGTGCCACATGCACGAACCCGTAGTAGCCCTGATCTGCAACGAAGCGATGGTCAAATCCCATCATCCTGGCACGGAACAGCGCTCGACTCTTGGTGGTCGGTTCAACCACACGGCGAATCCAGGGATGCTGATCAGGATGCTCAGCTCCATAGACCTCAAACGCTGCAGCTTCTCCCAACACATTGGGAAGCACCGTGTGGGACGCAATGGCGGTCAGACACTTTGCCATGTGCAGGTCGCCGCACAGCAAGTGTGCATGGCGAACATTGCTCGCTCCTGCCGACTTGGTGAGTCCGTCCATGAACGTCACGCGACGACGTGCTTCAGGTGAGAGGGCAGCCAGGATCGCTGGAATGTCGTACCGCACATGGTCATCATCCAGCACGGTCTGGTACATGAGGTCCACAAGGATCTGGCTCAAACCACAATCCGTTGCCTCCTGAATGAGCTCGACCACTTCCTCTTGCGTGTAGAAGGTTCCGGTAGGATTGTCAGGTGTGGTGATCACCAGCGCTCGAACACGATAGACTTCTTGAGAGGCAAACTTGATGCTGGCCTTCACACCTTCGGGTGTGATCTTGAAACTTCCGTCGGTCGATGGCGCGCACAGCAGGTTCAACCCTGCAAGATACGAACCGTGGCCGTAGGAAATCCACGGAGCGGCCGAGGTGAGCAGACAGTCTCCTGATACGCCGGCCAGAATCTGGATCGCCTGGTACCACTTGGAGAGTGCATCGCGTCCGCCGTCGGTGAGGACCACATGATCGGGCGTGAGGCCGGAGTCAGGCGAGAGCCGGTAGTAGTTCGCAAAGATCGCCGCGCGAACTCGCACGTCACCTTGCGGTGTACCGTAGGCCGTTGCGTGAACGCTGGGAAGAAACCGGTCCAGTGCCTCTACGAGCTCCCGGTGCGGGATGCCTCCCAGACTCGCGCCGCCGTCCCCTTGCGAGGCATCGAAGGTTGGACGTCCGGGATGGTCACGACGGTAGCTTTCGAGTCCCATCCTGATGAGAAACATCTGCGAGGGTGGCAGGAAACGACGATGGTGCGGTCCGCGCACCACGCGATCATTGGCAGAATCCGCGAAGAAAGGATCGGTGCGTGGTACAGAAGCTGGGGCAGGAGAAGAATGGTGGGCATGCGTCATCAGAGTCTCCGTGAGAGCCGCGGAGGATTCTACACGATTGACCAAAAACGTAAAATGGCATAGACTCCTGCGATGGGGCTGATCGGTATCGATGGTAGGCCTACCATCCGTGATCAAGTCGAGCCGGTACGGCAGCTCGTAAATATTTCCGTGCACGACGACAACTGCAAACAACGTCATGGCAATGATCAAGAATGCATTTCGCGTTCCATCTTTTGCCCCTGTCCTCGCGTAAGCTGAGGGCCATCCGCGTTGGTGACGTCTGATAACCAACAGTCGGGTGTTATATCATCAGGCTGGAACATGAGGTCACCGATCTCTCATGTTCAAGAGTTGCGATCGGCTCCTTGTCACGTATTGCTTCACGCCTTGAGCGTGGCAAGGTATCAGGCGTGAATGAACTTGGAACCATCACGGTGCGAATCCTTCCAGACGGGAGTTCGATTCTCCCCAGCTCCACCAACATAAATACCTAGACATACGTCTGGGTATTTTTGTCCAAAAAAATACTGCGGACACTTTTTCTGATAGCTGCCCGCCAACGGCCTGAGCCGTAGGCGATCATGCCGACGCCATCTTCTCTCTCCGTCTGCGTCCCAAGCAGCACTGGGCACAGCTCACAGGTCGCTGATCATCACCACGAGTTCGCAACCTGCGAGCTCTTTTCTTTTGTAACAGAAAACCCGCCGTTGTAGGCAGGCAGTGCCGTCAAGCAGACGGCGGAATCACTCTTGTTGGTCTGGTGGACTCGGAGCAGTGAACAGCGCCAAGGAGATCAGAATCAGAATGACGGACAACGATCCCATACATGCCCAGAACATGATCTACTCCATTCCGTCGGCACGACGGCGCCTGGCGTCGATGTGATGCCGCATTCGACGCTCAGCCAAGACTTCAAGAAACCACATGATCAAAAAAGGACTGACACCCAATAGTGTTCCAGCACAAATCCAAGGTGTTATTTCCATGATCTACTCCATCCCGTCGGCGCGACGGCGAGCGGCTTCGATGGTGCGCGGATCCCATCCCTGGTTGGGGCCGTCCATGTCTGAGAGGACGGAACTCTGGACGCCGGAACCCGGATTCGCGAATGCGTACCGCGCACCCAGAGACACGAAGGTGAGAGCAGCAAAGCCCGTCACGGCGGCACCCAGATCGGGGTCGCTGATGAAGACGAAGCGCGCGAGGATGACCAGAATCGTCACGATCAATCCCAAGAAAATTTTCTGCATGGTGCCTCCTGAGCCTCAGTCCACATGGAAGATGTGGATCGTAAGACAGCGGCCATGATACTCCCATTTTGAAAAAAAATCAAGGGGGTACGAATGAGATCCCTCGGCGACCTCGGGATGACGATCGGTGTCGACCGTCAGTTCCCCTTGAGTTTCTCGCGGATTTGGCGCTGTACATCCCGCTTCTTGATCGCCTCACGCTTTTCAAACTGCTTCTTTCCACGTGCGACAGCAAATTCGAGTTTTATGAGTCCTCCTTTTGTGTACAGAGACAGCGGGATGAGCGTGAGCCCCTCGGCGTGATGTTTGCCCACGAGTTTCATGAGCTCGCGTTTGTGCACTAGCACTTTTCGATTACGACTTGGGTCATAATCGTCTCTGACTCCCGCAGGCTTGTAGGCTGTCACAAACGCATTCTTGAGCCACAGCTCGTTGCCGCGCAAATCCAAAAACGCTCCCTTCAACTGAACATGACCTGCCTTGATCGACTTGACCTCGGAACCAGTCAACACCAAGCCGCCTTCGAGCTTTTGTAAAATCTCATAGTCAAATCGAGCGGTCTTGTTGATGGCAAGCGTGGACATATCAGAGACCATGCTCTCACGAGAACAGCTCATTGACAATGGAGGACGGCTGGATTATCTTTTGCTCTTGGCAAAAACGTTTTGCCGAGGTCCCTCACACGGAGAGAGCCATGACTCTGCTTTTGACGCTCATCCTGAGCGCTTGTTCCAACCAGACCTACGATGACGCCAACCAGCCCCCTGCGGCTCCTGCACAGGAGATCGTGCAGGAAGCCACTCCGGAGCCGGATCTCGCGCAGGCTCCCAAGGCGGCCGAACCGGCTCAGAGCGCTGTGGTGGCACCGCCAACCCCGGTCACGCGCAGAGACTGCGCCTTCGTCGATCCCAACCGGACGCAGGACCAGGACGGCCATGTCGTGGTGAAGTGTGGCGACGAGATCTTCTCGGCCACGGCCGTGTACAAGGAAGACGGCGCCTTCGAGTTCACGCTCCACTCGCCCTCTGCGGCGCAGACCGCGGCTCCGGACGCGAGTACCTCGCCGCCCGATGCGGTGGGCGACGCCAAGTGATCCTCTCCCCCATCCGCTCAAGAAGCGCGGTGGGGTTTTCATTTTGTATTGATTTTTTTGAACCTTTTGGTTAGAGTGTTGCACATCCTATGCGTATCCACAGACATCGATTTCGCAGACCCAAGCTCGACATCCAACAATATCGCGTCAATGCCCGTATCAAAGCCGAGCAGGTTCGTGTGATTGGGGCGCAGGGCGAAGCGCTCGGAGTTCTTCCTCTTGAAGAAGCCATTGCTATGGCTCAAGCAAAAGAAATGGACTTGGTTGAGGTCTCGCCAAAAGCTGAACCGCCTGTGTGCAAAATTCTTGACTACGGCCAATTCAAATATCAAAAAGAAAAAGAAGCCAAGAAGCGCAAGGCCCAGTCCAAGGAGATTGAAACCAAAGGCATTCGTCTCTCTGTGAGAATCGGCACCCATGATCTGGAAGTCCGAGTCGAGCAGGCAAAAAAGTTTTTTGAGAAGGGCGACAAGGTCCAAGTCGATCTTCCGCTTCGAGGACGCGAGAAGGCGCACAAAGACGTTGCCGAGACGGTCATGAACCAATTCCTTGAAATGCTCAAAGCCCATTACCCTCTGCGGGTTGAGCAGCCGATCAAGTTCCAAAATGGCCGGATGATTATGGTTCTCGCCCGTTCTTGACCGTTTATCGCTCATCAAGTATAGTCAAGCCGATTTTATGGCCAAACAAAAAACCCACAAAGCTCTGTCCTCACGCATCAAGATCACCAAAACAGGAACGGTCTTGAAGCGCTATGCAGGACAGGATCACTTCAACAGCCGCGACACAGGCAAGATGTCTCGCAAGAAACGTCGTGATACCACGCTTTCAAGTGCGCATCGTCGAGCGATCAAAGACCTAATTCCACACACCCCAAACTTTTAATATGGCAAGAGTCAAGCGCGGAACCCAACATGTCAAACGCCGCAAGAGTCTGATGAAAAAGACCAAGGGCATGATGTGGGGACGCAAATCCAAAATTCGTCTTGCCCGTCCGGCCATGCTGAAGGCTGGTGTCAACGCCTACCGTGATCGTCGCAACAAAAAGCGTTCGTTCCGCCGGCTCTGGCAAGTGCGCATCAACGCGGCTGTCCGACCACTGGGGCTCAGCTACTCGACATTCATCGACAAGCTCAATAAAGCCGGTGTCACGATCGATCGAAAAATTCTCTCGATCCTCGCAAAAGATTACCCAACGGCTCTTGCCCAGATCGTTGAAAAAATCAAATAGAAAAACGGATGTCCCTCGCGGGCATCCGTTTTTCCTTGACATGATTCAATTTCCATGAGATTCTCTGTTGCCAGCTGAGGAGAAAATGTCAGAGGAAGAAAAGCCGGTTGAAAAGCCATCGCCCTACGTCCGTACGCTACCGCACTATGTGCCTTGGCTCCGGGCCTGGCGCCCGGTCAAGGTGAAAATCCTCGTCTGCGACTCCAAACGGCAGCGCGTGGACGTCAACGTGACGCTGCAAGAAGTGCCTGGACGATTCGGATGGCCCTTGGGTCACCGCATAGTCCAGATCACGTGCTGGAGCGATGTTGGTTCGGATAAAGACATCTGCACAGGCTCGGTTACCATCTGGCCTCACGCCAGTGGGAAACCTTCGCTCTTGATCACATCGGCCGATGGAGCCTTTCCCAACAGCACGATCGAATCAAGGGATGCGCCTGAGGCCGTAGCAACCTTTCAGTCGGTGGATGCAAAAAGCTCGATCGATGATCGAACTTACTTGCTACGTCGCCTCAAACGGCTGGCCAAGCGTGCAGGTGTCGGATTGGGAATCCTGGGAACATTCGCTGTCTTGTTGTGGGTGATCCACGAAGACAAGATCCGAGTCACTGAAGAAGCGTCGACTCCTGTGGCAATCACGAAAGTGGAAACACCTCAGGCTCCAGTGGAAGTCACGGCTCCACAAGCTGATCCACAGCCGGAACTGGTCGCACCCAGAGCGCCTCGCAGGGACTGCCTGTTCGTGGATCCTGATCGCACACAAGACGCAAACGGAAAAGTCACGGTCATGTGCGGCGGAGTGCTCTGGCAAGCCACCGCGACGTACCTCGAAAACGGCTGCTTCCAGTTCAGTGATCTTACCCCAAGGCCTCACTAGCCTCTCACCGCCTCCTCAGGCGGTTTTCTCTTGACTTTTTTCGACTGTTGCCCTACCCTCTCAAGTCCATCTCGGACTCATAGGAGATCTCCCATGGCTCGAAGCATTCTGCTCAACAGCCGGCCGGTCGCAGGACCGATCGCCATCGTCGCAGGCCAACGTCTCGATCTGATCCTCGTTCTCACCGACGCCGACGCCACCGTGGGCGACCAGTGGGAAGCGACCGTCACCGGAGGAGGCCTCACATTCGCCCAGCCAGGCATCGCAATCCCCGCTGGGGCCACGTCGCCTGTCAGCCTTCACCTGGAAGCGCCCGGCGGCTTCACCCAAGTTGGTACTTTCCAGATCAATGTGTGCAAGATCGCCGGAGCTGGCGCCAACCCCGCCGTTCCCATCTGGACCATCGACTTCCAGGTGGCCGCTGCCCAAGCTGCGCCGCAGCCCCAGGCTGTGATCGTGGCCCAGCCGCAGCCGGCTCCTGTGGCAGCTGCCGCAGCCCAACCCGGCATCCCCCAGCCGCTGCAAGTCCAAGTGACCGGCGTGAATGGTGGTGCTTGGGTGAACGGCCTGAGTGCTGGCGTGGTGATCTTCTCGATCCTGCTCCTGCTGGTCTGCGGCTGGATCGTGTACGAGCTCTTGGACGCGATCAGCCTGAGCGGCCAGATGAACGCGGTGGGTGCAGCTTCCCAGGAAGGGATCCTCATCGAGAACTACGACATCACGCTCAAGGCCAATCCCGGCGGACGCATCGTCGCGGGCGATGACCCCACGGCGATCGTCAACGGAATCAAGACCGTTTCCACCACCACGCACTAGCCAGACCGCCACGGCCTCCAAATAAACCTGGAGGCTTTTCATTTGTGCTACAATCTTGCGGTATGAATGATGCTGTCCGTCTCAACAAATTTCTGTCAACCAACGGCTACTGTTCTCGCCGGGAAGCTGACCGGCTCATTGAACAAGGTCGTGTTTTTGTGAACAACAAACGTGCTCAGCTGGGAGACAGGGTGACACACTTAGATTCCGTTCGCGTTGAGGGCCGTGATCGCAAACAAGAAGCAGAAAAAATCTATGTGCTCTTGAACAAGCCCGTGGGTGTGGCCACCGAAGCTGCGACGGATGTCGTTGGACTCTCACAAGATGTCTATGTAGCCGGACGACTTGAACAGCACCATGCCGGGCTTCTGCTTCTTTCAACCGATCGAACCCTTGCCAAACGCCTGGTGTCAGGACATCACGTTGAGATGGAATATGTGGTGACCGTGGACCGAGCCATACAGAAAATCGACATTGGTCGTTTACAAAGTGGTGGACGCAAAGTCCGACAACTTGCTGAAAAAAAATTCGCCATCGTTGTACGAGAAAGCGACCCTCAACTCATTGAAAGTCTCTGCGATGAACTCCATTACCGCGTAACTAAACTCATCAGAACACGAATCGGAACGCTCAAAATCCCCATGAGCTATCCCTCAGGAAGCTCCCGAAATTTAACACAAAAAGAGATCAGAGACCTACAAAAACTCGTTGATTCACGAGTTCTAGGTTCTAATGCCCCACCCCTGACCAGAATGTAGGATTTGGTTAGGGGTTTTATAGTTGTGAGCTTTCCTGGGACGGCTGTTGAGTCGGTCTTCAATGAGCTGGAGAA
>JAHFIQ010000004.1 GCA_023246355.1 Candidatus Uhrbacteria bacterium | reverse complement strand
CTGGTACAACCATGAACGACCTCACCACTCGCTCAAACTACTTTCACCCAAACAATTCATCCAGAATTGGGAACAAACCCGTTTACAACCCCAAGAGTGCAGAATGTAGTGGCCCAATACACGGGATCACGACCGGCTTTCTTTCCTATCAACCCATGGACTTTCGCAACGGCATCGGTGCCCTGCGGATGGGAATCAAGAGCCGTGACGTGGGCTACAAACCCATCCCCGACCAGATCGACCTCATCATGGATGGACCATGGCACGTCCATGGCAGTCGAGTCACCGAATCGACATCGGTCGATCCGAGCTCGCGCACGGGATACGTTCGCTTCATCCTGACGCGTCGCGAAGACCGAATGCTCTACTGGACGACCGTGGATATCCACGACGACACCATCAAGGCCACCCTCTACCGCAACCCACCGGACGAACAACTCACGCCCTAGCTCACGCAAGACCCTCTCACGGGTCTTTTAACTTGTCCAAACAAAACACCTCCACGTCTGTGAAGGCATTTTGGAGCCGATGGTGGGGATTGAACCCACGACCTCTGCTTTACGAAAGCATTGCTCTACCGCTGAGCTACATCGGCAGAAGTCGTCGGCATGATAACAAAAGGTCTCTGTACGATCAAGGATTATGTCTCCCCCACGTATCTCTTCACCGTCACGGACGCCAGATAGTCTTTCACCACCTCCTCAAGGGTGACTTTGGGAACCGTGATACTCAGCAGATGAATTTGTGTCTCGTCCCCTGAGACCGTGCGATCTTCCGCTTTGAAAACAGCATAGCCTTCAGGGAGATCAAGAACCTCTGTCATCGACCCGATGGAAAGCGCATCCACAGCCGACGCCCAGGACTCGGGAATGACCGAGAGTTTCACGTAGCCGAGATCAGCTTCCAAACCTGCATCAAACCCTGTGTTCACCTCCTTGGCCACGGTGGCAAAATCTTCCCCTCCCACGACGCGGGCATAGGCCGCATCAATCGTGTCCTTCCGTGATTGTTGAAGTGACGAATCAGCAAGGATCACTTCAGACATTTGCAACGCCAGAACGATCGACTCAACCACTCGATTTTTAAATTCCTCCACACTCCAGCCAAAGGTGTTTTGGAGCTCTGTCACAAACGCGTCTTCAGATTCTTGTGAAGCCAGGATGTCAGCGTAATACTGTTCTACGCGATCCGCATCCACAGCGACTCCACGAGCTTCTGCCAACTGGACAATGGCCATTTTGTTGACGAGCGTATCGGCAATCGCGATTTCCAACTGATCCGCCGGTGGGGCTTCTCCTCCTTGATCTGCAAAATATTTTTTCAGAGCGTCATACTCAGCCAAGTATTCTTTCATGGTCACGGTCGTTCCATTCACAGAAAGCGCAGGGAACGGAAAAACCGAAGCCATGGTACGAACGAATGGATCATCCACCGGACGTGCATAGACTTGCTGACTGGCCACAGCGAGTAAAGCCACAACGATCACCGCAGCGATCAAAGCCTTCCCGCGTCCGGTTGAGAGAAACCTTTTTACTGGTGAAGGAGAATGGGACACCGAGGCCTCAGGGACAGTCTCTACAGGAACAGACTCACGTGATTCTTCATTCATAAGCGACAAGCTCATTAAACCGAGATTTATCGAAGAAATAATACCACCACTTTGTTGGATTACCAATATCGGCTTCGCTCTGTCCACTCTCTCCTGTGGTGGGATCAATGACGTAGTGGAGCGGATCTGTGGAATCCTCTTCAGCGCTCAGGGTCTGATCCTGCTCATCGCGCAGAACCACCACTGTCTCCCCTGGTTTTTTTAACCCAAGTTTTAATCGAGCCTCGCGCTCAATGAATGATTCTGTTTGCATCGCGGTCTGCAGTTCCAACATGGCTTGCGTATCTACTGTAAGGCTATCGGCTCTTGCTTGCAGGTCAGCAATCTCTGCGTCGATCGCGCGACTTCGAATCACTTCACGGCTGAGCGACAATCCTAAAAAAATAATCACAAGCACGTTCACGACGATCAGGTATCGTGAGCGAATCAACCGTTGGATAAAAGGAGATCTATTTGAGGTCATTGGGTTTGGGAGATGTGCGAAGATCGTTCAGAAGATCCGTCACATGAGAGGGACGTACCACATGAGGAACAACGATATCAGCTGATGCGCCGTGGAGTTCGAGTCGTACGGTTCCGTAGCGAAACAGGGTTGGAAAAATGCCTTTTACTTGATAACTGACTTCGTCCATTTGATCATAGCGTGCCTGCGTTACCACACGATTGAAAAAACCTTTCTGTTCGTGATCGACCACACGCTGGTCGGTAATCACAAACACCGTCCTGGACCATTTCAGATATTGACGAAAAAGAAGGATCACTCCGGAAAGAAGCAACAGAAAAAAAAGAACGATCCCAAGTGTACCTTGCTTCCACAAAGGAAAGAGAAGAAAAAACGGAAGCACGAGCAAAACCCCACAGAGAACAAACTTTGGGAGACGAGGCGTGAGAGCTCCATGGACAACCTCAAGGACTTCCTCACGGGCTTTCAGTTCTAAAAATTTAGGAGCTTGCATATCGATGATGAAGAGCCTTACGCGCGGCGACACGATCATCCCACGGAATTTTTTTCCCACCCGCAACGGCCATGACCGGCTCAGAGCCTTTTCCTGTAATGAGCACGAGATCGTTTGGCTGCGCCAAATCCATGGCAAATTGAATCGCTTGTGCGCGATCCAAAATCTTGAACAGATTCACGCCTACGTGCTTCCCAGCCGCTTCAGCGGCGTTGGCCACCTCGTCGATAATCGCTTGTGGATCCTCATCATACGGATCTTCGTTTGTCACAATCACGATGTCATCATGCTCTGCGGCCATCTTTCCCAAGATCTCTCGTCGTGCAACATCACGTCCACCTCCGGCAGAACCTGTGATGTGAATCACGCGTTTGTGCTCGATGAGTTTCACGGTTTCATACACGGCCCCGAGCGCGGCTGGCTCATAGGCGTAATCGACGATCACAGAAAATGGCTGGCGCTCATCGATCCGCTCCAAACGCCCAGGAACAGGCTCAAGAGACTCAACCCCGTGCTGGATGATCTCAGTCGGGAGCCCTACCAGCTTGACCGTCGCCATGGCCGCAAGCGCGTTCTCCAAATAAAACCGTCCGATGGGTTTGAGGTGATAGGTTGCTTCCCCAACCATGAACGTCGTACACGATCCGGAAAAGCTCACATGCTCAGCAATCACAGGAGTCGTGTTCAACGTAGTGACAAGAGATCCAACAGGATCGATGGCAAATCCACCAAAGCGATCCGCTGGAAAGCCAAGAAAATAATCCGCGTGTGAATCCATGAGATTGACCACAATGGTCTTTTCGATCTCACCACCATCAAAAGATTTACGAGGACAACCCGACAAATGCGCAAAGAGTTTTCCCTTCGCCGCTTTGTAGTTCTCAAATCCGCCATGGGCTTCGATGTGCTCGGGAGTCAGGTTCGTAAACACGGCGACATCGTAATTGATCCCGATGTGGCGAGACTGGACGATCCCCTGTGAAGAGGTCTCAATCACCGCATAGCGACATCCAGCACGCACCATCTCACGCAACAACCTCTGTGTTTGAAATCGCCCGAGCATGGTCATCTTTTTATCGTTGACCCACTCGTTGTCTGCGACTTTAAAACTTGCCGTCGTGGTCCAGCCAACGCGATGGCCTGCGTGCTCCAGCAAGCGACCAATAAACTGCACCGTCGTCGACTTCCCGTTGGTGCCTGTGACCCCGATCACGATCAATTGTTCAGAGGGATGCCCATACAAAAAAGCCGCCGCGCAAGCCAGCGAGTAGTGGTACACACCCAGGACGGATTCGGGAATAAGCCTTCGGATGACAGACTTGAGCATAGCTGTCGTCGTTAGGATTTTGCCGCGGCTTTCTGTAATTTTTGAAACTCGGCGTTAAACTGATCTCCGCGGTCAAATTCATTTTTGAAAATGCCAAAACTCGACGTTCCAGGAGACAACAAAATCACATCACCAAGTTTGGCGTTCTCCACAGCCGCCTTCATCGCCTTCGCCATCGAATCTACACGTACGCTCGGTGCACCATCGCCGATCGCCCGTTCAAAATCGTCTGCGGCTGAACCGTCAAACACGGCCACAAATTTACACTGCTCGCCGATCATCTTGCCAAGCTCGGTGAAACTGAGCCCCTTGGAACTTCCCCCGCCGATTAAAACGACATTGCCGCCTTTGCCAAATCTCTTCAGCGCGGCCATGACGCCTTCGGGAGATGTGCCGGTCGTGTCGTTCACAAACAAGACACCTTCAACCTCACCCAAAATTTCTTGTCGGCCCGGAAGACCGGCAAACGACTTCAACGATGTGTGGATCTCTTCATCACCGACTCCGGCGATGTGAGCCGCAAGCGAAGCAGCCATCGCATTCATCACGTTATGTTCCCCTTCAAGTTTCAAGTCATGGACGTGAGCAAATGGTTTCGTTTCACCCTCCATGCGACGAACCAAGTTGTCGCCATCGCGATACACACCGTTCATGCCTTCTGCCAACACCTGAGAAGAAATCCAATGCACGCGCTTGGAAGGAATGCGACCGGCAATCTCGTGCATGATGTCCTGATCCGCGTTGAGGATCGCGACTTGTTCAGATTTCTGTTCCTGAAAAATTAATTCCTTGGCGCGCACATAACTTTCAAACGAGTCGTAGCGGTCGAGATGATCTTTGTAGGCATTGGTAAGCACCGCAATGTCTGGTCCAAGACCTAACCCCTCAATGCTTTCCAAAAGCCAGGAGGAAAGCTCAAGCACAATGGGAACAGGCGATTTTTCCTCAAGCAACCAATCAAGGTCTTCCAGTGGTGAACGTGTGATATTTCCAGCGATAACGGTTTTTGGATGCAGGTGCTTGAGCATCTCGCCCAACAATGCCGTGGTCGTGGATTTCCCTCGCGTTCCTGTCACTGAATAAATCGGAAACGGACAATATCGAAAAAAGAGCGAGATATCACTCTCAACAGAGATGCCATGCTCCTTGGCCAGCAAGACAAATTCTGATTCGCGCGCCACGCCGGGATTTTGCATGACCAAATCCACGTCCGTAAAATTGTCAGCATCGTGCTTCCCCAGCACAAAGACGGGTTGATAAATCTCGCGATCACTAAACTTCGAACGGTACTCGCTATACGCTGACATGATCTCTTCAACGGAATCATGGAGTTCCTCCTCGTCTTTGAGATCGGTAATCACCAATTGCGCCCCATGACGCATGAGCCACTTGGCCGCGCCAATGCCGCTCCCCTTTTTGTGTCGACCCAAACCCATGACGGTCACAGCCGCGTCTTGAAAATTTTTGATGGAAGATAAATCGAGGGACATAAAACGGAGGTGGAGAAGGTGGAAGAGGTGGTTAAGGTGAGAAGCGCACAACAATCATTGCCTTCAAAATCTGAAAAGCCATGCGTGCATATTGTAGCACAGCTCGTGGAAAGCCGACTTTCTGGTACTTTCGTCGGATCGTGAGGCCGGTGAGTTTCACAGAGCCACAGCTCAACTTCCTGGAGCGGCAAAAATGGTTCAGCGATGTTTCCACCATGAAGCCTTTCAAAAAACGACTCGGCACTCCTTCAAAAACCGCACGTTGCATCGCACGTTCTCCTGAAATGAGCGGTAGATATTTCGTGAGCGCTGTGACAACGTGTCCTCGATCACGCAGCCCGACATTCATGGTGAGCCCCCCAGAAAGCACGGGGGAAACGAGCTGCTCTACATGCTCTTTGGTCAATCCAATCAAATCCGCATCAAAAAAAACAATGATGTTCGCGTTCGTCTGCGACACACCGTAGCTCATGGCTTCCCCTTTCCCTCTGTTGGGATCGAGTTCGTACACGGTTGCTCCTGCGGCTTTGGCGACCTCTGCCGTTTTATCGGTTGATCCATCAGAAACAACAATGACCTCATGCACCCACGATGACGCTCGGACAACCTCCACAACCTTCGCGATCGTTGGCTCCTCATTGTACGCAGGAATAATCGCTGCCACCTTTGTCATAGTTTTTTATTTCGTCGACGTAAAAAAATCAATTGCTGTTCAATGGCCTCTTGCAGCAGGCTGCCACGTGATTGCAAACGTTGAACGCTCTGGGCATCTTCAACAGAATGCAAAATGGCTGAGAGAGACCGTCTCACCCGATCCAAATAGATAAGAGCAAGCACGTAGGATTCCTCCGCCACGGTCTGACCTAGAGGGTCATCACATGATTCCTCTGCGAGAGCCGTGAAAATCTTAATCGGAACGAGATTCACGTTCGCATAGGCACGAAAAAAGTGTCGGCTGGCGTGGGTCTGCCGTTCGTACCCAGCTTTCGCGAGATCGCGAATGAGTGCGGCCCACAACCGTGCGCTCTGATACAGAGGATGCTGCCGAATGCTTTGGACAAACGCTTCTTCTTCACCCACCTCATCCTGTGACATTTCCACGCTGGAATCAGGAGCCTGGCGTTCGCGCAACATCCCTAACCCGAGTTTCAGTGTCAACTCGGCGTCAGAAAACTCTTCCGTCTCCCATTGCTCCCGCAAAATCCCTGCTTCCACCGTCAAAGGAGTTTCTTGTGGATCGCACGCAAACTTGGCGTACAAATCTTCCAATTCATCCTCGAGGAGGTCGACCTCGTCGCGATGGAAGAGCCAAGGAAAATGGTTATCGTGAAAGCTCATACACGTGATGAGACCCCTCGAAGGAGAAAAAATTCTTTGGTGCATTCGATCGCCACAAGTTTCAAGAAAGCCATGCCCACGATGATCCCCCACGCAGAAAGAGTCAGCGGGACAATCTCAAAGACGCTTTGAAGAAATGGATGCTCAAGCACAAGAACCATCATCCCAAAGGCGATGGCGACCCCGGCAAGAAGCCACGGATTGGAAAAAGGATGTGCGCGGAAAATCGTGTGACGAAAACTTTTGACCGCAAAGATGTACAAGAGTGAGTCAATCCCGACAGCCGCAAACAAGATCGTTCGAATGGTTTCGATGGGTTCGCCGATCTTCACCAACCAGAGATACACGACGAACAAGAGCACATCCGTGATAATCCCGATGACGAAAATGAGGGTGAGCATCTCTGTATTCAGAACCGGCTCGTTGCGAGGACGTGGCGGCAGACGCATCACGTCTTTCTCTCCAGGCTCCAGCGTGAGACCCACGTTTGGAAGTGAATCTGCCACCAGATTGATCCATAAAATTTGAAGAGGCAGCAAGGGCACAGGAAGGCCCAGCAGGATCGATCCACCGATGAGAACAATTTCTGTAAAGGAATCAGCCAAAAGGTAGACGGTCATTTTGCGAATATTGTCGAAGATCACCCGTCCCTCCTCGATCGCTGCGGTGATCGTCCCAAGGTTGTTATCAAGAATCACCATGTCGGACGATTGCTTGGCAACTTCTGTGCCAGACCCAACGGCAATGCCAATGTCCGCGGCTTTCAACGCAGGGGCATCATTGACTCCGTCCCCGGTCATGGCGACCACCTCACCACGCGCCTTCAGGGCGTTCACAATTCTGATCTTGTGACGAGGCTCAACGCGAGCATAAATGGTGATACGACTAACGCGGCTTTGAAACTCCTCATCACTCCACGCATCCAGCTCTGCGCCTGTCACCACAGACTCCCCTTGTGCGTCCAATCCTGCCTGGGCTCCGATGGCTCTGGCTGTTTCTGGATGGTCACCGGTGATCATGATCGTCCGAACTCCGGCAGTGCGCGCTGCTTCAATCTGCTCCTTCACCGATGCTCGCAAGGGATCCACGAGTCCCACAAATCCAAGAAAAACAAAACCCGCTTGATCTGCGTCCGTGATCCTCTCCACACGGTTAGGCTCATCTTTTCTGGCAAGCGCGACCAAACGTAACCCTGTTCGAGTGAGCTGTTCCTCTTGCTGTTGCATCGTAAAAAGTCGATCGGGGGTGAGAGGCAGAACCTCCTCACCTATCTGCATGGTTTCACACATCGGAAAAACGGAAGACGATGCGCCTTTGAGAAACAACCGTGACCCAGCATTCCATGCATGAGCTGTCATCATAAATTTCTGAGTCGAGTTAAACGAAATCTCCGCTGTCCGTGGATGCAGAGAGAACAGTGCTTCACGATCTCCCACCTGTGGAATAGCGGCATCAAGCAGAGCACGTTCCGTGGGTGTGCCCTGTGAGTCACCATTGCTCGCAAGAACGGCGTCGTTACACAGAGCCAACAGCTGAAACATGGATGCGACGGTCGATGAAGGTACAAGATTCTCAATCATGTACGTTTCCTGAGCAGTGACCAGATGCGTCACGCGCATTTGACCTTCGGTGATCGTACCCGTCTTGTCCGTGCAAATAACCGAAACAGAGCCAAGAGTCTCGGCAGCCACGAGTTTACGAACGAGCGATTTGCGCTTGAGAATTCTCTGCATCCCAACGGCCAAGACGATCGTGACAGACACGGCCAACCCTTCGGGAATAGCCGCGACTGCGAGGGCCACGGACATCGAAAACATCTCGATGACCGATCGTCCGGTGAACACCCCCAGGACAAACAACACGACCACCAAAAAAACCATGAGCCCTGCCAGCCACCTTGCCAGACGCTTCAATTCCACCTGAAGCGGTGTTGGTGTTTCGGGTGTTGCTTGAACGAGACTCGAAATGGACCCGAGCTCTGTGGCAGATCCTGTGGCCACCACGACCGCCTTCCCTCGTCCACCTACCACTGAGGTTCCAGCGAAGAGCATGTTGGTACGATCGGAGAGCGGTACGTCAACAGAACGTTCTTGAACTTCTTTCATTTCAGGAACCGACTCCCCGGTGAGCAGAGCCTCGTTCACCTGGAGATCAACCGCTTCAAGGACACGTGCATCGGCACTGACACGATCACCCGTTTGCAACAGCAGGATATCGCCAGGAACCAGATCACGGGCGTTGATGTCGATCCCTTTTCCATCACGAAGCACAAACGCACGTGGCTGAATAAAAGATCGCAGATGAGCAAGAGAGGCGTTGGCTTTGTATTCCTGAACAAACCCGACGATCGTATTGAGCAGCACCGCCGCAAGAATCACCGCTGCATCCACCCATTCACCCAAAAACCCACTCGCACCGGCAGCCAGGAGCAGAACCAAAATCAGAGGACTGATAAATTGCTGGGTCAGGAGTGAAACCCATCCATCTTGTTTCTTTTCTGGAAGCTGATTGAGACCGTAGCGTATTTTGCGATGATCGACCTCAACCTGCGTAAGGCCTGCCGGTCGCGTTTCTAGCCTCTCCAGGATGGATGGAACCGAAAGTTGATGCCACAAAGGGTCAGACATAGTCTATGTATTCTACCAGTTGTCAGTGAAAACAAAACCTGATATATTTTCGCCACAAATATGGACTGTTCTCAAATGAGGACTGTTCCCCAATACGCGCTGGTAGCTCAGGGGTAGAGCAAGAGCCTTTTAAGCTCGTGGTCGTGGGTTCAAATCCCACCCAGCGCACCAAAAAACAGATCAACCACGTTGGTCTGTTTTTGTGAACAACTGAAATCTTTTTTAATTCCTCATCCCTTTGATCATTTCGGCAAGCTCATCGGCCACGTCCGTTTTCAGTTTGTGGTGCATCGTTTGTCCCAATCGTTCTCGTTCTTTTGCATCCTCAAGGAGGTACTCAATCAACTCAAGCAGCCTCTCGCTTGTCGTTGATTGTTGATCCAGGATCACACACGCATCTTGGACAGCCTCGGCATTTTTTTCTTGTGCCGAATGAGGCAGTGGAATCAAGATGGCTGGCTTTGAAAGCGCCGCGAGCTCGGTGATCGTTCCCATTCCGGCTCGACAAACAAGCACGTCGGCAACAGCAAGCGCATCGGCCATTTCCTCCCGGAGAAACTCTCGCACCGCATAGTGTGCCTGTGAAATCTCCGACGCACGCTTCCCTCGCCCCGTGATGTGGATCACGTTTGCTTTTTTCACCAGTGGCTCGACGATCTCTCTGGTTATGTGATTCAACCAACTCGCGCCAGTTCCTCCGCCAAAAATCACCACGGTTGGTTTGTGTGCGTCCAACCCGAATCGTTCTTGGGCGCGCGCTCTGGAACCACCAAGCACTGAGTGTCGCACAGGATTTCCCACCACCCGCGCCTTTGCTCCAAGGTGTTGTGTGCTCTGCTTCCAGGCAGCAGTCAGACGATCTGCAAACGGAGCCGTGAGTCGTGTGGTGAGTGTCACCTGCACATCCTGTGAGTGAACCCACACGGGAATTCCAAACAGCTTGGCACCTAGCACGACAGGAACCGCTGTGTAGCCACCAGCAGATCCAACGACATTGGGTTTTTCACAACGAATGATTTGCACAGCCTTAAAGCACGCAGCAAAAAATTTGAAGGGAAACAGCAACCATTCCACACTCAGCGATCGGACACATCGAACCACCGGCAGATCGTAAAATCGAAATCCTGCGTGCTCTACGACGACCCGCTCAGGCCCATGCCTCGTCCCGATCCAGACAGCTTCGATGGACGGATCTATTTTTTTCAAGGCTCCATGCACTGCCAAGAGCGGCGTCACAGGTCCCATGGTTCCTCCACCGGTGAATAAGATTTTCATACTCACTTCGCGTGCTTTGAAATATTCAAAATCACTCCAACCGCTGCCATGGAAATGGCCAATGATGTTCCACCGTAACTGATAAACGGCAGTGGAATGCCAGTCATGGGCATGAGCGCCACCATGGACGCAATATTCACAAACGCCTGGATGACGAGCCAGGCCGCAATGCCAACGACCACATACTTTGAAAACGCATCTGGCGCACGAGAAGCAATCGAAAGAGCCCGCCATAAAAACAACAAGAACAGCCCGATCAAAAGTGCGCTCGTAAACAATCCCATCTCCTCACCAATCACCGCGAAAATAGAATCACTCCCCACCTCTGGCAAGTACTGAAACTTTTGCCGCGAGTGACCGTAGCCTAGCCCAAAAAATCCACCAGATCCAATCGCGAGGAGCGCCTGATTGATGTGATATCCAATGCCTTGTGGATCGAGCTCTGGATGCAAAAATGTGGTGAACCGTGCGGCACGATACGGAGCCGCGGTAATGAGCAGAGCCAGTCCCGCAATACCGGTTGAGATGAGGCCCAGCACATAGGAAATCGGCGCACCAGCCACAAAGTACACAACGAGCGACATCGCCACGATCACGGACATCGTCCCAACGTCAGGCTGCAGAATCATGAGCAGCATGATCGCTCCCAACACCAGCACGAACGGGAGAAATCCTGAGTGAACATCGCGAACCGCATGGGTATCGCGTCCTCCAAGCCAAGCGGCCAGATAAAATAAAAACGTCAGCTTTACGATTTCCGACGGCTGAAGGGAAAAAACGCCCCCAATCGAAATCCAGCTATGGGCTGTGCCAATGCCTGCGGAGAGTCCAGGGATAAACACCAGGACAAGTAAAACGAGTGAAAGAATCAGCAGGTTCCAGGCATGTGTTTTCCAAAACGTATAGGGAATGCGAGAAAACGCGAACAGCGCGGCGATGCCAGGAATGAGTCCAAAGATGACTTGGTGTTTCACGAAATAATACGAGTCGGAAAATTGTTCATAGCCGCTGGGAGAGGAAGCAGAAAGCAGCATGACAAGTCCAAACAAGATGATCGTGGTCACGACCCCGAGCAGAAGATAATCCATGGATCCTGTTGAGCGAGACATGTTATTTCACAAGGGCATCAAGAAGAACAAAAGAAACACCGACCGCCGCGGCAATCATCGAGATCACCCACAGACGCATTACGATCTGTGGCTCTGGCCAGCCGATCGCCTCCAAGTGATGATGAAACGGCGATGATTTAAAGAGACGCCGCTTGAGCACTCGCCGGAAAAAGAGTTGCACAAGGACGGACAAGGATTCGATGACAAACACAAACCCGATGATCGGAAGAAACAATGCGGAGTTCGTGAGCATGGCCACAACGCCCAGCGTGACCCCCAAAGACATGGCACCCGTGTCTCCCATGAAAAAACTGGCTGGATGAATATTGAACCAAAGAAAAGCAAGAAGCGCGCCCAAAATCACGCCACAAAAAACCGCGAGGTCATAATGTCCCTGTGCAAAGGCGATCACGGCATACGCCCCAAAAGACGTGAGCAAGGCACCGCCGGCCAGACCATCAAGCCCATCGGCTTCGTTCACAGAAAACGCGGTTGAGACGATGACGAGAATAAAAAATGGGACATACCAAAACCCAATGTTAAAGTCGCCGACGAAGGGAATATGTAAAAGATCCCAATCGAGCTTCACACGAAACCACCAAGCGCCGACCACGGCAATCGCGGTGTAGATGAGCAGACGATGGCGCATGCGCAATCCCCCGCCCTTTGGACCGATTCCTCGAACGTTAAAATAATCATCCACAAATCCAACGATGGCCGAGGCAACGAGCGCGCCCAGGGGCAAAAGGGTTTCAGAGCGTGTTAAAAAGTTGAGACGTGAAAGAAGCGAGCTCGCAGGAAGAAAAGGCGCGAGATAATACAGCACGATGGCCAACACCAACACTGTCCACCAAATGAGAATCCCTCCCATCGTGGGCGTGCCGCGTTTTTTTTCGTGGAGCTTGGCAAAGACGGGTGCGTGTTCCTCACCTCGAATGGATTTCCCGACCTTGAGGCGATGCAAGGCACGAACCAACAACGGCGCCCAAGCAAACGCAAACACAAACGCCACAGCCGAGAGCAGGAGCACGCGGACGATTTCAAATGACTCAAGGTTCATACATTGACAAGAATAATGAGTGAGACCGCCACCAATAACAAAACCTGAAGCAGTGGATTGGCGCCGGCAAAAAACATCGAAAGAATTTTTTGTTTGCGAAACGATGCGACCTCAATAACCACATTCAATACAAGAAAAAACAGCCCTAAAACCGGTAGCAGAAAAATACTGTAGAGTGATCCAAACTGATCTACTCCCAAATAAATGTTGTAGTGCAGGGCGATAAATGGCAACTCAGAAGCCAGAGGAACCAGGCGCCAGATGGGAAGGGCAAAGGTGAGAACAAGAAACAGAATCGAGACGAGCAAGCTCACCTGCGTGAGACGCGTCGTCTTAAAACACTCTGCCCCGTCCTTAAAAAACTGCTGAAGAGATTTTTTGTAATGATGTTTCACCACATTACGAAACAGGAATCACTTCTTTAATCTCAGGAATGGCGTCCTGCAGTGCAGCCTCAACTCCCATCTTCAGAGTAATCTGAGACATCGGACATCCAACGCAGGCGCCTTGCATTTTCACATGCACCGCGCCGGTCTGTGCGTCATACTTCACCAATTCAATTCCGCCGCCATCCAGACGAAGCGCGGGACGGACTTGTTCAAGGACGCGTTCAATCTGTTGTTCTATCGTCTCGTTCATAGTCGTTTTATGATAGCCTTTTTTTGTGTTTTGAGCAAACCAAAACATCCAGGTGAGCTGGATGTATTCGGTTACTTTTCAGAGACCATTTTTGCAAACGTCCGATGTTTCAAGACTCCATGGAAATTCGCCATCTTTTTTTGCGTGAACTTCACGATGCCTTTGACGCCGGCATAGAGCGTGTCGTCCTTAGCGCGAAGGACACCGGTGCCTGGATGAATTTTCGTACCGCGCTGGCGGACAATGATTTGTCCGGGAAGTGCGTACTGTCCATCGGCGATTTTCACGCCCAGACGTTGACCAGCAGAGTCACGTCCGAGCTGGGTAGAACCACCTGCTTTTTTATGTGCCATAGGGGAGCTCTGAAACGTCCATCTGCTGCGTTGCGGGACCCGGCCATCGCCTCGCAGTAGCGCTGCTACAGCTCTGGCGACTGGCCACCCGCGCCTTGCAGCTGGAGCTTTTCAGAGCTCCCGGATGAACAGAAGTTTAATCTAAGTATTATTTGCGAAAAGCATAACGAAACGAGAAAAAAATGTCAATAGAAAACTCCGACGCGGGGTCGGAGTCGTGATCGGCTACTTGGGTGGACATCCCAGCTGCTCTCGTTGGTAGACTGAGATGTTCTCGTCGCAGAAGTTCTTGCGGGGAGTGGCCTCCTGCGGTTGCGAAGCGGGCTGCGCCTGGTCGGGAGTCACTTGGTCACCGACAAAAGCACGTGCTCCTCCATCCTGAAACCGCTCAATCTGCTCCCACCAGGTGATGGTGAGAAAGATAACGAGCAGAGCAGGAATACCGTACTGAACCCAGGGGTTTCCCGGACGCTGCACGATCCTCGAGGCGGCGGTGATTCCGCCGTAGGAGGCCAGAAGCTCGGTCACGATGCGCAAGTCCGAACCTGGTCCGCCCATGATGAGCGCCCAACTCTGGTAGAGCATGACACCGAGCATTCCAAAAACGATCAGCTTCGCTGCCCAATGCCAACCGCTGCGCAAAACCCAGGGCCCAGCGAAAATAGCACCAAGACCAGCAAGCGCACCCAATGCACAGTTGTACAGAAACATGGGTTCCTCCTGAAGATTCGGAACGAAAGAATCTATCACAAAATCACGGTGCTGTCAACCGTGATTTGTCATGGGGTCAGGTCGGGTTATGGGCATTTTGTTTTTCACAATGCCCATAACCCGACCTGACCCCATTACACTTATTTCAACGCAGCGCCAATAAATGCCTTAAACAGTGGATGTGGATTGAGCGGACGAGATTTGAATTCTGGATGGAACTGGACACCCACGAAGAACGGGTGGTTCTTAAGCTCGACGATCTCCACCAAACCAGATCCGGGATTCACACCGGTGATCATTAAACCTTTTTTCTCAATCGCCTCTGCATAGTCATTGTTAAACTCATAACGATGGCGATGACGTTCAGAAATCACACTTGCTCGGTAGGCCTTTGCCGTGAGCGTCCCAGGCTGCAATTTGCAATCGAACGCCCCCAAACGCATGGTGCCGCCATAACGATTCTCACGAATGTTCTTCAACTGAATCGGACTCACATGAATGATTGGATCAACCGTTGCCTCATCGACTTCCACCGTATGGGCCGTCGTCTTTCCAAGCACATGCCTGGCAAACTCCACACAGGCCAGTTGCATGCCATAGCACAATCCAAAATACGGAACTTTTTTCTCGCGACAATACTTGATCGCCGCAATGATCCCTTCGATGCCGCGTGTGCCGAATCCACCAGGCACCAGAATGCCATCGTATTCTTTCAAGCGAGAAATGGATTTTGGATGCGTTTCAAAATCTTCTGAGTTAATCCAGTCAAGCTGAATTTTGACCTTGTGACTCCACGCCGCAGCCTTGAGTGCTTCTATCACCGAGATGTAGGAGTCAGAAAGGGTGTAGTCGCCTGTGGCAAAGTACTTTCCAACAACGCCAATCTTTACGGTACGTTTGGCCGTCCGTTGAACATCGGCCATGGCCTTCCAGGTACGCAAGTCCGTAGAGCGAGGCTTCATCTTAAATTTTTTCAAAATCGTGCTGGACAGATCCTGTGACTCAAACAAGGCCGGAATATCATAAATAGAAGGAACATCCGGCGCGGTGATCACGGCCTCTGGCTTCACATTGCAAAACACACTCAACTTTTCTCGCCGAGGTTTGTCCATGAACTGCTCTCCGCGACAGACAATAAAGTCTGGATGAATACCCGCGCTATTCAAGGTTCTGGTCGCATACTGCGTCGGCTTGGTTTTCATCTCTCCCAAGTGCTTTGGCACAGGCAAGTAACTCACCAACACAAACAAGACGTTCTCAGGATCGTCCAAATGCATCATGCGCGCGGCTTCCAAAAATAAAATGTTTTGATACTCACCGACCGTCCCTCCAACCTCGACCATCGTGACATCGGCCTTCGCCATCTGTGCTGCGTTCTTGATACGACGAATCACTTCCAGTGGAATATGCGGCACGACTTCTACACACTTTCCCTTGTACTCCAAGTTGCGCTCCTTCTCGATCACCGTCTGGTAGACACGGCCTGTGGTCATGTAATTCGTGCTCGTCAAATCCGCTTCCAAAAACCGCTCGTAATTTCCCATGTCCTGATCGGTCTCGTCCCCGTCGTCCGTCACAAACACCTCTCCATGTTCAACCGGGTTCATGGTGCCTGCATCGACATTCACATACGGATCGATCTTGATGGCGGTCACATGCAAACCACGCGACTGGAGAATTTTACCAATAGACGCCGTGGTCACTCCCTTTCCAACACCTGACATCACGCCTCCTACGACAAAAATGTAACGATGTTTCATAAAGGAAAGTAGCAAGTATCAAGTAGTAAGTAGCAAGTATATTAGCTAGATGGCTGTTTTGATTAAGCCATTCAATAAACGATTCACCTCTAAAGCAAGTGGTTGGATAAGAGCAATTTGAGATTCATCAAGATATCCAAGCCCCTGCGAGAGGAGAACCTGATTTTGAAGCTCGAACAAAGAACCAATGGCTATATCATAAAATCGAATTTTTTCTTTTCCTGTTCTTCTTCCAAAACCCTCAGCAATGTTAGAGGTGATTGAAACAGAACAGCGTCTCATTTGGCTTACCAGTCCGTATCGTTCATCTGCTGGAAAATTTTTCGTTAGTTTGTAGACTGTGATGACGAGAGTATGTCCTTTCTGCCATGTAACAAGATCTGTAAAATTCTTTATCTGACCTTCATTTCCATTCATTCCTATGAGCATACTTGCTACATGCTACTTGATACTTGCTACTTCTCTTCGACAATGATTTTTATTTCGGCTTCAAAGCCGTGAGGCAGGGACACAGAAGCTGTGTAGTCTCCTGGTTCTTTGATCGGACTCTCGATGTGGATCCAATCCGTTTCGACCGGAAAACCCTCTTTCTTGAGCGCTGAGGCAATCATCTTTCCTGTGACCGCAGCAAAGAACACCCCTCCGTCGCTGACCTTTTCTTCAAGCAACACTTCGTGTCCTTCCAATTTGTGCGCCAAGTCTCCAGCCGCTGAAAGGGCCTTGCTGGCTTTGCCTGAGGCGATTTTTTCTCGCTCGGCCTTTTTCTTCAGGGCCTCGTCCGTTGCTGGTACCGCCAGACTTTGTGGGAACAAAAAGTTGCGTGCGTGCCCGTCCGACACCTCGACCACGTCCCCTTCTTTTCCAAGCGGCTTGACGCTTGAGAGCAGGATCACCTTCATACGGACAGAATTATACCATGGTGGTTTATCCACTGACCCTTGGCGTCAAGAGCCTGGGCAGACTATACTGAGTGGGTAATTTGTATACACAAAATATGAGCCCACACGGAGAACAGCATGTAGATCAAGATCTCATCACCAGACCAGCGCGAGTACCACTTGATCGACCTGATGATGTGGTGGATACCAAGGGCGTCATCTGGACGGTTCCCAAACGTGAACACGTTATTCGACGCGAGCAAAACGCTCGACAACAGGCGATTGAACTTGTTGAAGCAAGAATCAAAACAGGGGCAGACATGGATGAATACAAGAGACATCTGCTCATGGAGTTGGAAGAACTTGCACAGCAACGACGAGGTCTTGTTGAAGATAAACAGGCCACGCTCGCCAACGAGACACGTTTTCATGCAAAACAAGTTGAAGAACAACTCAAAGCGGTTGCTTTGTTTGAGGCGCGTGAAAAAGTTTTAGCGCAACTTGCCAGCGGCGCTGATGTAGCTTATTTGCTCACACGGGGAGAAGAAATCTCTCAAGAACTTGAAAATAAACTGGAAGAAGTAAATGATCAAGATGCAGATCGAATCTCAGCAACAGAATTCATTCCCCACCAGGCGTACATGCAGGTACTCAAAGACCTTGAAAAAAACCCAGGGTCGCGTAAGACGTTGCGTGAGTCTCAGCGAACACTGTTGGACGCTCGGCTCAAAGCCACCGGTGGATTAGGCGGATCCCATGACAACGTGCTGGGGCCATCAGACATCGCACTCAAAAAAACAGGAGCCGTTGGGGGCAGCCACGAGGTCATCACCAAAATGGGTGAGCCATCACAGGAAAGCGTTGAGGCAAGACAACAAATGCTTCTTGAGAAAAAATGGATGATCTTAAGACAAGAACAGCAAGATGCAGATGCAGAGTATGCACAGCTTGGGTTCGTACAAAAATGGTTTGGCGAAAAAGGCAAGATGCTCAAGACCAAGCTTGCTCGTATCAAAGCCGATCAAGAACGCGTCTACAAACAAATCCTTCCAGCGCGACAGAAGAAACTCGGGACAGAATTTGAACAGATGGCACGAGCCATGCGAAAGGAGTAAGGAAAAAGCAGGCTTAGCCTGCTTTTTTGGTGAGTATTTTCAGGTCTGTGAGCACCTCATCTGCATGGGCCTCTGGCTTCACATTCTCGTACACTTTGGCGATCTTGCCTGTTGGGTCGATCAGAAACGACATCCGATTCGTTCCCAGATACTCCCGACCCATGAACTTTTTCTTTCCCCACACGCCGTACTTTTTGACGATCGCCTTGTCCTCGTCAGCCAATAGGATAAACGGCAGGTCATACTTCTTCACAAACTTTCCATGACTCTTCACCGAGTCCACACTCACACCAAAAACGTTCAGGGAAAGTTTTTTAAACTTCGGCCAGGAGTCACGAATCATGCAGGCTTCTTTTGTACAACCAGGCGTATCGTCTTTAGGATAAAAATACAGCAGCACCCACTGGCCCTTGTAATCGGCGAGTGAGTGAACGGTCCCCTCCTGATCCGGAAGTGAAAACCCCGGAGCCTTCATGCCTTTTTTCATCATAGGATTCTAGTTTAGCACAAATAGAAAACCCGAGTGTGGACTCGGGGTGCGTGGGGAGCGTTGGTGTGAGATCAGCCTTGGAGGTTGATCAGAGCGTTCCGCTATCGGTCTTGCCTTGGCTGACGCGGCCGCCGTCGACGAGCTGGGCGCCGCCACCGCCGGAGATGATCGGGGTCCCGCCGTCCGTGATGTAGCCGCCGTCCAAGAGCTCGTTGGTAATTTCACCGGAGAGAAGAAAGGACATGTGTCCTCCGTAGGTTGCAGAGTTTTGCCAAATGGCAGTTTCAGACTAACAATAAAACCACACTTTGGCAAGACCTTCAAACAAAAAACGAGGAGCAATCCTCATTTTTTGTTTGAATCCTACTTACACTTCGTACACTTCTTTTCAAGCAACACGAGCAGAGCTGAGATACCCACGAGGATATACACGAGCTTCACGAGCCATGGCCAGCCGCCGAGCAATGTGTCGACGAGGTTCCAGTCGAGCAGACCGACCAGACCCCAGTTGATGCCTCCTACCCAAAGGAGCCACCAGGCGACACAGTGGATGCCGCACTTAGATGAATTCATCATACGATGATCTCAGCTTTCGAAAGCGAAAGCTGCAAAGAAAAATAAATTATGGATCTATCGTAGCATTTTGTGAGTCAAGAGAGGAAAATGGTTATCCACACGTGGCTTTGATATGATGGTGGTGTATGAAATTCATCCACGACGCTGGGGCTCTGGTTTCCGAAGCTGAACTCAAAGACCGAGCTGGTTCCCTCTGCGACTCTGTCTCGCGTTTCAAAAAAATCTCAACGCAAACAGACTACCTCGAGCCTGAAAGTTCTCTGCATCTTCCTTTTGATGAACAAATCCTCAAACAGGTCCGCGACGTCGCCGCGGCCATCAAAACCAACACGCTTCAATATGTGGTCGTGATCGGCATCGGCGGATCGAACCTGGGAACACAGGCTGTGTACGATGCCGTGGCCGGATCCATGAACTTGCTCGTGGATCGCCTTCCCAAACTGCTATTCCTCGATACGGTCAGCGATGAAAAAATGACGTCTGTCACGCGTACACTCGAACGTCTTCCCAAGAAAGACGACTTTGCGGTGATCGTGATCAGCAAATCAGGCACCACCACGGAGACGATCGCCAATGCCGAGGTCCTCTTTGCGTACCTGAGTGAACATTTTGGCGATCCCAGATCTCGGTTTGTCGCCATTACCGACGAAGGATCCAAACTCTGGAACCAAGCTGGGGAGAAAAAAATCGCGCGCCTGTCGATCCCGAGCATGGTCGGTGGACGCTACTCTGTCTTCACCGCGGTCGGACTGCTTCCCTTGTTGCTTTCCGGCATCGATGTGGAGGGATTGCTGGAAGGTGCACGCCAGTCAGTTGTCGACAACACGCAGGAGGATCTACAGGTCAACACGGCCATGGCAAGCGCCATTATCACCGATTGTCACCGCCGCGCTGGTCGTACGATCCACAACAGCTTTCTTTTTTCACCAAAACTCGAGTCACTCGGAAAATGGTACCGACAGTTGATGGCCGAGAGTCTGGGAAAAGACGGTAAGGGTATCACGCCGATCGTCTCCATCGGATCAACGGATTTACATTCGCAGGCTCAACTGTATTTCGCCGGACCTGATGACAAAGTAACGCACCTCATCTATTCCATGAGCGGAGATGTCAATCAAGTCCCTCGTCAGCCGCTGTTCTCTGGTCTTGTGTCTGACCTGCAAAACAAATCTCTTGAACAGGTCATGAAGGCGATCGTCACAGGCGTGAAAGCAACCTACGGACAATTACATCGACCTTGTCTTCTCATCGACCTGGAAGGAATCGGCACGTGGGAACTTGGCTATTACCTTCAGTGGCGCATGATCGAGGTGATGTATCTGGCACGACTCATGGACGTCAACGCGTTTGACCAACCAGAAGTCGAGCTCTACAAAACACAGATGCGCCAGGCTCTCAAGGGGTAAACGTGAACGAGGAAAGGATCTGATCAAAACGTTCGTCCTCTTGTTCAAAGGTAATGATGATCAACTGGTCGTCATGTTGTGCGACGAGTAGTCGAGCTGGTGAGTCACTGGTGCCGTCACCGTAGAGAGTGATCGCTTGTTTCCCATCCAGATCTTGAATCTGCTGGGCGGCTTCGCCCTTGGGATAAAAAAACGTCACATGACTCGTGAGCCACTCATGAGGTGATCCTTGTCCCTCGACCCCTCGAACTGTGAGCACGTTGGTCCCCTCACCTGCCACAAACACAATCTCATCCTCAGGCCCTGCCAGCCTGGCGGTTTGGTCTTCAAGATTCAGAGCGTACACGAGTATTCCATCTGAAACTGTAAATTCGTAAGCAAAACGCGTGTTCTGGTAGACCGAACCCGCGACCTCCACTGGCAACGTCAAAGCAGCCGACTCGTCAACGTGTTCAGTCGTTTTTCCACAACCGACCAATAAGACCGATGCGACCAATAAAACCCAGAGCAAGGATCTCTGCTGCATAGTTCCTTCCAGTATACCCGAGACCCGGCCCATTGACATCGATCGACTTTTGTGAGATACTTTCCTTGCTTCCTCTTGTTCCCTTTGTGGTCAGAGAAGCTCCTAACTCTTTGATGGAACTTCGGTTCCCCTTGTCACTTCTCTTGCTATGAAGAACAAGTTATTTGTCGGCTCCCTCCCCTGGGCAACCGACGACGCCGCTCTGATGGAAATCTTTGCCAAGTTTGGTGAAGTCGTCTCTGCTCGCGTTGTCACAGACCGGGAGAGTGGCCGCAGCCGCGGATTCGGCTTCGTCGAGTATGCTGACGACGCTTCCGCTCAAGCCGCCATCGAAGGCGCCGACGGTATGATGGTCGAAGGCCGCGCGATCAGCGTGTCCCTCGCCCGTCCAAAAGCTGAATAAGCTTTCAAAAATCCTCTGGATTCGTCCAGAGGATTTTTGTTTTCCCGATTGAAAACCGAGGCTAGGCTTCCGTGCCGCGGTGGCTAAGCCCCCGCGCTGTAATCAAAAACCCCAGAGTAATCTGAGGCCGTAGGAGATTCATGGCTTGGAAACATAGCTCTTGAGAACAACGGCTCTTGCGTCCAAGGGAGTTGTGGATTTATAGGAACCTTGGAAATGAACACCCAGATACGTTTTGACTCCCTGTCGTTCCATCGAGCGAATGTAGGCGTTGACGACTTCTGGCTTGTCATCGATGTAGACAAGCGGAAAACTTCCGCTCCAGGGTCCGTGTGTGTCGAAGTGTCGTGTCTTGAACTCTAACTCGCTCTCTCCACCCCTTATCGGCTTCATGTACATGGGGCCCACGGGAAACCGATGTCGAATGAGTTCTGTCTGTGTAGACGCTCGCAGATCCAGCTGGGATCTCGCTTCCACCGGCAGGGATTCCGCTCGCGCAGTCAGAGTAGAAAACCCGAGACCTCTGATTCGTACAGCTCGCCGAAAAAAGGATGGCGCACCTTGAACTGGAACATCCCTATCCATGTTGTGAAAGAAAAGCCTTTTCCAAAATTTAATCCACGCCGTGCGAAGCTCCTCCCCAGGTGTCATGTGCCTCCCAAGAGAATACTCAACCTCCGGGACAGGGACGGTCATTGGAAGATCATCTGGCCATGGAAGAAACAACGTATCCCACAACTCCTCCGGTGACCAAGGAACGATGACTTCACCTGACAACACCTTCTCACGAAATGTCGTCAGACGAATGAACGCTTCTGTTTGCTGTGCCCTCTCTATGTCTGCGAAGTAATCATCAGCAAAACACACTCGCTCATGCTTGATGAGCACCCAAATCAAGAAATTTTCTAGCACCTGCAGACTCGCTGGACCCCGTCCTATGAGACAATCATCCACGTCGCTACGAATGAACACATTCTCGCTGCAAATGAACAATTCTCCGTTCGCGAGGGGTCGTGACGTTTTTCCCCTTATTGGAAGCTCGATCTCCTTGCTGAGTCGTACAACCAGCTTACTCATCAATGTGAGCAGCTGGTCTGCGGTTACTTCTTGGCTCATTTGAGGGACTCCAAAACGGTCTCGTCCTTGTTGGACGAGATTGGAGACTAGCATGCTTAAACAACTTTGACAATCAAAAACCCCACCGAGAGAGTGGGGGTGAGAGGAATGTCTAGGCAACCGTGAGGCGAACGCCTTCGAGTTCTGCGAGCCGACGGAAGGTCGGGGAACTCGCGAAGACTTCTTCCTTGGAGTGCGCGATGCACTCGATTTGGCTGTTGCCGTTTTCAAGCGTGTCCACAGGTTTGAGCACCACGAACGTGTCACAGCCCATGACGGTTGAAAGTCGATGGGCGATGATGAGAGCCGAGGCGTCCATGCTTGCGAGGAGCGATTCGAGACCGGCTTGGACAGCGGCTTGATTCTCCGCGTCGAGCGAACTCGTCGCCTCGTCGATAATCATGAACCGCGGACGCTTGAGAGCAACCGAGGCAATCATCACACGCTGCGCTTCTCCACCAGAGAGTTTTACTCCGTTGCGACCCACGCGCGTTTCAAGGCCATGAGTCAGTCGTGGACCGAAGTCCACCCGCAGCAATCGCATCACCTCCCAGATCTGGTCGTCGGTGAGCAGCGCTCGTTGTTCTGGGGTGAGAGCGTAGAGCAAATTGTCTTTGAGTGTCCCATCGAAGAGTTTCGGGCTTTGGGGAATCGTTCCCACCAACCGTCGCCAAGAGGGTAGATTCACGGCTCCAAGATGATGGCCGTTGAGGTGAATGACCCCCTGCTCCGGATCCATGTAGCGCTGCAGAAGACGTGTGACCGTGCTTTTGCCAGCGCCACTGGGACCGATGAGTGCGACCTTTTCCCTCGGTTGAATCGTGAAGGTGAGCCCTTGGAGTACACGAGTCTGCCTCCCTTCTTTCACTCCACGACCCTGCTCGTAGCGATGTCCGACTTCAGAAATCTGAATCGTGATCGGTTCGTCGGGAAGGACATGGGCATCGGCCGACTCGATCACACGAACAGGAAGTGTCAGTGCTTCACGCAGTGACTTCAGACTTGGTGTGCACCAGTTGACTTCCCGCTCAACGCGAGCCAGGAATCGAATCTGCTGCGTGGCCATGCCGGCCCAGGTCAGAATCGGGATCATGTCAGAGGCGTTCATCGTCCCTGTCCACACCTGCCAACCAGCCCACAGCCCGGTCGCAGTTGCGGCAAAGCCCGACAGAATAGACCGCGGCATGGTGCCACGAATGTAGCGCAACCAGATCTTGCGATCTTCTTCGATCGTCGCACGGAACTCTGCGTCCATCTCCTCGACCTCAGCCCTGTGCCGACCCGAAGTGACGACGCGTTCAACACCCAACCAGCGTTCTCCACGTCGCCGATGCAGCGCGCGAAAACGCGATTCCACTGGCCCCATCGCAACCGTGATGAAACGGTTGAGGTGAAGCGAGAGAAGGATGTTGGCCATGAGAATCGTAAGAACGATCCCACCGCAGACGGGACTCAAGACCATCAGCATCACAAACGAGATGAGAAACGAAAGTCCTGAATCAATGCCAGCGAACAGCACAGACTGCTGAACCTGGTGGAATCGATTCCAGCCCTTTTCCATATTCTCCTGCGTGAGCCGACTCCCCTCCTCCAAATGCAGTCCCAAGTCTTTCTCGAAGAACAGCTGGTTGATGCGATGATCCATGGTCGCCAGATTTTCACCAAGCGTGAGCTCGATGAAATGTCCGGCTCGCCATTCAAAGACCGAGCCGAGCATGTAGGAAAGCCAGATGCCCAAGAGCGCCGTCAGGGCATGAGCCGCGTTGTGAGTCATGAGTCCTTCGATCCCAAGCCCCATGAACCAGGGATAGGTCAGACTTGAAATCCGCGACAGGCTGGACCAAGCGAGAATGCGCTTGACGTATCCCCAAGCCGTCCCGTTCACAAACTGAGAAAAGCACCAAGAGAGCACTTCGACGGTTTCACTCATCGACCTCAAGTAGTCCTTGAGTGACGTATCAGCCTTGTAACTCCGAATGTCTTCGTCCACAGCTGCCTCCGAACGTGAAGATGAAAGGAACAAAATAGGCCCCGTCTTATCCTCCTCTGAGGATTCAGCGGGGCGTTTCAAGTTTTTTGCTTAAACCTTGAGACTCCACGCCGAAATAAAAGACATCTCCGAGACTGGAAAACCAGTATCGGCGGCCATGTACAGACAAATGGTGCGTGTGGTTGTCATAGCGCTTTTCGGCGTTAAATATGAGAGAGATCTTTTTACCTGATGGAACGAATTACGTCAAGCGAGGCAGCTACGAACAATCCTCCGGGCACAACTTCATCTTTCTCTCCAAGGCTTCACAGACACCGTTTCCGCAGCTGCCGCCGGTTCCGGTTCCACCAGGTTGCAGGGTCGGAGCGTCTGTCGTGCTTGATGCCTCGCCATCAAATTTGAAAATGGTTGGTTCCTCGTTGTAGGTCGTATGCCAAATGTCTAACACTTCATTGAGCGTCACCCAGACGATTCTTCCTTCTTGTGTTTCATCATCGTATGTTTTCAGTTGTGCCTCGAATTCATTCTTGAACGCCTCGTTGAAATCTCGCTGATGCGCGTTGATGGCGATCGTGTACATCTTTCCCGCTTCAAGATCGCCGGCCTCTTGGTGAGCTAACAAATTATCCAGTCCATCCCAGTTCGATTCATAATGCCCAATCGATGGAATCGGCGCATCGTCATCATGCACAAGATAATGCTCCTTGTCCTGTGGTCGCCACACGCCGGACGTCCACAAAGATTCTTCATCTTGATGCAAACCCGTCCCTCCACCGAAGACCGCTTCTGCACTCCAGGTGTAATCAAATTTGTTGGCCTTCATCGGTTCCCAAAAATCTTCGAGCAAAGAATCCTCGGCTGGAGAGGCGATCATGCCTCCCACAATGCCAGAGGGCGTCACGCCAAGCTGTGTCATCAGATAGCCGACATCGGCCGTGTTATAGCCCATGTTCTGGTGGGAATGGATGTCCACTTGTGCATCGAGATCCTCCGACAGATAGCGCAGGACATTTTTCCCGTCCGTGGAGTCTGTGCCCTCATCAAAGGCTTGGATGGCGAGCAAAAAATTCCAGTCCGATTGAAAATCATATCCAACGTGGTGATCTTGGAGCATCTGCGCAAATTCAATCACGGCTTCGCGATCCGTCCAAAACTCGTCCTCGTCCTGTGTGTAATCTGGGTCCTCTATTCCCAAACCGTCTTCATTATGAGTAAACACGGTTGCATAAATCACCGGGCTCGTGGGTTTTTCTGTTGGAATCTCAACCGCACGTTCGTCTGCTGTCTGTTGTGTGGTGGACTCTTCCTGTTCCTGATCCTCACCTACATCTGAAATCTCAGAGGATGACTCTGTCTTCGATGTTTCGTTTGGTGCATGAAAAAGCACGAACGCCACGCCACCCAAAACAACGACTCCGACAAGAACAGAAAACCAAATGATCCAATTTTTTTTCATCATACAAGTTGCTCAGCGACAAACGCCCAGTTCACACGCTCCCAAAAACCTTTGATAAAGCTGGCTCGGTCATTTTTAAAATCAAGATAATAGGCATGCTCCCAAACGTCGAGAGTCAGAATAGGACGCAGCTCTGTGCCCACAGGAGTTTCAGCATCGTGAAAATCTTTCACGATCAATTTCCCCGCCTGATCCTGCACAAGCCAGGCCCAACCAGAGCCAAAGTGAGCTGCGGCCACGGCGGAGAATTGATCACGGAACGCATCGATGGATCCAAAATCTCGTTCGAGCATGGTAAGAAGATGTGCAGAGGGTTGTTGTGAGGCTCCCGTCAAACAATTCCAGAAGAAGCTATGATTGAAATGCTGAGCCGCAAGGTTAAACACTTTCTGATTTTTACTCCGTGCAGATGCGATCACCTCCTCAAGACTCTTGTCTAAAAATTCTGTGCCAACAACAGCATCGTTGAGCTTACTCACGTACCCGGCATGATGTTTGCCATGATGGAACTCAAGCGTCTGTGCGCTGGTCCAAGGAGCCAGAGCGTCTTTTGCAAAAGGGAGATCGGGAAGGGTAAACATAAGTGATGTATAATGCGGTTATGACGTTTACAAAGGCTTCTTATGCGATTCTTACGGTTCTTGTCTTCCACAGCATCCTTCTGTTCACGGACGGCTATTTTTTGATTCCAGGAATTGACGGCCCCATGCATTTTGCCGGAGGCTTTGCTATGGGCATGCTCGGTCTTGCCGTTCACCACTGTGAAATTTTACACGCTCGCACCAAACACGTTTCAGGCTGGTACCATTTTTTATTCGTCATTTCCTTCGTTGCTCTGATCGCTGTCCTGTGGGAATTTCACGAATACGTTCTTGATCACACCTTCACAGTTTGGATGGGCTGGCCCCAGGCCCAAGTCTCTTTGCAGGATACCATGGCGGACTTGATGCTAGGTCTGATTGGAGGCGCGATCGCGTTTCTCTGCTTTAGGAAAGCAAACTGAGCTACTCAAGAAAGGCCGTAAGCGCCATCAGCACTAACCCAACCAAAAACACTGACGCATGAAGAACGGTCTCGCTCATTTTTTCTTGATGCTTCAACTCTGGCATCAAGTCTGCGGCAGCGATATAAAGAAAGCTACCAGCCGCAAAGGGCAAAAGCACAGGAACCGCAACGCTCACGGAAGACGTGACAAAGTATCCAATCACTCCACCGACAACGACGGTCAGCGCCGAGATGAAATTATACAGGAGCGCTTGTTTTTTTTTGTAACCTCCGTGGAGCAACACCGCAAAATCTCCCAGCTCTTGAGGAATCTCATGGAGGGCAACCGCCAGGGTTGTGGTGAGTCCCAAGGGAATAGACACAGCAAACGAAGCAGCGATAATCAGCCCATCGATGAAATTGTGAAGCGCATCACTATAGAGAACGAGTTGCGCAAATGGCTTGATGCGATGGTTGCAGACAATGACACTCTCTCCTTCACCAGCGTGAGCGACGTTGTGGCAATGGTACGCAGAAAAAAATAATTCAAAGAAAAACGCAAGAACAAACGAACCAACAAAGAGCAACATGGCCAAGAACAAGGTGATCTCCCCGGCTTGTACGGTTTCAAAGGTTTCAGGCAACAGATGAAACACGACATTACCCAACATGGCGCCGGCCGAGAGCGCGACCAACAGAAGCACAAGAGGCGCGAGGCGATGTTCGCTCACGGATAAAAAGACAATCCCAACCAGAGAAAGAACGGCAATGCCAAAGGTCGAAAGAAGAACGAATGCCAGTGTTGTCATAATCCAAACAAAGCCGTGGGCGTCTCGATCCGAGCCGCGAGCTGATCTGCATCGCTCCAGGTGGAGATGGTGTCACGCAATGCATCGATCACGTCTGCATAATGGTCCGCCACTTTTTCTGGTGCGCGCTCCGTCACCTGAATGTCTGTGCCCAGAATGACTCGCGAAAAATCAATGCCCGGGGCAGGAGAACCGGATTCTTGTTCACAGTACAGGTTGTCATGCGACCTCATGAGAAGCGCAATCTCGGAAGCACAGCTATGCGCGTAGATAAAGATCGTGTCCGGATTGCCAGAGAGTGCGCGTTCAAGCTCTGCCTTGCCACTCTCGGCGTCTGTTCCAAAAGCAAAGGTAAAGTGCAGCATCACAGGAACATGATACTCACCGGCGATGTCGTAAATGTCCATGAGGACATCGGAATCTGCGGCGATCGAATTCTGCTTGATGGGATTGCGTACATCCAGCTCTCCGACCATTTTCCACTTCCCTGTTTTCAACTGCTCACGAACATACTCGGGCGCAGCTTCATCTTCAGGATCAAATCCATTGAGCGTCGGAACGATCACGTCCGGATAGCGTTCGTAGGCATCCAAAACCATTTCGTCATGCTCGGAAGAAAACGTTGGCGGACGATCTGGAACCTGGCGCGCATTCAAACCAAGCAAAATTTTGCTCACCCCGTTTTCCATGGCCGCAGCCACAAGATCATCCACGTAGGCTTCGTTGGCTTCTTTGGACACAGGATAAATATGAGCATGTGTGTCGATGATGGGTGGGAGATCAGGATTGAGTTCAGGCTGCTCGACTTCGTTCTCAATGGCTGTCTCCTCGTTTACGGCTTCAGTGGTTGTGGACGCATCCGCTTCAACCTCGCTCGTCGATGACGCGGAAGGTGAATCAGCAGAAGCGCATCCGAAGCCTAAAACAATGAGCGGAAAAAGAAGAGGAATAAAGCGTTTCATAAGAAAAGAATGCTCATGACGAGCTTGTAAGACTTAGTCGTGTCCATTATAATGCAGCCGTCCAAAGTTAGACAGGGACTGTTTCCAAATAGGGGTGTAGTGAAATGGCTATCACTAGAGTCTCCAAAACTCTCATTCAGGGTTCGAATCCCTGCGCCCCTGCCACGAGAGACGATCATCGCAAGGTGATCGTTTTTCGTTTCAGATGCAGTAGGCACCATCTCGGTACACCGTCTCCCCTTCGATCTGCACGGTCGTCACATCAACGAAGACATCCACATGATATTTGCTTTTGCGTTTTGAAAAACCCGGCTTGGCGTAGACCGTGTGCTTCTGTCCAAGCGAAAGGTGAATGCCACACATGCGTTCGTAGCTGCCGATGTCCGTGAGCAACCGACTTCGGGTCAGGGCACGGTTCATACCAAAGCCAAGTTCACGGACCCAGAGCGGTTCGTCCTGACGAATTTGATCAAGGACCTCGGTAAATGAGTGCGGCGCGTTTGGAGCATCCACGATCAACCCTTTTTCAATCACGACCAGAACAGGCTCCTCTGGCACCGCCAATTTGAAACCCATCCCACCGTAGGCAAACAACTTCACCGTTCCGTTCACACCATCGAGATTCACAGGTTCGGTAAACACTTCTCCAATGGGAAACTGTCCGCCAATATTTTTCATGCCTGTGTAGTCGCCAATGTTCAGTTTGGCTGTTTCAAACGTCGTGGAGTACTCAAGCTGTGCCCCTGGACCATTCACAAGAATCTTCTTCGCTTTATCGATCCGTTCTTTGAGCTTTGGACCCAATGTTCGATAATAACCAGCATCATACGCAAGTGAATCGATATACGTTTGAAATTCACTCTCAGGCATTCGACCAAGATGGGGATGCTCAATAACCGCAAGGTTCCGATTAAATAACTCCAAGCGAAAACGAAAATCGTTCAAACGAAAACTCGATGACTGAACAAGGATCACCAGATCCCCAGGCGATAAAGCGTTGGCGCTTGCACGAATCTCCCCAGCTGCTTCTGGAGAGAATTCAATCATCGTGGCCGTAGGGAGAATCGCGTGGTAGGCATCGGTGAGCAGCCGTGCTAACCCTGACGCATGGTCAAACACAATCAATGCTCGTGCCGATGGTTTATGGACAATCGCGAGTGTGAGCATGTCACGCAAATGATTCTCGAGAGTCGATTTCATGCGCATGACTCTACGATTTTTTCTCATCCCTTGCAAGATTCGTGATAAGATAGCGTTATATGAAATGGCTTTTTGCTCTTCCTCTCTTGCTTCCAAGGCTCGCAGAGGCGCATGTCCGTTACGTGGTGTCAGGTGAGTCTTTCGACGCCTGGGCAGGACGGGACGACCTGTTTCTTCTGCGAGCTTTGAGTGATCACTCGGCGTGGATCTTACTTGGTGCTTCTCTCATCGTGTTCAGCGTCATCTACGTCCTCGCTTCACGGAGTCGACTCGTGAAGGACGAACACGCGCATATCGTTGACTGCCGTCATCAGTATGAAGCCTTTTTCCCGTGGATGATCCGCTTGGCTCTGGGCATCACGCTCATTGGCGCAGGAAGCTCGCAGGCCTTGCTAAGTCCTGGAATGGAAACGTTTCCGTTCATCGCCACGATTGAATTTCTTCTCGGCTTCTTGATTCTGGTTGGATTTCTTCTGACACCAGCGACTCTTGCAACGATCCTGCTTTTTTTCTTTGCGCTTGGCATGAACTCGTACACACTCGGATCCACCGAATTTCTCGCCCTCGCTCTCTCCCTGCTCATCTTTGCCGACCCACGGCCAGGACTTGATCATCTGCTTGAACTTCCCTTTCTCTCTCCTTTCAAACACCTACGTCGTTTTGTGCCGCTGATCCTGCGCCTGGGGATTGGAGTGTCCATGATCTTTCTGGCGATCTATGAAAAATTTCTGAATCCACATGCCAGCGCCCTGGTCGTTGAACAATTTTCACTGACACGTTTTATTCCCATCACTCCCGAAGCCTGGGTGCTATGGGTGGGCATGGTGGAACTCGCGATCGGAATCCTGCTCGTGCTGGGCATCAAAACTCGTCTGGTCTCCCTGATCGCCTTCATTGTTCTCTCCCTTTCTTTTTTCTTCTTCGGCGAACAAGTCTACGCTCACATCACGTTGTTTACGGTGTTGTCGATCTTATTCGTTACCGGAAATGGATCTCAAACACGATGACGAGGTCATACTTGAACAACAAAAAAACCGCCCTGCGAGCTGGGCGATTTTTGTTTGACTTACTCCGCACTCGCAAACACCACATCCAATGTCAGAGCGAACTGGTCCTCAATCAAATTATCGCCGAGATTTTCAAAAAACGTTTCAGAGCCGTAACGGATGTCCCACAGTGTTCGATCCAAGGTGACGACTCCCGTGAGACGAACACCTGCATCGGTCATCACAAACATCGCTGGAAACGTCACTTCGTTTTCAATCCCTTTGATCGTCATGATGCCCGTCGCCTGCGGTGTCTCCTCACCTTCCACCGTGGTCACGCTCGTAAGAGCAAACGTGGCGGTTGGATAGACAGCGACATTGAAAAAGTCTTCTGACTTCAAGTGGCCAACGAGTTTTTTATTATCCTCTTCACTGGTCAAATCCGTATCCGCGATGGAGCGCATATTCACCTCCATCGAACCGCCGGTCACCTCACCGTTTTCAATCACCACCGCGCCTTGTTCTGCCTCAACGGTTCCGGTGTGATGCGCACCCACACGTTTTTCCGCGTTCCAAACAATGGAACTCGATGCTGTATCAAGTGTGTAGGTCCCATCAACCAAAACCGTCGCATCAACCGGAGCCGATTCTTCGATCGAGACAGGGGTGATGGTAAGTTGTGAATCGGCGTTCGTGGAAAGAGACGTTTTGGAACAGCCAGCACCGATCAGAAGAAGGGGAAACAGCAGTGCGGGAAACAAGGACTTGAACATAGAAGTGAGAATTAGAGTTCTGTTAAGTTTCTGCCCTGAAACAAGCCAAGCGTCCACGTAAAGGCAACGCGCAGTTTGTTAAACAGGCCAGGAGTTTTAAAGAGATACACCGTGCGCCAAAGATACCAGGCGGGAATACCTTTGACCACAACCCGTCCGATCACTCCCACACCGTCGCCAAATCCAAGGGAGAACAGCATGCCAATGACTTGCGCTTTGTATGAAACGCGAGGTGGCTCACTGTTGATGAGACTCTGGATATTGGCTGCAACCACATCTGCCTCTCTCACAGCGGTCTGTGCAAGTTTGGGAACCGGTGTGCCATTCACCGCAATGATGTCGCCCAACGCAAAGATCGAAGGATGCTCCAGGGTCTGCAAAAACGCGTTCACGGGAATATGACCTTTCTCGTCTTTTTTGAGCGTGCCAAGCATTGAGGTGTTGGGTAAGACACCTGCACAGAGAATCGTCACATCTGAATGAAATGTTCCTTGAGTCGTCTTGATTTCGTCCTGTGTGATCTCCTGCGCCATCGCGTTGCAGATAATCTCGATTCCTGCTCTCTCAAGCGCCCGGCGAATATACTTTTGAACCGGTGGAACACTCATGGAACAAAACGTGTCAGAGCCATGAACGACGCGCAGCGTGTAGTGAGAATCTGGATTCTTGCGACGTAAAGCGCGCAACATCAAATCCAAATCAAACACGAGTTCGAGTCCTGTCGGCCCGCCTCCCACCACCGAAATGGCGACGTGACGATTGTAATCTTGTGCACGAGCGAGAATCGCGGACTTCAATTTCACGGCATCATGCACGTCTTTGAGCACAAAGGCATGTTGTGATCCTGCCACCTGGGTGAGATTGGTCACAGAACCGGTGGCGATCACCAGATACGAATACTCAAGGCTATGCCCGCCTGTAAGGCGAATCGTTTTTTTCTCAGGATCAAGATCTTCCACGCGGCCTCGAATAAACCGAAATGCCTTGGAATGAAAAAAACGTTCGTATTCAAAAATAATGTCATTGGGAAGCAGCGAACCGGTGGCAACCTCGTGCAGCAGAGGCGTGAACGTGAAGTGATTATCATCGCTCACCAGGGTCACAGGAATGCCGCGCTTGAGCAGCCCACGGGCGGTATACACTCCAGCAAAGCCTCCACCGATGATGACGAGATCTTGTGAAACCATAGTGGTGAAATTCTACCACAGAGCGAATCCCCGCCATCCACAGGCATGCATTGACTTGCTCAGAGTGCCAGGGTAGAATCGCGCTCGTGTTTCCGAAACACTCCTGTTTGCGGATGCACATCCACCATCCCCCGGAGTTGAACGCACCCATGTCTCTCTCGCCCGCTCTTCCTCCTCCCGCCCTTGCTCCCTCCGGCCCGTCCAAGGGCCACAGCACCAGCCTCATCGAGTGGCCAGAAGACGCCACCTTCCAGATCCATCGAAAGCCCGTGGGTGGTGTGACCCCAGTCAACGGCGGAACGCTCCATGTGGGCGAACTCCTTCCCGGCGACGGCACCTACCTTCTCGTGTGTGTGGAAGATCTCGCTGATTACGGCGCAATCGGACAAGTACTTCGCCACGGCGAGCGGCTCGGCGTACCGGTCGTCATGGTCGGTGGTGGCGCGACCGACTTCATCGGCAGTGTCCTCTACAGCTGCGGAATCCTCACGGGCCTGCATGGCCTGACACGTGAGCCCACCCGCTGCACCGTGTTCTCCCCCAGCGCCACGCTGTCGCGACTTCTGAGGATCAACCCTCCGAACCTCAGCAGCCGCACCAAGAACGCACTGATCCTGATCCAGGATGGTCGCGTGCGCGCAAGCTGGGTCTCGGGCGGCGAAGGTCAGGATCCGCACAACTGGACCGAGATCGAAAAGGCGCTCCAGAGCGAGTAGCCAAACGAAAAGATCGACACGCGGTCGATCTCCACTCCTCACCAACAGGTGGGGATTTTCATTTAAGACTGTTGAAAAACTTCAGCTGCAAGGCGCGGGTGGCCAGTCGCTGGAGCTGTAGGTAATCCTACAGCGAAGCGATGGCCGGGTCCCGCAACGCAGCAGATGAAGGAATTTCAACAGTCTTATTTTGTCTCCTTATGGAGGACGTGTCCTTTGCACCACTTACAAAACTTCTTCATCTCAAGACGATCCTTGAGCTTTTTTTTGTTCTTCTTGCTCTGGTATCCAACGCGTTTGCACTGCGTACATTCGAGGTTGACGAGATTATCTTGTGACATAGATGGGAGGATCCTACTGGTGGCGTTGAAATAAGTCAATGGAGCCGGTGGAGGGATTCGAACCCACGACCTTCACTTTACAAAAGTGTTGCTCTACCCCTGAGCTACACCGGCCTCAATTCTCGATGAGTATAAGCGATTGGCAAACAGCTGTCCAATAATAAAACCCGGCCATTTGCTGGCCAGGTCGTTGTGACTGTTACGGTCCGTAGAAGCGTGACCGATTGGCAAGGAACACGTGCACACGTTGATCACGATCTGGGCGGTCATGGACCAAGCGTCGAAAACACTCTTCCTCTGACAGTTCACCGATCATCGCAGCGAGGTGCTTGGAAAAGACCCGCCGCATGCGCACGACCAGGGTCCAACTCGTGCGTTTGCTCGACGCGGTCTGTTCCCATCGAGGCATCATCCGCTCTGACTTGGGCACGAGCGGTTCCTCACCGTAGATCGCCGAGCGGAACTTGACGTAGGCCTCAAGCCCGTAGGTCCGAAAGGACGTAAGAACACGCTCAGCAAGAGCCTTCTCCTGTACATCTGAAATGTCCGTGGCACCACTGTCAAAGAGGAATGCGTCCATGAAGTCAACGAGCGCTTCGTGATACCTGGGGTCTGCCCAAATCTCTCGAAGCCTTGCCTCTGGCAGCAAGAGCATGATCCCGACGTATTTGGACAGAGTGTCTTCAAACGCGGTTTCCTGAAGAAGCGACTCGCAGAGCGCACGAGCCAGGTATTCCGGAGACAGATGCGGCAGACAGCGTTCAGCCAAACCCCGCCCCCACACGAGATGCCCTGTAGAGAGCAACACGTTGACGAGCTCTGGATGATATTCCACCAGCGTGTCAACAGCTTTCTTTTTGGCGGATGCGGTCAGATCGCCCAGGTGTCTGACGATGACCTCATGGGGAAGCGAGCCTCCCTCAATCAGCATCTGCAACTCTTCTGGGTCAAACCGTTTCCACTCAAGCGCGGCTTCGATCGCGGCCATGAGCTCATCGGGCAATGGCTCGCGGACATCATCATTGCTGAAGGGATCGAGGTACTCCATGGCGGATTCATGCGTGAGCACGACCTTTGCGATGTTTCCCAAGTAGGGGTCAATGAAATGATCACCCAGCATGGGAGCATGCTGACTCTTCACAAGCCTCGCCACCTGCCCGGTGAGATGTTCGCGAACTTGGACAAGGCCTCGGACCAGCAAGGCAGGTGCGACGCGACGGGCTCTTGAACGAACCACGGACACCACTTGCTCGGTGACCACCGAGGTGTCGAGTTCACGCAACCGTTGCTGTGCCTCAACCGCTTGCTCGGGAGAGAGTGCTCCTGGAGTGATGTTCACATCCCCCAAGGCGACCTTGAGAACCGCGGTGTTGAGCCAGGGAAGAAAGATCCCATTTTCTTCTACGCACATCTCGTGACCACGCAGAGGCTGTTCTGCTTTGAGCGTGGCAATGCCCACGGCAAGCAGGGCCTCGTAGGCATCGAGCTTGGCGGAAAGCTGCAGGGCCTTCCCAAGCTGGTCTTTGAGCGAGCTATCTCCTTCCAACCAACGGATGGTACGGCCAGACAGACCACTCAGGACATGAACTTCAGAAACGCGAACAGCGTTCTCATGGTTGAGCTGCGTTGCACGAGCACGCATGGTTTCTGTGTGTTCCCTTCCGCGCTTCACACAGGCCGCCAGAAACAGATACGCCGGACGACACCAGAAGGTCGCAAGATCTCCTTGCTCCCCCGAGGGCGTCTGCGACTTCAATTCCTGAACAGCCATTCCTGAGGCACCACGCATCAGGGCCCGCCACGCGTCGTCGGTCAGAATCATCCCAGGACGGTATCCGACTTTGATCGCACGGTTAAAGGCTCCAAAGACTTGAAGCTCAAAGGCGTCAGCCGCGGATTGAGGTGTTCCATACAGCAGAAGCACTCCCACGTTCAGCCGAGCATCTGTGGCTTCGGCGATATGTTCTGCGTCTGTCTGAGTTCCCAAACGCATCTCACTGCGCTTCCCCACCGCATCGATGATGAGCGCGGCAGCATCAGCAAGCAGGTGGCGCACCGGAAGGGCCGACCACGTGACACGGCCAAAGTGAGTGTGGCCGGTCTGTGAAGCACGCGCTTCCAGATCGGCAATCATGGCTCCAAAGGGCGAGATAGAAACCTGTGGGGCGATGGAACGCCGCACAGGAACAAGTGCGGTCTCCATGGCATCCCCAAGTGAAAGGTTCAATCGACGTTCATGAGAATCATGACCGGCGAAGAAAACTCCCGTGACCGTCACGGGAAAGAAAATCGGCTCCCTGCGTGGGTAAGCCGATCGCGAGCTACACGTCGTGAGCCGAACCGCGGGTCGCATCCGCAGGCAGACCGAGCTCTTCACGCTTCTTGGAAAGAGCCAGACGAGCAGAGAACAGAGCCGTATCCGTCACTTCGCGCCAGATGTCTGGCGACATCTGTTCCAACTCCTCCAGTCGCTCTTCGGCCTCATCGGGATTGAGTCCCACATTCACCCAGGCGTCCGCCGGTCGAGCTCCTTGACTGGACGTCTCGTCATCCTCGTCATCATCACCGGCGTCCTTGGGATCCAAGTCCACAGGATCGACCTCGGCAGCTACCGCGATCACGAGCAGATCCCGCAGGGTGAAGTCACTGGAAAGTTCCAGATCCAGCACTTCGTCCCAGTCAGAACGATCGTGAATCTGCATCGCGAGCCCCCGAACCGTTGCGCAGGCCACGGCCAGATCCAGATGTCCTTCCTCATGGCTCATCCGGAAGATGGCCTGGATGAGCGTTTCCGGGTCGGCGATCTGAGCGAGCGAGCTCACTCGGTCCCCCCATGCCACCAGGATTTCCGCTTGGACTTCCGCGGTCACGTGCTCCGCGACCAAGTCCTTGGCCTTCGCATCGTCGCCGATCGCGCCGATGATGTTGTCCAAGGCTTTGGCGCTCTGCCCCCTGGCGAGCGAGGTTGAGCCGATCAACTGCAGAGCAGAGACCGGGTCTTCTTGCACGCGCCTTGCGAGCGCTGTGCCTCCTTCTCCTTGTCGAAACCTGTCATCGGCAAGTGCGTTCAGGTCACTGGGATCGATGGGCATGGCATCCTACTTGAGGTTGGGGTAGATGAGAGGGCGCAGCTGCGCAGTTGCTTTCAAGCTGCCAAGATGAGCCGCGACGAGCAAGAGCCACACACGGCCGTCGGTTCCCAGAGCCGCAACGCCGCGCAGGAAGGCAGAGAGTGCCCCATCCTCGGGCGTCACGATGCTGGCGTCCACGTCCTTTGCGAGTGCTCGCATCGCCTGGATGGTCTTCACTGCTTTGAGTTCCTCGAGCTTTGCGGGAGCCATGGAGGCAGTAGCGATGTGACTCACGGCCGCGGCGAAGATCGCCGGGTCGCTCACGAATCCGCCAAGCTCATCGTCCCACAGGATCGGGGCGAAGCCTGCTTGAAGCAATCGAGCGGACTGAGTCGCACGGCTGTCCGTGCTGCCGCCTTCATCATTTTGACGAACGAATGTAGACAGGGCGCTTCGAGCGCCACTGCGTGAAAACAGGGCCATGTTTCCTACTCCTGGAAGAGGAGGACTCAGACTATCAAAACGACTGAGAATGTCAAGAAAAGCGGGCAAAAGAAAATGACCCCCGAAAGGGTCAAGAAGCGCTTGGAATCAGCAAGAGGTAGAGGTTTCCAGGATTTCCTTCGTTTTCGCCCGGATTTCCCAGCTCGCTCAGATGTGCCCAGGGCATGTCAAGAGCGTTCGGCGGCACAAACAGTGGATCGTAGCCGGGTAAAGAAATCACTGTGAGCTCAAGCACTCCTCCTGTTCTGAGCAAAGATAGCGGAGCCTCGATGAGGACGAGACGATCTTCCCCTTCCCGAGCCTGCTTGGTCGCTCGAGGAAGCAGTCGTGCCATGGCGCGCCGACCTTCAGGAAGCCGCACAAGATCAGCAAGACCCTGTGGAACCTGAATCAGGCGGTCATAGGCCCGACGCTTACGTTCATCTATGAGCGTTTCGTAGGCATCGCGCAGTTGCTGAAACACGCGAGCCCGTTCAGTCTGTTGCTCCTTCGACTCGCCGAGCTTGGCAAACCGATCCGGGTGAAGAACCTGAGCCTTCTCTCGAAAGCCGCGTCGAATATCGTCAGTGCTCGCGTCCATGGGGACAGCGAGCAACTCGTAGTGAGTCATGCTGTCTCCGTGGGTGAGCAGAGGGAAAGTATGTCATGTGGGAGTGATTTGTCAAGAGATGCGGTAGAATAGAAATCTATGAAGAAAACTTTTGGAGTATGTCTGTTCCTGTGTGTGATCATGATCATCCTTGTTGTGATATCCACCTCATCTCCCTCGTCCACCTTGTCCACCTCTCCACCTTCCTCAACACAGGCCCGACTCGTTTTCGCTTCTGACTTTGCCACAGATGAAGGTTGCGCTGATCACAGTAGCACAGACGCTTGTGATCTCTTTACCGCGAATCTTGATCTGGACGCAGGTTCTGTAGACGACGTGAAGCAAGTGACAGAGACACCCGAGATCAGCGAGTCCTATCCTGTTTGGAATCCAAATGGCATGGTGGTCTACGCGAGTGTGTTTGAGACGATCACACAGAAGCTCATCAACTACGTCGATCTCACAACAGGCGTCACAGACACACTGCTCTCTCTCGCCACCTGGCCAGAGGTGAGCCCTGAGGGAACAACGCTTCTGTATGTCACAAGTGATACAGACAGACTCATGTCCGCTGCTCTGACACTGAACGGCCTCTCGATCTCTGAATCTTCGGCACTCACCGAAGAAAACGAACAGGGCGATCCTGATTACGCACCAGACGGGCACACGATTATTCTTCATGAAATTTTGGATGACGGCGCACATGGAGTGATCTTGGATACACAGACGGGAGACACAGCCACCTGGGAAAATAAAAGCGGTCATTGTGCCTTTTCTCCATCAGGGACCCTCACGGTGTGTGACAACTCCAAAGGTGGGGGCTTGTTTGCTCGCTCGTGGATAAACGGATCACTGGGCGAGAGCTCGCTGTTTCTTGCAGATCTCAAACCAGAAGCGCTCACAAAGTACGACCCCGTCTTTTCCTCCTGTGAGGGCGCCAGCTTCAACTATCCGACCTTCTGTGGTGATGATGAACACCTGCTTGTGAGCACCTCGTGCAACACGGACACAAAGGGAACCGTGAGTTTCTCTCGACTTTTTTTCATTGATCTCTCCCAAACAAATCCGATCTATCATCCCATCGGTCTTGCACTCGATGAGGCCTTTGACGGACCTGGCATGAGTTCCTGGACCGTGGACTGTCTCTTGCTGTAACAAAAAACAATCAAGCATGCTTGATTGTTTTTTGGTGGGCAGGGAAGGGTTCGAACCTTCGAAGGCGTAAGCCAGGAGATTTACAGTCTCCCCCGTTTGACCACTTCGGTACCTGCCCGAAACCTGGAGCCGTTGACCGGGATTGAACCGGTGACCTCATCCTTACCATGGATGTGCTCTACCAACTGAGCTACAACGGCGAAGCGCGATGATGGTAACAAAGCTCATCCCTCTTGTGAAGGCATGTCTGTGGGTTTCTCAGCCTCACGGGAGGTTTTGCGAATATACGCATCTTTCTTTTCCTGAAACAGCCGTTCAAACTCTTCGATCTTTTGATTCTCCGGGTTCACGTCTTTGAGAGCCAAAATGCCTTTTCGTGCATCTTTGAGAGAGCCGGTCGAAAGCGCGGCATGAATATAAAAATCCAAGTACCGAGGATTCTTCGGTCGCTTTTCAACCGCCTTGCGCAAATAGGTCAGCGCTTGTTTCGGATGTTCTTGTTTCATTTCAAGTTCCGCAAGCGACACATGGACAGACGCATCATCAGGAGAAAGTCGAAGCGTAAACTGCAGGGTCTCACGAGCTTGTTCCACCTGACCACTCTCAATGTACATGTTCCCAAGCGCTTCATATGCGTCAACACTCTTTGGGTTGTGGCTGATGACGTCGATAAAAATCTTCTCCGCTGGAATAAATTCATCTTGATCGATCAATTTCTGCGCTTCTTCAAGTCGTTGCTTGATGCGATCCTCACTATAACTGTTTGTCCCCTCAGAGGCGGTCCGTCTCAAGCGTTGATAGTACTGCTCCAGTCGATAGAGTCGCTGAACCGCACGTCGTCCGTGGCGTGACAACATTTTTACAGCGTCCGACATCCATCGAGCCACATGCTGCAGCTTGGCAGAGCCGGTGCGCTGAAGTTTGGAAAGAATGATTTGCTCTTTTACCTGCCGCTCGCGCTCCTTGGGAATCGACGCAACATCAATCACACGAAGCTGTGGAAGCTTTCGAAAGAGGACAGCGGCTATCACGCCAAGAGAACCAACAATGAGCAGAAGAAGAAACCCGTTCATACGCTTTGTGCTTCTAAGACTTCACAGGCCGCCTGAACAATGTCTTTGAACTGATTGATCTTGACACTTGCGCCTCCCACGAGCACGCCATCAACTTCCTTTTCACGAAGAAACCGGTACGCATTCTCGCCGTCCACGGATCCTCCGTAGAGCACACGAATCTGACTGAGTACGCGTTCACCGAGTATCTCTTGCGTCAGAGAACGGATGAACACATGCATCTCCACGATTTCCGATACGGTTGCCGATTGTCCTGTCCCGATCGCCCACACGGGTTCGTAGGCAATAGACAATCGATCAGATGGGCGAAGATGAGCAGATGAGAACGCGGCTTTGAGTTGCTGAGCGACCACGTCTTTTGACTTCCCCGCCTGATGTACCTGTGCTGTTTCACCCACGCACAGAATCGGCTTCAAGCCCAGTTCAAAGACGTGGAGGATTTTTTTGTTGATCATTTCATCGGTCTCGTGAAGCACCTGTCGGCGTTCTGAGTGACCTATCAAAACATGGGTCACACCCACTTCTTGAAGCATGCGCGCAGAAATTTCTCCGGTGTAGGCACCGGCGTCTTCCCAAAAGACATTCTGTGCTCCCAAAATTGCCCCGGATCGCGCCACAACTTTGCGCACTTCCGAGAGCGCGACAAACGGTGGAAGAATCACCAACTCGGGAATATGTTTGCGACCACGCAACGTCAACAGCGTGCCGCGCGCAAGGGCGACTGATTCTCTCACTCCCACGTTCATTTTCCAGTTGGCAATAATGGTTTTCATACTTCGACAAGCTCAGTATCATGATAACCCAGCCGCTTTCAAAAACGCTTGTTCATCGGCAAACGGCCCGATCGCCGCCACAGACATCTTTGTGGTGTCCAAAATTTCCTGCGCGACGTGTTGTACCTCGCGCAGAGTCACCGCGTCAATCTCCCTCATGCGTTCTTCTGGTGTCAGGGCACGACCCAAGAGCAACTCCTGTCTCGCATACCAATCGGCACGAGCGGATGATTCTTCGAGCTTGAGCAAAATGCGGCCACGATAATTTTCTTTTGCGTCTTTGAGTTCACGCGCGGTCACTCCTGTCTTTTTTATTTTAGCCACTTCAGCCAAAATCGTCTTCACCGCGTCTTTGAGACGCGACGCATCCAGGCCTGAGCGAATCATGAACGCTCCTACATCATCATACGTTCCGTTCTCCGCACGAACGTGATAGCACAAGCCTTTGCGTTCACGTACCGAGATAAACAATCGAGACGACATCGTGCCGCCAAGAATCGTCGCTAAAAGTGAAACAGCTGCATTGCGCTTGTCGGCAACACCATAGGACGGAAAGCCTAGCGCGAGCTGAATCTGTTCCAACTTTTTCTGTTCGATTCGACAGCGCAAAGAGTGATTCTTTGCTCCGTGAAAAGCCTGAAACGCAACGGGTGTGTGTCTCCCTTTCACAGATCCAAATGTTTTTTTCACAAGCGCTAGAGCTTTCTTGTCCACGCAACCGGCCAGAGCAATCACCATCCGCGATGGCACGTAATGCTGATCACGGTACGCAATCACGTCCTTGCGCGTCATCGACAACATCCGTTTTGCATCGCCAGCAATATCCCATCCAAGGGGTGAGCCATCAAACATCGTCTGCTCCAGCAACTCTTCCACGTGCATGACGGGGTTCTCGTTGTACATTTTGATCTCCTCGATGATGACACGCCGTTCACGATTCATTTCTTTGGGATCGTACTTCGAGTGAAAAATCATGTCATGCAACAGGTCGACTGCCAAGGGCAGCTTCGAGGCTTCGATGGTCACGTAGTAACCGGTGTATTCCTTTCCGGTGAACGCGTTGTACTCGGCGCCCACCGCATCGAGATCACGACTAATATCCAGCGTGGTTGGACGACGCTTGGTGCCTTTGAACATGAGATGCTCAATAAAATGCGACGCGCCATTGATCGCTGAATATTCATAACGCGAACCAACTTTGATGAGCACCAACATGGTCACCGCCTGTGTGCCAGAATATGGAAGCAGATGCACACGCAGGCCGTTTGAAAGAGCAAGGGGGGTTTTCATAGGTGGTAAGGTGGACGAGGTGGATCAGGTGGATGAGGTAGCCGCAGGCTTTAGCCTGCGAGGCGCTCTGAAAAATAAACTTCCAAATCATCTATCTTCACTCGATCCTGTTTCATCGTGTCTCGATCGCGGACGGTGACGGCCTGATCTGTGAGCGTGTCGAAATCTACCGTGACGCAGTACGGCGTGCCGATTTCGTCTTGACGTCGATAACGTTTGCCAATGGATTGGGTTTCGTCGTAATCGGTCGCCCACCTCTGGCGCAAACGATCTGCGAGAGGTCCTGCGACCACAGCGAGTTCGTCTTTTTTGGAAAGCGGCAACACCGCGATCTTAAACGGCGCAAGCGCTTTGGGAAGTTTCAGCACCACACGTTTATCTGTTTCCCCTTCCTCTGACGTCGGGGCTTCTTCTTCGTGGTAGGCTGAAAGCAGCGTCACAAGAACCGATCGATCCACACCGAAAGCCGGCTCAATGACGTGCGGGAGATACTTCTCGTTCGTCTGAGGGTCGGTATAGCGCAAATCCTTCCCTGAGGATTCCATGTGCAGTTTTAAATCAAAATCGGTGCGGTAAGCCAAACCATACAATTCCTTCAGACCAAACGGATAATAATATTCAATATCGACGGTGCGCTTGGAGTAGTGCGCGCGTTCACCGTCTTCAATTTCGTGGAAAACCAATTCATCATCCTTGACCCCGAGAAATCTCAGCCAAGCCTTCATCTCTTCTAGCCAGTATTCGAACCACTTTTCCCACTCCGATGGGTGAATAAAATACTCAAATTCCATTAGGTTGAACTCGCGTGTACGGAAAATAAAATTTCCTGGCGTGATCTCGTTGCGAAAGGCTTTGCCGACTTGAGCAATACCAAACGGAACGCGTTTGCGCGAGCTTTGAAGAACTTGGGGGAAATCCACAAACATCGCTTGAGCCGTTTCGGGACGGAAATAAGCGACCGCGCTTGCATCCTCCTTCGGACCAAGCCACGTTTTCAACATCATGTTAAACGCCGCTGGATCGGTGAACGTGCCTTTGTTGCCGCATTTCTGGCAAGCCGCATTCAAATCAATTTGATCAGCACGATAGCGTTCATGACAGGTTTTGCATTCCACGAGCGGATCGGTGAACGTAGCGACATGCCCCGACGCCTCCCAAACTTTCGGATTCATCACCAACGCCGCGTCGATGCCAACCATATCGCGCCGCGAACTAACAAAGCGCTTCCACCAGGCATCGACAATGTTCTTTTTCAACTCCACCCCAAGAGGTCCGTAATCCCAAGAGTTAGCCAATCCTCCATAAATATCCGAGCCCGGAAACACGAACCCCCGCGACTTCGCGAGGGCAACGAGTTTTTCCATGGTGACGTTTGTGTTCATAAGCGAAGTAGCAAGTATCAAGTAGCATGTAGCAAGTATTTTCGGAGCAGATATACATGCTACTTGCTACTAACTACTTGCTACTTAAACAGTTTGCTACTTAAACGGTCATTATTTCTTTTTCTTTATTGTCACCCGTTTCTTCCACACGATCCACGTATTCTTTGGTGAGCTTATCAACCTCATCAAACAGCTTGAACTTTTCATCTTCACTGATCGCCTTGTCTTTTTCCATGGCAACGACTTCTCCACGAATTTCTTCACGAACCTGGCGCAGCGACACGCGTGTCTCTTCTAAAAACTCTTTCATCTTTTTGACCATGGCCTTGCGGTTGTCCTCGGTCATTTGCGGCATCATGATGCGAATCACATCACTATCCACGACCGGTGAAAGCCCAACGCCGGCATCGCGAATGCCCTTTTCGATATTCTTGAGCAGGCTCTTGTCCCACGGATCAATCACAATCGTTTTGGCATCGGCTGTGGAAATGGAAGCCAAGCCCTTGATCTCCATGAATGCGTCGTAGGCAGAAACCGAAATATTTTCCACAAGTGCTGGCGTGGCACGTCCGGTGCGCAACTGTCCCAACTCTTTTTGGAGATGCTCAAGCGCGCTATCAAACGATGGTTTTTTTTGAATCAGAAGTGCATGCATACACTAATCCGTCGCACTCGCGACTCCGATATATAACACCGCCGGCTCATCAGGGTCAACCAGCATGGCTCGTGGCACGCGAGAGGACGGAAGTTTTTCTGTGTCCCAGGTGGAGCCTGCATCGTCTGAATGATAGAACGTGGCGTTGGCAGCATAGTAAAGCGTGTCAGGATCCGTGACGTCCATGCCCACAGCACGGATCGTTACCTGACCGGCGGAGGTCACCAGCTCAATCGCCTCCCATGTCGAACCAAAATCTGTTGAGCGCACAAGTCCATACCCATTGGCTGCGATTACCACAGATGAATCATCGCTTTGAATCAGGCTGTACACGGTTTCAGATTTTTTCAGATCAGAAAGTCCGCCATCAACTTCATCCCAATCAGCACCCGCGTCCTCTGTTTTGTACAAGCCTTTTCCAAAGGTCGAAACGAGAACGTTTCTTGAGTCGGTTGTGTGAATCAGGATGTTGGAAATTTCCTCTCCTGTTTTGAGAACCGTCTGCCACGTGTCACCTGAGTCTGTGCTCTTGAGTACATCTCCGTTTGAGAGACCAATCCAAATCGTACTTGCGCTGAACCAGTCCACAGCCACTTGCACAACTGACACGCCACTTCTGTTATCCACGTACGTTTCTGAATCAAACGAGCGCATACAATCTCGTGTGCTATACAAACGAGAACCCTTGGCAACATACACGGTACAGACATCTGTGGGGTCCACCTCGATGTGATAAATCAGTCCGTCGGAAAGAGCATCACTCTCAGGTTGCATCCACGAGATACCCGAGTCTTGCGAGTAGAGCACCCCGTTTTGGCGCGTGCCGATGTACATGAACGTATCGTCCTCTGGATCCATTTCCATGTTGAGCACATCCGTGGTCGCGAGTGTGCCGATGCCTGAGGCGGTGGGAACGATCACGGTCTGTGTCCAGTCCTGACCAGCGTTTGCGGAGGAAAAAATTCCGCCGTCTGAACCAGAAGATGAGGAACTTGAGCAGCCAGCGCCGATCAAGATGAGGGAAAGAGCAATGAGTGAAAAACGTTTCATATTATGTGGCAAGAGCAATGTGCTCAAGAGCTAAATGAGGGTTGATGTTGTGACGTGCGGCTTGGCGGACTTCTGAGAGACGCTCGAGAAAGGTGGATAAGGTGGAGGAGGTAGATGAGGTGGCAAGAAGATCTCGACGAGCGACCATCTGCAATTCGGTGATCACTTTTTGCAAACGACTCGCACTGTTCACTTCTGCTTTTGGAATGAGCTCTGTCACCAGGCGCAAACGCTCTGGCAAACTCGCTGCCAAAAACGTCTCTGCTTGCACTCGATCGGTTTCACGCTGCGCTCGATACTCACTGTCTTTGAGATAGCGCAGCGCGAGTCCTGGCCGACCTTCGCTGTGAAGCGCCGCCTCTTGTGCATCGGCTTGACTGAATCCAGCTCGCACAAGCCCATCAACAATTGCAGATGCAGAGACCACCGTGAAATGCATGACCTGACAACGAGATGCAATAGTCGCAGGAACGTCTTCAACGCTCGGAGCTCGCAAGACAAAAAGCGTTTGGCCTTTTGGTTCTTCCAATGTTTTCAAAAGCGCGTTCGCCCCGCCCATGGAGAGCCTATGTGCCTCTTCTACAAAAATCACTTTGGCTCCTCCAGTAAACGAGGTCATGGATAGCCTTCCCACCAATTCTCGAACCTGACGCACAGAGATATTGGACTTGCGCTTGCCTGTTTTTTCATCATCCAAACGTTTGAGCTCGAGATAGTCAGGCTGAGTCTCAAGATTCTGCACCCCCAGAACCTGACGACTCAGCGTTTTGGCAAGCAGAGTCTTTCCCACGTGATCTGGCCCGACAAAAAGCAGGGCATGTGGAAGGGTTTTGTGTTCGATCATCCTTGAAAGAACGTCTTTTGCTTTTGTGTGTCCGATGAGGGAAGAAAAAAGTCCCATACAGGCACTAGTATAACACGAGGCTGAAATTGCCCTGTGATGTCCAGTATTGTAAACACTGAGTGTATTGCTATTTTAAGCTAATTTTAGCTTAGAGTTGGGAGCCTGGCTCCCAACAAGTCTTGACAAAGTTGACAAAATATGATAGACTGCGTCCATACAAGATCACACAAAGCTTACAACGAAACACTTTCTGGGGAGAGAGTACTCAGGCCAAGTAAATGGCCATCAATCGTAACCTTCACAAAGGCCGGTTGTTGTACGCATCTCTCTCTGGACGATGTATTCAACAACCGGTTTTTGTTCTGATGCCATCAGCCTCATGGAGGAGAGAGTAAAACCGTCTCATCAACGCTTCGGCCGCGATGAGCGGAGGAGATCAAGTGGATTGACTGGGCCTTGGCTCACTCACCCCACACACCCGATCTCCACGGTGCACACCAGATCCTCGGATCGGTCAATGCACCACTATTTACCAGCCATAGCCCGCAAGGGCGACGGCTGGCCTCCAGTAGGCTGACGGGATCATTTCTGACCGTCGAGCGATTCAGTTCCCTGGCCACACGGCCGCAACCGCAAGAACAGGAGTCCCAATGTCTCTCACGCTCCCGACCCGCAACAGTGCCGTCGCCCCCCGCCAGGCTCCGCGCCAGACCACGCCCGTGGTGTCCCGCGACGAAGCGGACCTCGCGGTCCAACTCATCGTCGGTCTCTACGAGCCGCTCAAGGACCACGGACAGAAGCTGTTCGACTTCGCGATCTCGTCCCGCCAGTCCGCCTTCGCGATCGTGCAGATCGGGTGGGCCATGGCCAAGGTCGAGCTCGAAGCCGGCAGCCGCGAGTGGTACTTCCAGAGCTGGATCCCGGAGATGAAGGCGGCCAAGGAAGGCGTGGCGCTCGACAAGAAGACCCCCGAGGGTCGCCCGGTGAAGCTCGGTCGTGGCGAGCGTGACGTGCTGATCGAGACCCTCGCGCCGGTGTTCAACGCACCGACGCAGGAGACCGAGAAGACCGTCGCGCGCGCGATCATCGGCAAGCACGGCCTCCACATCCGCACCTCGCTGCAGATCCTCGAGCTCATCGCCGGCGAGGAAGGCTACGCGCAGTTCAAGGCCGACCTCGAGGAAGCCCGCCGCGCCGAGGCCGCCGCGATCGCCGCCGGAACCGCCGCCCCCGAACCCGCCGAGTCCGATGAGGACGAGGCGGACGAGGGCGAAGGAACCGGAACCAACGGCTAGCGCGAGGCGAGCAACACGGGCACCACAGCCCACCGTTACCGCGTCCCAGACAGGATGCGAACAACGGAAACCGAAAGGGTGGTTGGAAGGAGCGCACCTGCTCCTTCCGAAAAAACGCTAGGTGCACACGGGCGGCGATCAACACGAAATTGATCGCCGAACCCTAAGAGAACATGATCGATGATCGTGTCCTGCTAGGGAAATCTGACACAGGAACTCGGAGGAGAGAGAAACCTCTGGCCGCCAAAAGCGGTCGTGAGGAGGAACAACAAATGGCCCAACTAGGCTTACGCTTACTTGATCCATATGCCCGTTGTTCCAGGTCTACACCAACCTTCGGGTAGGTCACTGGACCATTCTTCTCCGAATTCCTGCGTCGGACCCGAACCAACCGACCAGGGGAGTCTTCCCATGCCCCCTTCCCCCACGATCCTCATGGTGGCCCGCGCCACCGACCGCTTCTTCACCGACGAGGACGCCGATCGTTTTCTCACGACCGGCATGATCTTCTGCACCGGCACCACCCCGCCGCCGCGCCCCGCCGTCCCCGTGATCCTTCCCCGCTTCGTCCGCCGCATGGAGCAGGCCCGCCGCCTGCAGACCGCGACCGCTCGATGAACGGCTAGACGCCAACGGCGAAGGGAACGACGGCCACGTCGCTCGCGAGCGACGTGGTGGGCGATCGATTCGTACGTGAGTCGACTCGCCCAGCCCTAAGAGTCCATGATCTTAAATCGTGAACTGCTAGGGCTTTGCCCAAGGTTACTTCCCCCCCCCACTGAACCAGGAGATTCTCATGTCCCGATCCCCCAGCCCCATCCTCGCCTCCGAAGGCGTGCGCGAACTCGGCATCAAGTTCAATCGCCGTGGGATCACTTCCCACGTCACGAGCGAAGGCGACGCGAACTCGCCCGACTACTCGGACATCGCGCTCGAGAACCTCGACATGGTCGACGAGGACCAGGCTCTGCAGGACGTGGCGTGGCAGCGCGAGCTGAACCGTCGGCAGAACGGCGGCATGCGCGCGAGCGCGTCCGTCCAGTCCCGCGAGGTCTACCTGACGGCCACCGAGTGGGACAACTTCGCCGGCTCGTACGAGAGCTGGGAAGAGGCGTCCGACGAGGAGATCGAGGCCGACAGCGAGGAAAGCGAGTACGAGTTCGACGACGACACCGTCGGCGAGGCGGTCTACACGGACAGGCTCTCGCGCCTCGCGGACGCGGTGAATGAGATCGACGACCACGTCCTGGTCCGGCAGTTCGGCTTCAGCCGCACCGACCTGATCATGGAGAGGTGGAGCGATCACCCCCGCGCCATGGAGGCCGACTACCTCTCCGCGGTCACCGCCGCGTGCAAGGCCGCCGACGAGCTCGCCCGTCTCACCGACGACCGCGAGGTCGTGAAGGTGATCGGGTGGAATGGAGAAACGCCGTCGGAGCTCTCGGGCTTCGGTGTCGATCTCCTGTTCCGCAGCGCGGGTGCCCTCCAGGCCCGCGTGAGCGAGATCGTCGAGAGCCGCAAGCCCAAGGCGACCGTGAAGCCCGGCCTCGTCCTCCCCGCCCGCAAGTCGGCCTCCCCTGCGTCCGCGCCGCTGATCCTGGTGATCCCCAGCGTGAAGCCCGAGGGGAGCGATCCCTTCGGTCGAATCAGCACCGCGTCGGGACTCGCGTTCCGGTGCGTCTGCGGATGCGGCAACCTCGTGCTCGAGTCGGTGGCCCAGGTGCCGCCAATCGGTGCGATGCGCGAGCGTCAGAACGGAAGCCGCATCGGGTCGAAAGACCTGTGGCGGCACGCGTTCGGCGAGCGTTGCATCCGTCGCTTCGGCCGCGGGTACTCCCTCAAGGAGACCATGCGGACGATGATGGACGAGGAGCTGAAGTACCAGGCGGCCAGCCGGAACCTGCGTCCGCGATTCGGAGACGTCGTCGGCAACGGCGGTGCGACCGGCGGGAGCGGCAATGGCGCCCCGGCGTGGAAGCTGGCAAAGATGGCAGCGCGCGCCGAGAAGGATCGCCAGATCCGCAACGACATGCAGTCGGCGGGCAAGAAGAAGTAGGTCCCCGCGGCCGCAAGTTCCTGGACTCAAACCAGGCGCGTCACCTGCGATGCCGGTGGTCGAAGCGATCCAGCAATGGAGAACTTCGGCCACCGGACGGTGAGCCCAGAGGGAGCAGAACCTCCACGGTGAGAAACCAACGGACGGCGATCGACACGAAATCGATCGCCGAGTCCTAAGAGAACATGACCCCGGTCGTGTCCTGCTAGGACTAGGAGGTCCCCATGTATTTCATTGAACTGATCGCGAAGTGCGAGCTCGAGCATGTCCTCTATGCGATGATGGCCTTCTCCGCCGTCTACGCGATCAAGCTCCTCTTCGAGGAAGGCCCGCACCTGCGCGGCATCATCTAGTCACGTCGTTCGCGAACGACGTGACTAGCGCTCTCTGCCTGACACGCTCTCAAACCATTGCTGGGGAAAGGACGTGTCGGGCGACGCTCTGAGAGCAGTAGCAAGTATCACGTAGCACGTAGCAAGTATTTTCGGAGTGAACATACATGCTACTTGCTACTAACTACTTGCTACTACCCTTCGAGGGTTTCATTACCCAACTCTCTCCCAAGGAGTAGCAAAAAACTTCGACAGTCGTCGGAGTTTTTTGTTTGCCAACGTTCGCCAACAGAATCTCTTGACGAGAACCAGCCTTCTTGTTAGTTTGTCTTGTCGTTTCTCAACATGAGCGGCGAACAATAAGTCCAACGGACAGACAAAGGTGAGGAGGATGTGATGGAGATAGAGAGGATGGTGATGAATGAGTTGCATTCCGCTTGTGCCTTCCGTGCAACACGGTTGGCCAGGACTCGTCGACACGCTGTCGACGAAGATCCCAGGCGGTTCTGCCCTTGCTACATCTGCCCAGGCGGCAGCTAGCAAGAGACAACTCTCACTCTCACGTTCTCTCCACATCCCCACTCCATCGACCAACAGACGAAACGAAAAACAGACCACGCAGGTCTGTCTTCTTTTTAACAACCCTTTGAGGGATAACCCTTTGCCCCATCCCACGCCAGGGCAAACAGGGCACGGATCGCATCGGCAATTTCCTGCGAACGAATCACAACGGACAAAATCGACGAACGATATGAGAACAGGAACACATAATCTCGACGCACCACGATGCTCCCATGAATGGGAAACTTTTCCGGTGGCAGCATGCGCCATTCCCCTTCTCCCATGTCAGGCAAACACATCGGGTCGGTATTTTTGGTGATGGCGAGCACGCGATACTTGGCGCCTTTCTGTCGTAGCACCGCATGATGTTCTTCGCGCCCTTCTCCCATTAACTCTTTTGTTTCATGGACATCGTCCAGTGGCGCGATCTCGATAAAGTCACCAGGCAGCTTTTCAAAAATCGCCCGAACGGTTTTCACGCCTTCCATGCCTTCCAAGTATCGAATCTGCGGCTTGGCACCTTCGGCATTGTAGAGGCTGGTGAGCAGCGGCATCACGCCTTGCAACTCTGATTCTTTTTCTGCCAATTCTTTTTGCTGGATTTGAATGATCGAGAGCAGTCGATCAGGACTCTCGGAGACGTAAAAACGTTTCTTGCCTTTTTGAAAGGTTGACATGAGCCCGCGCGAAGCCAATGACTCAATCATCACATAGGTCGTCGCCCGGTTCACATGGGCTTTATGGGAGATGTCCTGGACAGGCGATGGGCCAAGTTCAAGGGCAGCCAAGTACACCTTTGCTTCCTTATCAGAAAGCCCCAAGTGTTGCAGTTCTTTTTTGAGTTCGTCCATAATCCCTGACACTACACCAAAGATCTCAAGCTGTCCAGTGTCATTGCTGCTGTCTTCTGCCAAGAAAAACCCATGACTCTTTGTTTGCCACGCTCAACAAGCTCAGCGCGCAAACTTCCCTCTTTGACGACTCGCGCGAGAGCTTGTGCCCAAGCCTCTGGTTCACCCGGGGCAACAAGCAAGCCTGCGTCGCCAACGACTTCACGATGCGCTTCGATGTCCGAGGTGATAAGTGTTGTCCCAGCAAGCATGGCTTCCAGATTCGGAATCCCAAAGCCTTCATACCAAGACGGAAACACATACGCGGTTGCCGCACTCATGAGTGGCGCGACTTCCTCATCGGGAAGATAGCCGAGTTCATGAATTTGATTTTTGTAAGGAGAAAGATCGATATACTTTTTAATTTCTGTGTAGCCGAAGCCTGGCTCTCCCACGAGCAACAGCTCAAACGGATCGCCCATTCCCCGACGGCTCTTGAACAACTCAAAGGCTCGAATCAGGGTCGTGAGATTCTTTTTCTTTTCGAGCCTGCCGACGGTGAGAAAAAAATTTGCACCAAGACGATGCTGTTGTAGCGTAACTCGAGCGTCCTCTGGTGAGTAAGGATGAAACACTTTGGTGTTCACCGCTTCAGGTGTAACAACGATCCGATCAGATGTCACGTGATAGAGATCAACGAGATCTTGTTTGGTTGCTTGGCTAGGAACCAAGATCCGCGTCGCTTTTTTGATCGCATGTTTGGTCACGCGCTTGAGCCGTCGACGCACGGATGGATCGTAGAGATCAGGACGGCGGGCAAAGGCAAGGTCGTGAATGGTGGTAAGAGTCACTCCTGCAAATCTTGGAAGCCCCTGACCTGGAACAAACAAGACGCTGGGCCGATGACGCAGCATCTCCCAACTCACGCGGCAGGACATCCAGCCACGCTTGAGCGGCCAGTGGAGAATCTGCGAGGTCCAACCAGCTGGAAGCACGCCAAGTTCATCATCTAACTTCGTAGGTGTATATAAAACAACGCGCTCCTGTTCTTTGAGCGGTTGCAATTTCAGAGCTTGAATTAGCTCTCGCGCATAGTTCTCGACTCCGGTGCGCTTTTGTTTGTTTGCAGACGACGCGTCGATGCCGTAGACAATGTCTCCGGTTGTTTGTGTTGCAAGGAGATTCAAGTCGGCTGGCATAACTACGATGTAAAAATTGATCTCTTGTACGCTTCCAAATTTTCAAGCGCAATGCCTGTTCCCTTGGCCACGCATTGTTGAGGATCTTCTGCCACGAACGTTGGAACACCGGTTGCCTCAGCAATCAGTGTATCAAGATTTCTCAGCTGCGAGGAGCCACCGGAGAGCACAATGCCTTTGTCCATGACGTCGGCTGAAAGCTCTGGGGGTGTTTTGTGTAAAACTTCTTTGACCGTATTGATGATGCCCTCCAGTTCGTTTTGAATGGCAACCGTGACGTCATCTGATGTCACTTCGATAATTTTCGGCAGGCCTGTGACCATATCGCGGCCTTTCACTTCCATGGCGAGTTTGTCGGGTAAGTACATGGCCGCCCCAATTTGGATTTTAATGTCTTCACTTGTTCGCTCACCGATGGCAAGCCCGTACTTGCGCCGAATGTACTCAGAAATTGCCAAGTCAAACTTCACCCCGCCGATGCGCACAGATTCCGAAGCCACAATGCCTCCCAAGGAAATGACCGCCATCTCGCTCGTGCCCCCACCGATGTCGATAATCATATGGCCTGAAGGCGAGCCGATCGGAATGTTGGCTCCGATGGCAGCCACGATCGGCTCCTTGATGATGTAGGCAGCTTTGGCACCGGCCGCGAGTGTGGCATCGATGACCGCGCGGCGCTCCGTGGACGTGATGCCACCGGGAACCGCCACCATCACCTCAGGTCGAAAAAGTCTCACACCACCCAACGCCTTGTTGATGAAGTAGCGCAGCATGGCCTCAGTCGTTCGATAGTCAGCGATCACGCCATCCTTGAGTGGACGTCTAGCAACGATCGTGTCTGGTGTGCGACCCAACATGTCCTTTGCTTCCTTACCGACCGCCAGCACTTTTTTATCCGTAACCGACACAGCCACCACAGATGGCTCATGAATAATAATCCCTCGTTTAGGAACATAAACGAGGACGGTGGTGGTCCCAAGATCAATCCCAATTTTTCTTTGAAACATAGGTGGCCAGCCAGGGATCTCCGAAAAAACCGTAACGGAGCCTGGCTGAGGCGTCCATCGGTCTGCTTCTGTCATTCTTGCCAGGCGAGTTACGAGGGGCACCGAGAACCAACGGTGGGATAAAACACGGGTGGGTGACCCCGTGTTTTTGAGGAGATCCCTGGCTGGCCAACAACGAACCTACAACCTAATCCCTATCTGCAAATCCTGATCTAAAATAGTGTTCAAGCGATAGGCGGCGTCGCCCCACTCCCCTTCGTCCTCTGATGGTGTCGCGTGCGTGACATTCTTATCAAAATTCAAGTCGAGCGTCAATGCGTTATTTTGTGCACCTGCTTGCTTGAGAACGGAGAGTGCATAGTCGCCATTGTGAATCGTCTCAATCACCTGGGGACTGAGCGCCACGGTAAACGTCAACGTATTTTCTTCTCCAGGCTCCACGGACGTAAACGTGCCAAACGATGTGAGTCCAAGCTCTTGTTCCACATCCACCGGTCCTTTTGCCCCAGTGGGGTTTTGTGTTTTGTCATTGAGCCAAGACCCCTCCACATCAATAAGCTCTGTCCCAACGGGCAGATACACTCGCGTGTAGGTTCGATACCTGGTCGTCTTCCAATCAAAATCGCCTGTGTGGATGTAGTGAATCGAAACCCTGCCGATCCATTGATCTGATGAATCTTTTTCCAGGGTGTAGGTCACCTCACGCTTCACCGCAGGATCGGATTTTAAGCTCGCGAGATTGGCATCCACGATCATGAGCGCATCGACCGTTGTGGAATCCACACTTCCACCCCAGCCTAATCGGGTGATGACATTTTCCACCTCCCCTACAGAACTAAATAGCAGCAATTGCTTCTCATCGAGAGCCTTTTGGGTCACATCAAAGACCTTCTGCCAAGACGCGGATGGAAGCGCATACAGTCGTGCTTTCATCTCGTTCACGAGATCAGCCAAGATTTCTTTTCGTTGCGCAACAGGTTTCCCCGACTCTGCATACCCATACTCGACCTGATACTCAAGAGCATCAGCAACGTTCTCAGGTGTAAATGTTTGTCCTCCGACCGTGATGGGTCCTGTGATGGCGAGCAGGTCCGCTGCAAAGGTTGGCGTAAACCCAATCACGTTTTCAACAGGAACGCCCCCTTCTTCCAAGAACATTGCAGAGGCGGTCATGGAAGACACCGCGAAATCTGGCGACCAATTGCTATCGCGAAAAAACCATTTTGTGGTTTCGTTGTATCTCTGCAAGGGAGAGGGCGCTGTCCGTGTCACCGTGTCGGAAGCTGCATCGTCCAGGGCATAGACGTCCGTGGTCTCAAGCTCCGTGATATCGCCTCCTGAGGTCTTGAGCACGCCGTAGGTTCCCATGAAGCCACCCCCTGGACGCAATTCATTGTTATTCAAAAAGAGCAGAAGCGATGTGGCTTCATCTTCCAAACCTGCAAACGTCGGTAAGAGGCGGACGAGAGACCTTAAAAAATCTAACTCAGCTGTCAGTTCATTCACTTGAACACGTAATGGGTCCATGAGGGTGAGCACAGGACCGATCGGACTTTCTTGTGCGAGAATCGTCAGCTCTTGAGAAACCAAATCCAATCGTGCGAACAGCAAATCCAAATCCTCGGCGGAGGCACTCAAACGCGTGAGCATGGCCCGCTTGGTCTGCGTGGATAAATCTCCAAACGTCACGGTTGGGACAAGTCCTTCGTTCATCTGCGCGAGATAGGCATCGGAAAGACCAGAGAGCTGAACCACGTCTTCACCAAGATCAAAAAAAGGCTGAAGAGCCTCGACCAAATCGTGACCCGATCTCACCACATCGGAAACAGAGGCCATGGTGTGGCCCACAACCGGGACCCAGGAAACAGATGAGAGCACCGGAAGAAAACGCTCTGAGGCAGCAAACGCCTCCTCTGCTCTCTCAAGCGATGAAGAGGCTGAGGTAAAAGAAAACGCTGTGGCTTCTTCTTTTGCTTGGATGAGGGCGTCTCTGGCATCCAGCATGTGAGCAAAGACCTGTGTGGCACTCACCATGACGGCAACCACCCAAAGCACCACGATTGTCACAGTGACGACCAAAATAATTCGAGCTGTATGGGTTCGTGGATGATGACGTTCAAGATATTTTTCTGAATGGGACATGGGTTCAGTATACCTCAAATGAACCATCGACGTATTTCGCTGCCTGAACGTTTCTGTTTCAGACGCGTGGCCTGTCTCTTTTTGAGCATGACCGGAGAAAGTGCGAGGGCTCCCAAGAAGGCCTTCAAACCACGATCGAAAAGCACCACATAGACAAACCGAGCCGTCTCGTACGGAAGCAGCCAGGGCAGGGCCAAGATGGCATGAACGACCTCCATGTTTTTCATGAGCAGAAGCCACTGATTGCGCGTGGAGTAAAAATTCCGAATAGCGGATTTTGTTCGCCAGTTGCGAAGTTTTTGCATGAGACCGCTCTTCTCAGGACCATACATTCCACGATAATGGAAAGCTTTTGCCTGCGGAACGTAAAGGGCGTCCCAGCCAAGCTGTTGGAGACGCCAGGCCAAATCCACATCTTCTTTGTACGCAAAAAAATGATGATCAAAGAATTCATCTTTGTATCGAGCGTCTTGCAAAGCGGCAGCGCGATAGAGCACGAGCGCTCCGCTGATCCCAAACACCGGTCCCTGCGTATCAAATTGCCCCTCATCCATTTCCCCTGCTCCACGATCCGTTACGGTAAAATTTCGATGAGGATTGAGCCCTGTGGAATCAATGCGATCTGAGTGAATGGTTTCCTTCATCACTTCGTCTGTCAGATTCTCTCCAAAGGCCCGGAGAAGTTTTCCTCCAAAACTTCCGCACTCAGGATGCGCATGGACCTGAGCCATCAGCTCTTCCAAGTACGTTGGAGTAAAAATAATGTCTGGATTCGTGACAAGAACAAATCGATCTTTCACGTCTGTCTCTGTCCAATGTTCAAGCGCATAGCGAATCCCTTGATTGTGCGCCGGAGCAAAGCCAAGATTACGTGCATTGCGAATCAGCACAACATCAGGATAGTGTTCACGCACGTATGCCTCCACCCCATCGTTGGAACCGTTGTCAACGATAACCACATTGAAGTCCCGGTAGGTCTGGGCCATAATGGACTTCATGAGGTCTGGAATAAACTTCATGGAGTTCCAGGCAACGATGTTGATCGAAACGTTTGGATACATAACGGGCATATCATAAACAAAGACGAACCGGAAAACAAACTATGAAATTCGATGCCGTTATTTTCGACTGGTCCGGGACGCTCAGCGATGACCGACGGCCCGTGTATGAAGCCAACAAAGGCCTGCGGGCGCACTATGGCCTCGCGAACAATACGTTCGAGGAATTCTTTCAAACGACCAGGATGACGCCGATCGAGTTTTATCGAGAACAGGGCGTCACAGATTCTGGCGATGAGATCTACGCGCTCTATCGAACCTACTTTCAACAATCACTCGAGGTTGGCGTACGACCCCAGGTGTATCCTGACGCTCACGAGGTTCTTGTGCAGATCAAAAAGGCAGGTATCCCCACGGCCGTCGTGAGTTCACATCCAACCGTGTTTTTGAAACAAGAGGCACAGGACTATCTACTCGCGCCGTTTTTTGAAATCCTGCACGGCGACGCACGCAATAAAATTTCCGCTCTGAAGGACGTCTGCCAGATTCTGAACGTCGATCGAGCCAGAAGCCTCTATGTGGGAGACACGACGCACGATATCACCTCAGCGCGGGAAGCCGGACTCGTGACCGCAGGAGTTGCAACCGGCTACCACACACGAGAAGCTCTTGCGTCTGAACGACCAGATCATTTATTTACGAATCTCTTAGACCTTCTTTCTATTGTCTCTGTATGAATCCTGAACGACCAAAAGTTGGGACCGGTGTCTGGATCGTCAAAGACGGCAAGGTTCTGCTTGGCAAACGTCTGGGTGCTCACGGAGCGCACAGTTGGTGTCCGCCTGGTGGACATTTAGAATTTGGAGAAACCTGGGAACAATGCGTACGGCGAGAAACAATGGAAGAAGCTGGGATTGAAATCCAAAATATCCGTTTCGGTGGCGTCGTTGACAACCACCAGCCAGACTGGAGCACTCACTATGTGACCATCTGGATGCGTGCTGACTGGAGCTCGGGTGAAGCACGAAACTGTGAACCAGAAAAGTGTTCAGGCTGGGAATGGTTTGAGTGGGAATCCCTTCCCTCTCCCTTGTTTGCTCCTGTCCAAAGTCATCTTGCCCAGGGCTATCATCCACTTGCCGTCTTCCACGATAAACTGGTGCGTGACAAGATCATTGAAATCATTGAGTCACAAGCAGGTCATGCCAACTTCTACACGGCCGACCTACAAGAGTACGGAGAACGTCTTCGCGCAAAACTTGCTGAGGAGGTCCTCGAATATCTTGAGAGTGGAGACACGGAAGAACTGGCAGACATCCTGGAAGTCGTTCACAGCCTGACGGCTCTGCAGAAAGTGCCACGCGAACAGCTCCAGCTCATCCAAACAAAAAAACGCGAGGAACGCGGAGGATTTGAAAAAAGGATTGTGCTCAAGGAAACTAGATGATTTCCAAAGCAAGGCGCTGTTTCAAAACACGGGGTCGCCCACCTTAGCTTATTCCCAACGGTCGAGCTCGGCGCCCCTCGTCACTCAGGCCGCAAGAAAAATGCTTCTAACCTATCGAATGAGTCGTGCGGCCTTCCGTGACGGTTTTTCAACAGCGCCTTACTTTGGAAATCACACAATCAGCGAGCTTTTTTTGTCACATGAAATCCAAGATACTTTCCCAGCATCAATCTCGTCTGGGCGTCGATCGCAGGAAAGGAGCCAAACAGAATAAAGGTGACAGGCAAGAGAATCCACTGGAACAACATCACGATCCAGGCATGAGACCTCACCTCCTGAGGCCTGCGTGGAAGCAACGTCAGGGACATCACGGCTGAAATAAACACACCGATCATAGCCCATTGCATGATTTGCTCCAGGGTAAACGGCGCGGCCTGAATGAGCGCATTCGTCTCCCCCTTGGCAACCCACAGAGGCAGCCAGCCCAGAACAAACATCGTTATAGGAGCTGTGGCCCACGTGTACATCCCTTCGACGTGATTGAAAAAATACTTCACCTTTTTCCAGCGCGGAATTTGTTTGTCCTTTCTAAATCCATGCACCAAATACGGAAGATGCTCCACGCCCCAGGCCCAGCGACGCATCTGGACATAGAGACCTTTGAGCGACTCCCAATAATTTTTTCCACTGACCGCGTCCATGGACACGGGCAAAAACAATGGTGTTACGCGGTAGTCGCCGTGATAGTGCAAAAACGCTTGCATGAAAATGCGTGAGTCTTCACTCACAATATCTTTCTGCCAAAACCGGACATCGCGCAACATCTTCCACGGCATGGAGTGAGAGGAGAAGGTCCACAGACGGTCTGGACGTGTGAGCTCACCGAACAACCAGAAGGTCGTGCCAAACGCGGCGATCCTCACAGGCGCTGAGGCTCTCCAAATGTTGTTGGAAAACAACGCGATGGGTTGGTAGGAGGAACGTGTTGGACTCTGAGTCGTGCAGTACAGATAGGTGAGGTAGGAGAAATACTGTGGGTGCGCAATCGTGTCGATATCAAACGACGAGACGATGACCTCTTCGTCCTTGAGATCTGGATAGTTGGTCTGCAAAAACGTTTCCACCTGATGTCCCATCCAATTCAAATTCGATCCCTTCCCAGGAATTTCTCCGACCAAACCTTTTGGATGAACCGTCACGATCAATTCCTTAAACACGTTGCCGAATTCTTTTTTGGCACGAAGAGCATGTCGGGCAAATGCCTCAGCATCACCCTCTTCTCCACCTAAGACAATCATGAGTTGTTTGTTGGGAAAACGATTCTCCCGCAGTGAACGAAGGGTCTCCTGAATAATCGGATAGCCTTCTTTGTACGTTGGCAAAAAAACCAGATGGATCATGTCCTTTGCCTGCGGCAGCTCTGCGAGCTTTGCCTGCCAGTCAATGCTCGCGGTGTCTCGGTGCCGTTTCCAGGAAATCAGCACAAAGATATTGAAGTACAACACGCGATAGAGCCAGAGCAAATCGAAAATGAGAATGAACACGATCACCCACAAAGGAGCCAAAAAAGACAAGAGAAGCGCAAACGTAAATGTCCCCCAAACCAACAGGCCGGGGAACATTTCCCAAAAACGCGATTGTCCGTACTGATACTGATCTGTCATTTATTTCTCTGATGAAATATCTTTCTTCAACCGATTCAAGAATTGATGGGCGTGTTCCTTGCCACCAAGGCCAAAGGCCAAACCACCAGCAAGAGCCAACATCGCGACCAGGCCCGTGAACAAAACGCGGATCAGTTCAGGGGCAATCTGCAACTGTACCATCGCGGCCATGAAGCTAAAGATGAGAATCGACCACTTGGCAATGCCGGAGAGAAATTCTGCTGAGGCAAGTTGTGCGGCTTCCACAGCTGACTTCACCACGTTCTGCACAAAGTTCCCCAAGAGGATTCCTGCGAGCAGAATGATCACCGCAATGATAACGTTTGGAATGAACAGGACCACCTGCTGCAAATAATCCGTGACTTGATCCCAACCCAACACGTCCGTGGCGGCAATGAGCGCAATGATTACGAAGAACCACTTCACAATCCAGCCAAGCAAGCCACCAATGTGGAGTCGCAATCCCACACGCTCAAACTGATGGGTCAGCTCAAGTTTTTTGGCAATTTCATCAATGCGCAACAGCGCAACGATTTTTTCGACCGCAGAGCGTAAAACCATAGCCACAATGAGGCCAATGAGAAACACCACAATCGCCCCGACCACATTTGGAAGGTAGGCAATGATGGTGTTCCAGAGCGAAAGGAGCGGGCCCTGAAGCACTTCGTAGGAAAAAGGCATAGAAGCAAAATTGAAGATGAATTAGTAATTAAGTCTACTGTACCACCTAAAAAGGAGTCCCATCCAACGGTTTATCCCCATGGAGGCGGGTCCTGTCACGATGCAGGCCCTGCCTTAGGGTAAGTAATATTCGCCGGACGATTATAGCTAGGCAGAGCAAAAGGAGCTGTGACACGGTCTATCGTTGTGGATCTGAGTAGTTCCTCAAGTGAAAGATGATCTGGATTTTCAACAGCTGTGACAGGAATCGATAGGGCAAATGCCAACGTATTGGCGATGGTGGTGCTCACTCGGCTGGAAGTAAACGATCCAGGACCTGTGACAATAAACACGCCCGAGAGCTCGCTCAGCACGGTCCCCCACTCATGAAGTGTCTCATCGATCAACTTCAAGTACTGCTCAGGTGACCCAGAAACCATCCTCTGATGCAGAATGTTTCCTTGAACCACCAACGCAAGACTGAGAGAATCAATGTTCTGAGCAAGGATCGCAAGTTCCATACATTAATGGCTCAGACGATCAATCATGACAACTTTCTCTCCATTCAATACCGAAAAGAGGAAGCGATCCGCCACCTGACGGCGATCGAGAAACTCATCCTTGGGCATGAGGGTGTAGTTGATCTCGTAGGGAATCTCCGACTCAAACTTGCTGATCATTTTTTCCAAGTCTGCCTGCTTGATAGCGCCGACAATCAAAATATCTGTGGGAATGTCAGGAGCGTCAACGAATCGTCCGGTGAATGCAAAATAATCAATGTGACCTTTCTCTTGAATCTCTTGGACAAGATTTTGTTTCAAAAGAATTTGGACTTTCTGAAAGAGCGATCGCAAATCTTCATAAAGAATAAAATCCGTATTCACGGCGTAGTATTTTTTCTTCTCAGAAAGTTTTTTTGATTGTTTGTCTGCACCGACTTTCTCAACGATCAGATTCAGATCAACCAAGTTCTTCAGTTCTCGACGAACCGAGTTGAGCTGTGCGTTCACACGTCGTGTCAGTTCCCGAACAAAGAACGATTCTTCTGAATGCTGAAGAAAAAGCGCCAAGAGATGGGCACGCGTTTTTGAACCAAACATCTGTTCAAGCTTGAACGGTTTTTTGTTCATAATGGCCTAGTTTGCGCCTTGAATCGATCCGGGTATAATGTACACAATGCTGGAAATCAGAGCAAATCGTATGCCAACCGAAATCAAAGCCGCTCAGTGGGAGCCCGAGTCACCCGATGAGCATATCCGTGGCGTTTCCATCCTTCTCCCGGTTCAAGATCGAGGAGGTTTTGTGTTCATGCTGGCGTACACGAAAAAAGAAAACGCAGACTCTGACCTTTTTCTCCAGGTCTTGAACGACCAAATCCATCGCCTGGCTGACTCCTTCGGAAAAGAAGCCAATCCTCAGCACCGCTTTGAACAATTCCTTGGTGCACTCAATGAAACCCTTTCCTCCCATGTTCGTGATGGGCGTTTTGTCCTCCCGATTGAACACGTTCATGCCCTGGTGGGTGTTGCGTCCTCTCGTCAGATGTTTCTCTCCGGAACCGGAGAACTCACCGCACTGTTCCTCCACAAAAAACCTTCTCAGCGCTATCAAATTTTTAATCTCTTCCGTGGCATCCAAACCGAGCAGTCTCTCCCAACCTGGGAAAAGCCATTCGCCGTGGTCTTGGATGGCGACCTGCATCCTGGTGATGTCTTCTGCGTCTGCGATCGCGATCTCCAACAAGCCATTCCCCCTGAGGAGCTCAACCAAATTCTCTGCACCCTCCCTCCAGTGAGTTCCGTCGAAAAAATCCGTCAGTATTTTTCTCATAAAGATGGGCTCTTGCTGACGGTCGTCAAAGTGGGTGGACCAGAACTCTCTGTTTCGACCTTGGACGCTCGATCTGCCATGGCAAAGGCGGACGTGTCGGTCGATGAGTTTCAACGCATGGAATCTGAAACCCATGACCTCCTTGAGGATCAACGTCCAAAACTCTCATCTCTCGTTCAATCACTCGTAGCCTGGATCAAACATCGAACCCAGAGCAAGTCACGCATCTTACAAGACTTGAACGCGCGGGACTCAAGCCTGGTGGCCATCAAACGAGTAGGACGCATGCTCTGGCGTGTGCTGTTTTTTCTCGGAAAACGTTCATGGAAACACACCACCCAGGCGATCAAAACCCTCTCGAACGAACAAGAACGGACGCGCCTAAAAAAACGTATCCGTCTCAGCAAGGAAACAGGACTGGAGCGTATAAAACAGGCAGTCCGTCGAACACAGCGTATTCCTCGCGCCACAAAATTTTTACTGCTGGGAATCGGCGTCGCGGTGGTTGTCTTGGTTGTTGGGATTTCATTTCTCTCACAGTCTCAGGCACGATCAGCCGAAGAAAAAACGTATCAGGAGCGCCTCACAACGATAGATGATCTGATGGAGAGAGCCGGTGGAGCGGTCATTTACAAAGACGAAGATCAAGCGCGAAGCCTCTACATGAATGCTGAGACCCTCATTTCAGAACTGCCGACAGACACACCCGAACGTGCCTCCAAAGCGGCCGCCCTGACCACGGATCTGGAAAACGCCCTGGATGAAATTCGACATGTGGTCACTATTCCCAATCCTCCCCTCCTAGGCGATCTGGCAAATCTGAGTGATGGTGTGTTCGGAAATAGTTTGATTGAGCGCGAAGGTCAACTCTTCGTCTTCGGTTCCGATGGCCGCATCTATACCTTCAACCGCGAGACCAAGCGCTTTGAAGTGACCATCGGCGACGACGCCAAAGCGTCTCCTGCCCTGTCTGCCTCTGAAGAAGAGGGCCGTTTGTACTTCTTGGGTGAAGACGGAAACGTGTACTTCGTCTCTCCAGAGGACGCCACACTTGAAGCCACAGGAGCCGGTTCAAACACGTGGGTGGATTTAGAAGCCTATGCCAGTCGTCTGTACGTCCTTCGGCCAAGCACCGGCGGACAAGAAGGCCAAATTTTGAGATTTGATCGAAGCGGATCCAAGTTCTCAGGTGAATCTAACTGGATCACCTCGCGGACGGTTTCATTTGATAGTGCGATCTCTCTCGCGGTGGATGGGAATGTCTACGTGCTCATGAAAAATGGGAACATCACTCGATTTGCCAGTGGCAGCGAAGAAGGCTGGGATGTGGGTGTCGTGGATCCAGCGATCACAAACGCCACGAAAATGTGGACAAGCCCAGAAAGCAACTACCTGTACATTCTGGAACCTGCGACGAATCGACTGATCGTCTTTGAAAAGGAGAGCGGCGAATTTGTTGTGCAATATCGCTCAGGCGCCTTTGCAAGCCTGACGGACTTCGTGGTTGACGAAGAGGGCTATACCATTTATCTTTTAGCAGGATCGAAAATTTATTCTATCGCCGCGAGTCACATCAAATAGGTATGAAAGCACATCACTGGATCGTTCTCACCATCGCCGCTGTCGTTGTAGGAGGCATGCTGCTCTGGCCAAAGCTCCACAGTACCGACATCTACGCAGACGAACTCACCGGCACCTGGCGAGCCGAAGGGACCAGTGCGGATGAATACCCTTGGTGGATGGAGTATACCTTTGAAAATCGCCATTACACGCTCACCACGGACTCATACTACAAAGAAGATGGAACGTACTCCATCACGGAACGTTTCCTGGATGGATCCATGACCGTGAGAAAAACCTTCAGCGATGGCAGTAAAGAATATGACATGACCGTGGTCACAACGGATGATCCAGATGTGATCCAAATCGAAGGAGCGGTTCTGAAGCGTGTGAGTGAATAAAAAAATCCCGTCCGTTCTCAGGGCGGGATTTTTATTTTTACTTGACTGTCACTTTGGCGCCAGCTTCTTCCAGTTGTTTCTTGATGTCATCGGCCGTGGCCTTATCGACACCTTCCTTCACCATCTTGGGAGCGCCGTCGACCAAGTCCTTTGCCTCTTTGAGGCCAAGCCCGGTGATCGCACGCACAGCTTTGATGGCGTTGATTTTGTTCTCTCCGGCAGCCGTCAGCTCCACATCGAAGCTGGTTTTCTCTTCCGCGGCGGCAGCACCGGCGGCAGGGCCAGCAGCCATCATCATGGCAGGAGCGGCTGCGCTCACCCCAAATTTCTTTTCAAGCACTTTGACGAGTTCAGCAAGATCGAGCACGGACATTTTTTCAATCGTGGAGACGAGATCCTGAAACTTGGCAGGAACCTCGAGTGTTTCGTCGGACATAGGGAAGCGTAGTAAGTGAGTAGCAAGTATCAAGTAGCATGTATACTTGCTACCTGCTACTAAATACTTGCTACTCTTTTTAAATTATTTAACTGCACCAATAGCATTGAGCACTTGGACAAGGCCACGCAAATTTCCAGCAAGGACATTCACAAACCCTGAGGCAGGAGCATTGAGCGAGCCAACGAGTTTTGAGAGAAGCTCTTCGCGACTTGGCAAGGTGGCCAGCTGTTTGATGGCCTCTGACCCCACGAAGACCCCCTCCAAAATTCCACCGATGACCTTCATGCCTTCACGATCTTTTGTGAATGCGGCCATGAGCTTTGAAGGAGCGATCTCGTCTTGGTATCCAAGCGTGGTGAGAATGCTTCCTGTCAGATCCTCTTCTTTCACCTGGAGGCCATTTTTCTCAAGGGCTCGTGTGAGAAGGGTTTTCTTGGCAACCACCAGTTCGACACCTTGTGTACGACCTTTTTGTCGCAGGGCATTGGCGTCGTCCATGGTGTACCCAGAGACCGAGGTGAACACGGCGGACTTGATGCGTGAAAGTTTCTCCGAGAGCTCGTCCAGAATTTCTTCTTTCTGAGCACGTGTTTTTGGCATAGTTGTTCGACCTTTAGGTATAAAAAACTGCTGACTTGCGCCGCAGTAGAAAAAGGCCGAAACCTTTTACCTCGACGAGACTTATGGCCAAGCCAGCTCGTTGTCTACGGCAAATCTTCAGTTCGAGGCCTAGGATAGCGAACGAGGCTTTTTGTGTCAAATTTTTATCCAGTTGGGAGCCAGGCTTCCAACTCAGAAATAGAAAATCCCTCGGATGGAGGGACCGTGTGAGCCGAGAGGCTCAGAAGTTGGAGATGCGCAGGGCGATCCAAAAGGCAAACAGGCTCACAAGCAATGGCTTGGCGTAGCCCCATGGATTCGTCACAAAGCTCCTCAGAGTATCCAAGATCACACCATGTGTCTGGTTGACCGGAAGGAACTGTTCAGAAAGGAAAACGATGGCCATGCAGACCACGAGAACCACTGTGCCAAGCCAGACAGGGGTGGTCATGTTCTGATCACGAACGGAACTGGGTGAGGGCATGAAACCTCCTGCGTGGAAGGATCAAAAACGAGAGCCGCTCAATGATACACCCGGAAATAGATGATCGTCACATCGTCACCAGGAATATCAATTCGTGTCTTGGTGGCCTCTGCCAGAGCTGAAAGCGGAATCTCGTGCGAATGCCCAGCCACCGGCCCCAACACATGCTCGACATAGCGGTTCCCACCGTCTGAGCACAGGGCAAACACCGTTCCTTCTGGCACAGCAGCAAGCTCGAAGCTGTTCACCTCAGGGGTGTGAATCACGGCTGGGTGGTAGCGCCAATCACCGAAGGTTCTGGTGGGAAGGATTCCAGCCACCACGTTCTCACCCACGTAATAACTCAGCCGCCTCTTGCGAGTAACGGGAGGAGAAGACTCGTCTAGAAACGGCGGCCAGATCACGAACTTCCCCTGTGTCAGGATCGGCTGCAGTCGGGCAAGTTCATCCGGATGGTTGCAGTCATGGTCGCGCGAGAGCTGAATGAATCCTCGAGGAGAATCCGAAGCCGCATAGAACCGGCAGTCGCCTGTCTGTGCCAGATGGATTCTGCCATCCACGACCGTAACGCAACTCGCCACGGCTCCGACGCGCAGTGATGCAATCAGGTGCTGACGCTCTGTGAGTGCACGAAACTCTCCATCGAGGTCCTGTGCCGTCACATCGAAGATGTCTGGAAGGTATGTTGGATCAGGGAACTGCACGAATCGTTCGTGAAGGCTGCCCACCAGACGACCAGAAAATCTCGCAACCGTCTGAGATCTCTCAAAGTGATCACCTCGTTCATCCACCTCCTCGCCATGCCCATCGGCAATCGCGGCGAAGAAAGGTTTTCCACCTCCCTCACCATCCACAAGATAGGCATCTTCACTTGGCGTCCCCTTCAACGAGGGGACGCTCACCACAACATATTCGACCCTCATGGTTGGCTCCTTGGAAGGGATCCTATGAATCTAGGATCCGTTATTCTTCTTCCATTTCATCTTTTTTGTCAACCAATCACGGTTCCAATGAATCGCTCGCCGGTTAGGAGTCCATCCAGATTTGAAATATTTTTGCCATTCAAAATCGCCACGGAAATTTTGGAATGATGCGCCAGGCGTGAGGCCACGGGATCAAACGGCACATTCATGCCCGGGTCCCAGGTGTTGCCGACCATTTTACGAAACTCTTTCCAGGTGATGTTACAGATGACTTCAGCATCTTTGTGCTTGAGTGGATCTTTGGTGTAGACGTAGTCGATGTTGGAAAGGTTCACCACAAGTTTGCTCTTGAGACGTTTGGCTAAACGCGTGGCCACGTAATCGGTGGACCAGCCTGGTTTCCATCCAGCCGCCACCAGCACGGGCTTGGTCCAGTGGTGGAACGACCCAGTCGGGTCTTTGATCATGATGGGATGCGCCACGTCGCGAAGCACGGTGCGCATGAGGTGTCCGTTCAAACGCGTCGAGTGAATCCCCAGCCAATCAAGATCGTCGCGGGTGAGTTTGCCGACGTCACGTGCGGCTTCTTGATAATGACGCGCTGTGCCCCCACCACCAACCACGACCACAAAACGCCAACCGAGCTTCACGTGTTTGTGAATGAGCTCTCGAAAGTCTTTGAGAAATTCCACATCGATTCCACCATTGGGAACTACGAGCGAGCCGCCGACAGAGATGACGAGCGTGGAAGGTTTAAGTGAGTTGGAGTGGGTCATAAGGGAAAGAAGCAAGTAGCATGTATCAAGTAGCAAGTATATGCGCTTCGAAAATACTTGCTACGTGCTACTTGATACTTGCTACTAAAAAAGGCACCAACGGTGCCTATGATTCCTTTGCTTGTTTAATAATCCAGTTCGTTGCGAGAGAAAACATCCACAGGAGCAAGGCGGCCAATAACGCTGGAGTAAAGCCTTCCACCACAAATCCTTTCACGATCGTGGACACGAGTAGAATCATGAAGGCGTTAATGACAAACGTGAACAACCCCAGTGTGAGGATGGTGATGGGGAGCGTCAAGATAAAAAACAGTGGTCGTACCAGGGCATTGACCAGTCCCAAGACCAGAGCCGCAATCAGCGCGGCGTAGAAAGAATCCACACCAAAACCTGGCACAACATTGGCGACCAGGAGCAGCGCGAGAGCGTTGATGATCCAGCGGAAGAGGATATAGGACATAGGGGAAGGTGGAAAAGGTAGATGAGGTGGATCAGGTGGCAGAAGAAAATTTTTGTTTGATCTCTTCGACCTTGTTCTCAACCTCAGAGAGTTTCTTTTTCAGCTGACTGGCGAGCTCCAAACCACGTTCGAATTGCTTGAGCCCAAGATCCAGGTCCAGCTGATCTTGGGAATCAAACCACTGGGTGATGTGTTCGAGCTCTTCAAAATCCTTAGCGAATGATTTTTTTGCTGTCATACAAGTTTCTGTTGACCGCGGCCGTTCAGTCGACGTACCTGTGCGTCAGCCGAGCCTGTCGCAAATTGTACCTGAATCTCACTCCCCACTTCAAGGGTCGAGACATCTGAAAGCACGCGACCAGCAAAGCGAACAATGCTGTACCCGCGTGAGAGGACACGTCTGGGATCGAGTTGTTTGAGCACAAGAGCATGACGGGCAAGGCGATCACTGAGTCGTGACAACCACAGCGCTGATCCTGATTGAAGGGTCTCGGACAAACGACGCAAACGATCCTTTTGCCTTTCCAACAGAAAACGCACACGGCTGGTTGCTTGATCAATCACGGACAGACGTTCACGAATCGCGTCGCTCACACAGGATGTCAGATGAGCAGACAGAGCATCGATTTCGTATCGGACCTCCTCGCGCGATGGCACCACGCGTTCAGCCGCATTGGACGGCGTTGACGCACGAACGTCGGCCACAAAATCAGCGAGCGACTCATCACGTTCATGTCCCACCGCACAGACAACTGGAATCGTTGACGCATAGATGGCGCGTGCGACTTGCTCATCGTTGAATGCATGCAGATCTTCCAGTCCCCCACCGCCGCGCGTGAGAACCATCACGTCAGGACGATCTGCAAGTCCATTCAACTGGTCGAGGGCGTGCACAATCTCGTCAACCGCTTCACGGCCTTGCACGTGTACATGACAAAAGACGACCTGCACCCCACTCCAACGATTGTTCAGGATGCGCAAGAAGTCACCGTACGCCGCCGCATCACGTGACGTAATCAACCCGATGCGCTCTGGAAATCTTGGTAAAGGTCGTTTACGCGAGACATCGAAAAGTCCTTCGCGTTCTAATTTTTTCTTGAGAAGTTCATAGGCACGTTTCAAGGCTCCTTCGCCAACCGGTTCCACCTCCGTCACATTCAACTTGAACGTTCCAAATCGTTCGTAAATTTTTGGAGCGCCTTTGACGTGCACGCGCATCCCGTCTTCGATCTGCGTCTTCAACTGCCACGTCGTCATGAAGCACTTGAGCAACGCTTGATGCTCTTCGTCTTTCAAATCAAAACTCACCCACTTCCCTTGAGACACTTTATAATCTGAAATTTCTCCCTCGATCACAAAGTCGGCTGGGATTTGTCCAAGGGAAACGTTGACGAGTTCAAGATACTGAGAGACGGAGAGTGAGGGTGTCATGAACCGAAGAATACAGGTTGATAATACTGAACCAACAGCCACAAACTCACGCCCAAAATGAGATGGGACACAAACGTTTCCATCCACACATGACGACCTTCTTTGAGTCCAAATGCTCCCAAGCCAAGAACGGGATACACCACCAGGTTTGCCACGATCCAACTCAAAAAGGCATACACGAGCAAAGACAAAAACGTATACGGTGCATGAGTCACAAACAACCAGCCGCGCTCAACAAACGTCACATAGATGAGTCCGAACAAAAATCCGATCACCACATGAAGCAACAGCCCGATAAAAAAAACTTCATGCTTGTGACGGATGGTCACGCCAAAAATGGTTTTGACGTCGATGAGCAGAGGCGCCTCACTCACCTTTCCTTGTTGAGTGATCTCCAGCAGGATCGCCGGAATCGCAAAAGCGAACGCCACGAGCCCTCCCAATGATCCGCCAAGGAGATAGTTCATAACCCCTACGAAACCAACTCAACTTTATACTTTGGCCGCAAAAGAATCCAATAGCCCTTCGGCTTCTTTTGTATCCAGCCGTCTATTATCAATCTACGTTCAACGACGTTCAAAAATTTTCTAACGACATTGTTCTGTGTCGTGGATGATCGCCCCGCGATCATCTCGTCAAAGAAGAAGAGAAGTTTACGATCGCCCAACTCTCGAATTTCGAAATATAGATGCTTTTCGAAAACTGGAAACGTATGAGCGGTCATGAGAAGAGCATTCCCAAGTAACTTGAGGATATGCAGCTTCACCGCTTCAGCATAATGGGCATTGCCACGCTTGAGAGCTACCACATAACGATCATAATAGGAAAAAACAGCTTCTGCAAATAACCAGTTTATTTTCTCCTGAAGGACATCCTTCGGATACCATTTGATTTGCTGCTGTAATTTTTGAAAACGATCTTGCGGATCGATCACACTAAGTGCACTCGAGTATTCCCGCAGCGAGTCATCGTGACCCCATCCAGTCAAGTGCTCTTTTTTCACTTCACGAAACGTCTTGGCAGGATGAAACTGAATTGGTAGTTTCCTTTGACGGAGAGAAGCCTTATACTCCTTTACAAACGCGTTCATTTTCTTGCGATCGCCTTCCTGCGTATAAAAAAACTCAGTATCGATATCGCTATATTGATCATAATGACCAGATGGAATCGACCCAGTTATGATAACACTCACGTTCCCTACCAACTCAGGATATCGACGAAACAGATCGTCTTCTAGAAATTCACGAAAAAGCGAAACAATATCGCCTTGTTTGAGCCTGTAAAAATGCTTTATTTGCATACTCTGTGAGATTTCAATTTGACACGTGCTGCCTTTTGGACTATTGTATCAATATTCACCACGAAAGAGACCCTTGTGGGGTTCCGTCCCCACCGGGGGCTTTTTCTTTTTTGGCTTGCAACAGTGTCCGCTGATCCTGCATGTAGGCTATCCTTACGTTGGTTTGTTTGAGCAAAATCGAACATTTTTTAGATGTACTCGGCGAGAGAACGGCATTCATTTTCTCACGCTTTAATAGAAACTTGACGAGCGACGCATAGTCTCCGTCGCTTGTTACAAGAAGAGCTTGATCAAACGCCGACTCATAGACATCTTGCATGGCTTGAAGCACAAGATCCGAATCACAATTCCCCTTTGCCTTGCCAGAACCATCGTAAACCACTTCCTTAAAAATCAAAGTAAAACCACACTTTTGTAGATATGCATACAAATCTTTGTATCTCGGGATCAGACCTATAAACAAATAGGCAGTCTGAACATGGTATTTATCAGAAAGCCAAACACGAAAACGACGGTAATCTAGCCGCCATCCAAGCGCTGAAATGCCTTTGTGAAGATTCGCCCCATCAATATAGGCAATGTTGTTGCGACGTTGTTTCATGAAAAATCCAAAATTTATTTTCAATTATGGCGTCAACACAATCACCACTTTTCTTCCCTCTGTAATTTCGTCGCCGTTATTCCAATCGTGCATCGCATTCATGAGCGTGTCAAAGTCGTAGAGATACGCCTCGCCACGATAGGTGCCTGGATCGTTCACAATAAATTGCCCTTCGTCTGTGAATCCACGAATAACCAACATGTGATACACGGGACCTGGAGCGGTGAAATACGGATTGTGCAATTCACGACCAGCGGCTGGGACGATCACGGGATGGCCGAGGGTAAGATGTGTTTTGATGTCGTCGATGGTTGGATCTACGATCAATTCTGTTGTGAAGCCAAACATGAGTTCAGCAAACGTGGCGACTTGTTCTGCGGTTGTGTCCTCGTAATACCCAAACAGCTCACGCTCAAACGCAACGATTTTTAAAATATCTGTCTCTGCCTGATCTGCATTGATGAGTCCCTCTGGCGTGCCTTCGTAAAATTGCTGCACCATGTACACACTCGCTTCCTCACAGGCCTCCTGGTATGGCTCGTCCCAGTTTCCTTGCGGAGCTTGCGGCGTGAACGGAACCGCGAGATTGACCGCCGTCAGCTCCACTTCGACGGATGGATCTTCGGTAACCACTGGGTCGGATGGGACCAATGGGACTGATTCCTCCGTCGGATTTTCTTCTTCCGCTTCTTCCACCTCATCCACCTTCTCCACCTCTGCCACCTTTTCTACCTCCTCATACCCAACCGACTCTGGCAGCACGGGCGTTGTTACTTCACGATACCAATCCATCACGTTCACTCGCTGCGTGTACAACGCCGCTCCAAACGCGATCGACAAAATCACAAACGTGACAAAAAGACGAAGGGCTTTCATAGGCAAACACCGACGTTATCAACATAGTCACCGCAGGTGAATCCTGTTGGACATTGAGCATCCCCTGTACATTCACAGTACGTAGCACACACTTCGATACACGGTTCCTCCGGAGTGGTACGACAAACAGAACCGCAGGCATTCCACGTTCCTCCCATATCTGAACACGTTGTCTCATTCAATGCTTCATATCGACCTGGTGATGTGGCGTCACGCGCATCATTCTGTCCACGATCAACTCGTTGAAGGAGCATCAGCACGATGATTGCGCCGATCAGAACAACAGGCACAAAAATCCATAAGGCTTTTTTCATAAACTTGCGTGTTCTCTTACCCATCGCTGCAGCTTGTGCGTGGCACGCACATCGTCCTCGTTATACTCGAGGATCTTCTGCAACAGCTTTGGCGTTTTCTTTTTGAGCCACTCCTCAAACCACAGCACGGAATTCGCGCCGCCCGCATCGTCACTCCTCCAGGTAAACCCAATATAGGCAGCCAAATCTTTGAGGGAATAAAACGATAAGGGAAAAATAATCGCTGGACGAATCAGCTCGAGCAGATCAATCATGTTCTCCTCAAGCGCTTGGCGTGCAATTTCTGAAATACCGTACTTGGCCGCAAAACGATTCACCACTTCGCGTTCAAACCAGCCGTAGTGATAGATCGGTGAGTCCATGTGGCTCTCAACGCACGCCACAAATTCTTTCCACATGGCTCCTTCTTGTTCAGGTGACTGCGCCATAAACGAGTAATACTGCTCGCCCTTTCCACTGACTTCAAGCACACCAAACAAATAATCAAAGTCACGCAGTGGATCACTCTCAATGTCAAAAAACAATTCCACGTTCGCCTCGGGCATTTTTACGTAGCGACGAATGATGTGACGCTGTTCACGCACTGCAATGGCTTGGTCACGCATGGTCTCCAGACGCACGGAGCTGACCGTGGGACAGAGATGCTCAAGCTCAGGAACAGACTTGAGAGCCAACTCTGCAATGGTTTTCACACCGGCCTCTTCTAGTCGATGCACTTCCTCTCGCCACACGCGATTCAAAAGCGAGAGATCGTCGCAGGCTTCCGACTCTGTGCGACATACATCAAACCATGGCGATTGCTTGCAGCCTGAGGTGACGAAGTGCGCTGGTCGCTGGCCCGCTATAATTTTTTCAATCTCAGTGAGGGTGAGTTCGTACTCGGCTTCAAATTCTTCGATAAGATACGGAAGCGCGACGTGATCTGGTGTCACCACATAGCCCTGCACAGGTTTCATACCTTGCACACGCTCCAAAAGCTCAGCATAAAAACATCCTTGAAACTTGTGATCATCACGAACAAATCGTGTGCGTTTCAAATCAGCGGCCACGTAATAATACTCACCTAACCGCGAACGGCCTTCCACACGTTCCAAGAGATCCGGATGCCCGACCCAATGTTTGTCGACAAGCACGCCGTGATAAATGGTCTTGCGTCCCTCGCGCATGAACGCAAGCGTTTGCTTGAACGCTTGATCAGGATCTTCCGCTGTGACTTCAACCAAATCTTCACGATCGGAAACCATCTCGTGTTCCTTCTCTGGAAGAAGTCCGTCATCTTGAAGTCGTGCAAGCAGCACGTCATGCGGCCGTGGCTCAAGGGCGTGAAAATCCAAATAGACCCAGTTGGGACACTTAAGGTATTGATAAAAGGTCTTTTCTGTGATGGTGGAATGCATGGGTGTATTATAGCAGAGGCTTACTGATACTGGAGGTCATCCTTGTCACTACCTCTCCCTGAACCCTCTTTCCCGCTCACGATCAAACTTGATCCGAACGGTTTGGAATGGACGCATCTTATCGGGATGCAACAACACACCAAGACGCCAGGTGAGTTGCCATCGGCTCTGGAAACACTGATCTTCCCGATCATCATGAGGATCGCCCAAGGGAGGATTCAAGAGTTCGTCGTCCATGAAGACACGATGGAAGAGGCAACTGAGGCGGTTCTGAGCATTCTGCGTCTCACGGCCTGGTGGCTTGAGTGGGACCGTCGCCGTGTGATCGCTCACGGTGCGTTCGATTGCACGCACTGCAAGAGCGTGATCCCGATCCAGAAGGCGCGTCCACTTCAACGCGACAAGCACATCTACCGCTGTCCCAACCGCGAGTGTCCGACCCACGCCCTGGTCTCCCGCGCCACTGGCGACCCGGTGCTCACCGTGGTCGAAGAGACCAAATCTGCCTGACCTTTCCGGTCGGGTTTTTCAATTTTAAAATCCGCCCAGATGAGCGGATCACGTTCTAGTCTTCGTCGTCGGACTCGCTGTACCGATCGGCACTCTTGGATGGATCGAAGCAAGTGATGAGAACATCCCGCTGTTCACCCGTGAACCGACTTCCCAGCACGAGGATCGCATTCTCCGCACGCGTATCGTATACGGCAACGGCACGACCTTCATCATCGTCGTACCAGTGAGCCGAGATGAATCCGTCCTTCTCATACCAAACCAGTCGGCAGGGACTCAACACATCGATCGCTTCCTGGTAGCTCACCTTGGCACGAGCACGCTGACGCCTCGCCCAGTCGTCTTGCAGGGCTTCCACGAGGACAGCGAGAACCTGCGGTTGGATCTGGTTGCTGATGCGATCCACAAGGGCGATCGCATGGCGCGACATTCCCACTCGTCGTTCTTCTCGAGCGTACCAGGCGTTCACTGACAGAAGAACCGGCGACAACGGCAGCGTGATCGGCAGGCTCATGAGGGCCAAGCCGATCGCTCCCGATCCCTTGTGTTCAAGATCGAACAGCCACTTGTCCGTGAACTGCCAGTCGATCCTGGGTCCATCACGCAGGACCGTGACCCTGGCCGTTTGGCTCGAGTCCTCACCTTCGTAGGAGTGTGGATACTCGAGGACGATCGTGATCTTTTCTGGATCTTGACGGACCTGGCTGACCCGAAGCTGCTTGGGCGCCCTTGGCGGCGAGATCCACAGCTGACAGCCGGCCACGGTGAGCGCGGCCGTGATCACGGCGCCTCGTCTGGCACGATCCCACAGCGTGGGCGTTGGCGAATCGGTCTGTGACACGAATCCTCCGCTCTAAAGCGACAGCCTCAGAGGCGGACACAGTGCCAGAAAACACCCGATTTGTCAAACGATTGGCGGTCGCCGCGTTTGACATCTCCTGCTTTTTCAGGTAGTCCTGTCTGGTCGGGCGATACTCGGGCTGTCGCAAGACGGTGCTCCTTTTGCCCGACTCTGCTGTGCGATCCGTATGCTGTCAATCGACGATTGCGGTAGTGCACAGCTCCCTGCCTGGCGAAGTTCGCCCTGTCCAACGAGACGATAACCTCGATGCCAGGCCCACCAACGGACGACGCGGACAATGCCTTTTGGCGCGAGGTGTACTGTCCGATCCTGCTCGACGACGGAAGGACTGTCGCAAGACGAGAAGAATGCTGTCGAGCTCCCCTGGGAAACCCTCCCAGGGATTTTATTTTCTCTCAAAGAGACAGCTTGACATTTTTGAAAAAACTGATAGCCTAGGGTGTTCCTCTCCCCTCAAGGAGCCCCGCAATGTCATTCACATGGAGCACTGTGGCCTTTTGGTTGGTCATCATGCTCATGCTCCGATATCGAACCTGGTATGAACGTAGTCGATCTCAACGTCTGAACGCCTTCTTCAAGGATTGGCTCACGGTTGGCGCGTACCATGAATCAGGACACGTCGTTCTTGCTCTGAGGTTTTTTCCGGAACGCATTGTCCAGGTGCGTCTTCGCAGACGACTCATGTGGACCCAACTTGGCCCAGCCATTGTCAAGGATGGGGGCACACAGATGATTCCGGGAGAGATACGTAAGGAAGATGAGGTTGCGTACCTTGCCTTTCTCTACGGAGGACTCAAGGGTGAGGAACACTCACCAAATGGTGCAAGTGCACACGGAGCTTCTGATGACCTCCGTGAAGCCAGAACCTCGGCCGAACACATAGCCGGGACATCCGCCGAAACAATGCTGCTCCGTGCAAACGAATTGGCCGATGAAGTTCTTGAAGAAAACCTCCCTCTGTTCGGTAGGCTGGTGGAGGAACTCATCAGGAACCATCACCTTTCCGGTGACGAACTCCGCGCTCTGTGGGCAAGCTATCATCAGGTATGATGACTCTCATCCTCGCTGAACACCAGCGGGATTTTATTTTCCTTGACACTCTCCACTTTTTCAGGTAGTCCTGTCTGGTCGGGCGATGGCTGCGAGGTTGAAAAACGAACCCAATCTTGCCCGACTTACGCTGTGCGTGTACTGACCTGTCAATCGACGATACCGCAGCTGCACAGCTCGGCCTGGCGAAGTGGATCGTGTCCAACGACGAGTAGCTGCCTGCCAGGCACCTGCCGGACGAAAAAAGATGTGTCTTCAAACGAATGTGAATCTGTCCGGCCTACGCTCGACGAGCGTTCCCGTGTCGCAAGACGATGGCATGTTTGTCGAGCTCCCCTGGGAAACACCCAGGGATTTTATTTTCCAACAAAACAATTATGCTTGACCGATATGAAACTCCGTGGTCTACTGGGACGGCTCAACCAAGGAAAACAATGAGCAACGACCAACGCGCAGTGGCTTTTTACAGCGCCCTAAGGGCACTGGCTTCCTTGAACCTCAGTGAAACCAGTCGTCTGATCATCCTCCAAGAAGACATCCCGCCTGGGCACTTTACGCAACGGGAACCTCACTCGTTCTCTGATGTTGTCTGGGTACTCCTGCCGCAGGCCAAGCCCGGAAGTGTTCTGGAAGCTCGACTGATGGAGCGGCTGTCTCTCCCTCGCGCTAGTTTCGCTGAGTACCAAGTCCAGGAGACGAACTGGCCAAACTTCTGGTGGTCGATCCTGCGCGCCAGCCACGAGGGAGGGCGCATCTGGACTCTGGCACGTCAACGTCTGCTGGAAACCAACGGCAGTGTCTACCAGTTCGCGAATGTCTACTGGGAAGTCGTCGAACAGGACGCGAACCCATGGCTGGCAGAAGTCCTGTACCTCAAGGTGATCAGCCATGCCAAGAGCTGGAGTGAGTGGCGCATTGTGTGTTTGATGGCAGCCCACCGTGATGACCAGCCCCAGCGTTTGATCGCCCTGGACAAGCTCAAGAACGTTCCGGCTGAGCGCCATGAACTGGAAGGATGTTCGTGCAGTGGTAACGATGTGGCGGTGCAACTGATCGCCATCGACCGTCTACTGAAGATTGATGGTGAACGCTGGGGACTTTGGCTCAAGCGCTTCCAGATCGTTCAAAACCCCAAGGAAAAAGATCCGTCCTGGCGGATGTGCCTGCCGCTGCTGATCGACCCTGCACGGGTAGTGATCGCTCTGTACGATGTCTGGGAGGACGAAGTCAGGCGGGAAGAATGCCTCGGGATCCTGCAAAGACTCGACGCCACATGCCAAGCGTGGAGACAGGCTGTGCTAGGAGTTCCTCACGGCAACATGGACCGGCAGAAACTCATCCGTGAGATCCTCTTCCAACGCATGGTGGGCTCGGCAGTCACCGCAAGGGACTGGACCGATGTGTGTATCTGGGCTCGCATTCGTGAACATGCGGAGCTCGCACAAGAGGCCCTCAAAAAGAGTCACGGCTTGGCTACGACGTTTGCCGAACTGAATGCGGTCTACCGCCTGTGCCTCCGTGAAACTCGGTGTAGCTGTGAACCGGATCCGCAGCATACCGAAACCCTCACGTCTGTTCTGAACAGGATGCGCGAGATCGGCAGCTTCGATGAGTGGAAATCGGGAAACACTCTGCAAGAACACTTTCTTCCTGAACTCGCCCGGCTCGCCGTCACGGTAGAGCAGATGGCGTACGTCCTGACGACCTACTTCGACGCGAGGTTCATGATCGACAGGTATCCAGGGCTTTACCAAGAGCTATGGCGACGCCTGATCGAGGCTGGCCCGGCGTTGGTCACATCGCTGATTCCGCGAGCATCCCCAAACACGCACCCGACGCATACCTGACATTTGTCAGGTTTTTCATTTCTAAAGATACTCCGCCTCTTCGTACACATTTCTCGCGTTCCAGAGAATCCAGCCAGACGCTCCGGCGTCACGAGCGGCCTGAATCTCTGCTTCGATTTTGTCTGCTGTGTACATGGCGCCGATATCGAAA
>JAHFIQ010000007.1 GCA_023246355.1 Candidatus Uhrbacteria bacterium | reverse complement strand
ACTTTCTCCAGCTCATTGAAGACCGACTCAACAGCCGTCCCAGGAAAGCTCACAACTATAAAACCCCTAACCAAATCCTACATTCTGGTCAGGGGTGGGGCATTAGAACCTAGAACTCGTGCAAAACAGCCAAAACGTGGCATAATGCCGCCTCCCCAGTGGGAGCCAATTCCGGGAGTCAACGTGTCTCAAGTCCCTTTCAGGTTGGACGGATGGCAGTATGGAGAAGACAAGATCTTCGACCTGGCCCAGCGCGTCAGGGCGATCGCGCCACATCACCACATCTACGCAGGTCATGGCGGCAAGGCCTTCGGGCTCTCGATCGCCCAGGCAATCGCCGACGGCGTGTTCTGGGTTCCACCCTGGCGTGCACTCTCCTCGATCGACGAGGAAGCCGTGCCATCGCGATGGACCATGGTGCGCAGCAATGCCATGGACGAGGACTGGGTCAGTCCAGACTCTGGAGCTCACGAAAGCAAGCTGGCGTACAGCCAGGCAAGGATGCGGGAGCTCGTAGAAGAGATGCTGCCCAAGTGTGAGGCTGTGGTCGTGCAGAGCTTCGTCAGCGGCGTCGGCCTGGTCATCGACCTGGGATGGAGCGAATTGCTTCACCGCAACGTGTTGCGGGTGGCGATCGGCATCCCGTCCCGGCAGGGCGACGGCTACATCTACACCTCACCGACCTGGGACAACGAGGCGGCCGTGGGCGTGTTCGACGCTGTGACCGGCGAGGCCATCGTCAACCTGAATCCGCACTACTTCGACGTGATGCGGATCGTGGACAAGATGGTTCATCGCATCATTCCTCGGCTCATCGACTGGGGCATCACCTTCGGACTCCAGTTCGAGTTCGTGGGAAGCCTGACTGATCCGGAAAACGACGCGCTCGTCCAGGTTCGTCCAAGCCCTGGCGACTTGCGCGGAGCGGTTCCCAAAGAGCCGACGGATGGTCATCAGCTCCTTGCTACGACCGGGAAGGTCAATCGTCCCGGTGAGGCGAAGGGGAAGACCATCTGGGTCAATGGGATGAACGACCGCCGGCCACCCAAGCCGCTTTATTCTCAGATCGGCGATGTTGGAAGATCTGAGTTGTACAACGACGGCGGACTCAACCACGAATTCGAAGGCAATATCGTGGTGTGGAACTACGATGCCTTGCAGCGCTACGGGTACAGCCTGTGGCAGGTGCTAGGCGCCTGGAAAGTCGGCGCGATTGCACAGATCGCATCCAGGGGGCTCTTCCTCAACTCTGCACACGGAACCTCAATCGAACTGTGGCATCGGGATCCTGAGGAGATCGAGGCCTTCCGTCGGGCCAAGACGGCAGGACCCACGTTCTGCATCGATCAGGATGTTCTGCGCGAACTGGTTCGTGCTTGCCACACGACGCCGATCACCCTTCACGTGGTGAGCGACGGACTGGTCGGACAAGTCTACAAGCTGTAACGCTCAAGCGCTCCATCGGGGCGCTTTTCAAATTGAGATGAAATGAAAAAGAGCCGGCGTGGCTCTTGCGTGAGATGTCAGCTTGTCTTGTTGGCGCGGAAGCGGCCGCGGGCAAGTTCGCGGCCATCGCGTTCGACCGTGAAGCCGCCACGGATGCCGTCTTCACCTTCTTCGATCAAGCCGCGCACACGGTTCTGGCGGCTGCCGCTGGCAAACGGAGCGTCGTAAAATTGGCCGTGCTCGTCTGCTTGAGCCTCGCCCTCGCCGTAGTCTCCAATGCGGAAACGCGTGCGGCCGTTCTCCAGCCTTTCGATGTCGATCACAGCTTCTTGTTGCTGCTTTCCCGTTGGGGTGATGCTGGCATGGCCACGGTAACGATCTGACATGGGGACTCCGTAAGGCTCGGCGAGATTAACATGAAGACAAATGGAGTTCAATGGGGTGGGCTGGACAAGACGGGTTCATTGTTGTAGAACGTTCTGTCGCGCGTCCAGTAGCATGACGAAAGCTGAACCGACAGGTGCGCGACAATCTGCTGAGCGAGTACCCGCATGTCGATAGACGAATCTACGCCTGCTCAGCTCCTCGGGTGACGAAGATGGGAGTGTCTTCGGACGAACGACGCACGGTCACCACGGCTCGACGATTGAAGGCATGTCGTGAGACGAAGTTTGCCATGTCGAGCAACTATCGGGCGTAGGTTCTGGTGTCGAAAGACGTTTCACGGGTTGCCCGATCATGAGTAGCGTGGTGTACATTGTCTGTCGACGAATGGCCATGTGCTGCTCTCTGCCTGGATGCATTTCCAGGCTTTTATTTTTTGCTATATGCTGAGCAACATTTCCATTTATATCTTAAACATTTTTACCTGAACGCTTTTTTCTCATATGAGAAATTAGCGTTCAGTAAAAGTTTGGCTTTTTAAAAAGAAAAGAGACCTTGCGGTCTCAGCTAAAGTCCACACCCTCCACCTGCCAGGCGAGCTCTTCACCAGCGAGGTAGGGGATGATGCATTTTTCAGGATGCTCAGGGTCGCCGTAGCTGGCTCTCACACGCCAAGGGCGTTTCACAAGCGTGATCGTTCCCTCGTTGAGTGGGAGATCGTAGAATTCGGGGCCGCTTTCCGAAGTGAACCAATTCACTCGATCAAGGGCTCCGTAGTGTTCGAACACGGCTGCGACAACCGGCATCGCGACCGGTGCGCAGAAGACCCCAGCGCAGCCGCAGCTCGATTCCTTTGTGTGACGTTCATGCGGAGCTGTATCGGAGCCGAAGAAGAATCGTCGATCTCCAGAGATCGCTGCTTGGATGAGTGCCTCGCGGTCCTCGGGACGTTTGAGCACCGGCATGCAGTAGTTGTGAGGACGGATGCCACCGCTCAGCACATCATCGAGTGTCATCAGTAGGTGATGCGGCGTGATGGTGGCGGCGACGTTCGGGGTCTCCAGGTTCATCACCATGCGCACAGCGTCTGCTGTGGAGATGTGCTCGATGACGCTCCGGAGTGCCGGGAAAGTCTTCACGATTCGTTCGAAGACGCTGAGCGCTTCACGCTCGGCATCAAGGATGAACACGCCGGGTTTTTCCACGTGCATGGAGTTCACCAAGCCGTGAGCCTGCATGGCGCTCAACAGTCGTTGATGTCCGACGCTCAGTGGATCTCGCACACCCCATCCGGAGTTGGTGCTGACACCGCGGAAGAAGGTCTTGCACGCCTTGATGCCAGCGCGTGCCGCTTCTTCGATCATCGCCGTGTCAGTTTCCTCGGTGATGTAGATGCAGCCGATGGGCTCGAAGTCCCATCCGTGTTCTTCGCAAAGCGCCTGGATCATGGCCCGATGCTCGAGCACGTCCTGAGCTCTCACCCCGGGGGCCCACGGAGATTTTTCCGTTCCCCAGGGATGTCCTGGGATTTTCCAGTTGGGCATGTCGAGCCCTCGACCGAACACGCGGGCCGTGAAGCCCAGCACGGTTTTCAGTCGGTCATCCCAGCGGAAGTGGCAATGCATGTCATCAGGACGACGGATGGTGAGATTCATGAGGAACTCCGAGCTTGAGAGAACGAGAGAACTTGTTGATGGCTTTTTCGCCACGCGAGTGCTGCGCGGATTGTCGTGGCCACTCGCCAGGGACGCAGGAAAGCCAGGGAGCCGATGAAGACGGAGTCCGCACCAACGTCCAACAGATCAGTCGCATCTTGTGGACGAAGGATTCCTCCACCCGCGTTGATCGCCTTGTTGAATCCTGCCTGGCGTGCAGCCTTCACCCACTCAAGAACGAGTGGGAACAGTGGCGCGCCCGAAAGTCCTCCAGCCATGAATCCTCGATGAGCGAGCGGGGACACAGGATCAGGACCGAAGTGTCGGTCCCAGTCAATGCGGTCGCTCATGTGACGCCAGGGAATCGTGTTGGATGTGCAGATGCCGTCCAGCGCTGGATGGGAGTGAAGCTTCATCGCATGTGCCACGTCGAGCTCAAGACTCACCTTGAGGAGAATTGGGATCTCGAGCGTGGTCAGCAGGTCCAGGTAGAGGATGGCCTCCTTGACCATTTCGTCTTGGTCTTGCCAGGCATGACCCGTGTTGGGACAGCTGACGTTCACCTGAAGCGCGATGGGTGCTCGGAATCGAGGCAGCTCTTGCTGAAGTAGAGCCACGAAGGATTGAAGCTCGCCTAGACGTTCCCCTCGCGATCCTGCCAAGCTCATGAAGCTCAACATGAACGGCCCGCGGCGAGCCTGCCATTTTCCTTGCTGGAAATACCACGGCGCGCCATTGTTGGTGAGTCCGACCACGTTGAGTGCCACAGGTTCGCGTCGAAACGGTTTGGCAATGATGCAGCGCGGGACGAGTCGATGGTCCATGTTGCCTTCGCGCGCATGCCAGGTGACGGTCTTCCCGACGAACGTCATGCCAGTGAAGTCTAGACCGAGGAGTTTTCCGAATCGATGCCAGGAATACCCCTCGCCGAAAAATCCTTCCACACCCGAGGCGCCACACACCGTACCGAAGTCAATTCCGCGCAGAATCATGCTGACCTCCGCGGGTATTTAAGAGGAAAGCGAACGGATGGTCAAGAATGGGGTCAGGTCTGGAATCTGGAATTTTGGTACAATGGTGCATATGGCTCGTCCACTTCGTGTTGAATATCCAGGCGCCTTGTATCACGTCATTGCACGAGGCAACGTTAAACAAAATATCTTTTTGGAGGATCGCGATCGGCGGAAATTTTTAATGTGGCTTGAAGACGCATGTGAAAGTCACAATCTCATTTGTCATGCTTACTGTCTCATGGATAACCACTACCACCTTCTCCTTGAAACCAACGATGCCAACTTGTCAGTCGCCATGCGAGATCTTAACGGTAACTACTCACAGTGGTTTAACGTGATTCACGATCGTGTTGGCCATGTTTTGCAGGGTCGATATAAGGCATTTGTTATTGAGAAGGAAACGTATCTCTTTGAAGTTGCTCGCTACATTGTCTTGAACCCTGTGAGAGCTGGTTTGATTGATCGACCGCAGGATTGGAAGTGGAGTAGCTACCGTGGAACAGCTGGGTTCATTCGTCCGCCAGAATGGCTCCATATTGATTGGTTACTGGAACATTTTTCAAAAGACAAACACGAGGCGCAGCTAGACTACCGAAAATTTATTGATGAGGGGATCGATGGTAAAGATCCGTACGAGGAAGTTTCCAACGGATTTTTGTTAGGCAGTCCACAGTTTGTAAGCTGGATATGGGAAAAGACGAATGGATCAGAGGAGCTAAAAGAACTTCCGCGTAAAGAGCGGATTGTTGGAAGGCCGAGCCTCACTGAAATTTTTTCGGAGGTTATGACGAAAGAGGGACGAAATGACGCTATTGTCTTTGCACGGCTACGTTGTGGGTATCTTTCAACGGAAATTGGGAGACATTTAGGTTTGGATGGGTCAACGATCGGCAAGATTTGCAAGGATGTTTGAGCAGAATTCCAGATTCCAGACCTGACCCCAATCCGGTGCAACGATCTCAGTCATGCTACGATATACCTGATGCAAGGTCGAACGAATAATTTAGAGACCCTGTAAAACTCGATGATATTGCGTTGAACGGGGAAGCCAGCCGCCGAGACGTAGGTAATCCTACGTTGAGGTGGTGGAGGGGCCCCGTGAAACGCAAGATCGCGAGTTTTACAGAGGTCTCAAACTATGGAACATGAATCGGAGGTGATAGCTCATGCACAACAAGATCCAGAGGCGTTCGGCCGGTTGTACGATACGTACTACCAGCCGACCTTTGGCTTTCTGTATAGTCGCACAGGCAATGCCGAGGTGGCGAAGGATTTAGTGAGCGAGACATTTTTTCAGGCCCTCAAGAATCTGCATCGGTACAAGCCGCAGAAGGGCGCCAGTTTTAAATCCTGGCTTTTCGCGATCGCGGTCGCCCAGATCGGCAATTACTATCGCAGTCGTTCACGCTATCTCGAGGTGACGACAGACGAAGCACCAGAGCTGATTGGTCGGGAGGACTTTCGACCGGACATCGCCTATGCTATGGGCGAAGACGCCACAGAGCTGGAGGGAAAGATTGCCTTGCTCAGACGCATGATGGCAAAGCTGAACCAACGGCAGCAAGATATTCTCACTCTGCGATTTTTTTCGCATATGAGTGTTCCCGATATCGCCGGCACTCTGCGAATGAAGGAAGGAACAATCAAGTCACATATTCATCGAGCGCTCAAGAAATTACAGGTGCTCATGCTCGACGATTCACAGATCAAGGCACAGGAGGCGCTACCACACATAAAAAAAGAGTATGAACCGCGAACCGCTCAAAATTGAAGAACTCATCGAGTTGATGGGCTGTGTGGACGTCCCTGAAGATCCATCCCATCGCTACGAGCTTCGTCGGCGTCTTTTGTGCTCGCGGTTTTTTGAGGTGGAGCGAGGAACCCATTGGCGTTGGAACAGGTTGCTCACCTATACAGCGCCGTTGCTTGCCGGTGGAATGATGGTCGGCGTGTTCAGTTTGTTCGCTGTCTCCACTTCAGAATCGCTCGGTGCTCCAAGTATGGGTTCGTCCAGTACGTTTGTGAGTCAGGCCAGCACAGGCCCTCACCCAACACTCAATGCATTTCTTTCAGACGCATCTGAGCCGCGAGTCCAGTTGGCAGATATTGAAACTGTTGTTCCTGATGAGCCTGTGCGTTTTGTTCCGGTGTCCGAACGGACGATCGTGTTGACACAGTAAGACCGTTGAAAACTCGCGATCTTGCGGCTTACGGGGCCCCGCGACCACCTCAACGTAGGATTACCTACGTCTCGGCGGCTCGCTTCCCCGTGCGCCGCAATCTCATCGAGTTTTCAATGGTCTTACAGTAAGTTGGTACGAGATCTGTAGGTGTGCTATTTTAGAAGTAGCTCCATGGAACTAATTTGGGCAAACCAATGGCTTTGGGTCTTGAACCGTTGCTCCTTCGGGAACAGCGCGAGGACCCCGCGGTAAACCCTTTTCTGGGTGCAGCAATGTTTGAACGAGTTTCCGGTTTCGACTGGATAGACGTCCGAACTGCGTACTGGGCAACCAGTACCCGACTGTCGACAGCCAATTTTAGTTCAGTGGAGTCACAAACACACCTTCAATCTTGAGGGCGTTTTTGTTTGGTGTGCGGCACATCTTGCAAACATCAGTCTGATGTGATAAAGAATTGTTCAACCTGATAACCCAGGTTCAGGAGCTCCGATGTTCAAAGTCGTTCTGGCTGTGCTCTTTTTCTTGATCGGCGCGGCGATTCACTCAGCCGCCAACGGTTTCATGCCCTCTCACGCCGACGGCGTCTTCCTCGCGCTACTGGCTTGGACAGTTGTCGCGACAATCGTGCGCGGCAAGATCATCAACAAGATCGACAAGACCAACGGCAACGACACCAGCATCATTGCGTTCTTCTTCTACCTGATTGTCGCGGTGCTCTCCGTTCTCGCTGCCTGCCTTGCGGCTCTCGGGGGAGTCAACGCATTCACCGCCTTCGTCTTGGGAGCTGTGTTGATCACCGTTACGGCAGGCGCCACAGCCTGGATGCACACCTAAGACCACGAGCCTGTCGAACCCCCTCGACGGGTTTTTCATTTTAAAACCCCGCATGGCGTTATGCGGGGAGAGGGAAGTAGGTGCGGAAGACAGTGAACATCTCCCGCCGCTCCTGCTCGTTGAGCTCGCGTGATGGCGTGTTGCCGACGCGACGATTCTTGTTCCAGACAACCGGACCCGAGACCATCACGCTCCAGACGTCGTTGTCGATCGGCAAGATGGCATGCGCCCCACGTGGACTCACCATCTCGTAGCAAGAGCCAGGTTCCATGATGGAACGGGCGACTTCGATGTTCTCACCAGTTTCACAGACGAAGCCGACTCGATGTTCGTATCGTCCCTTGAGGACACGAACCGCCATCTTCCACGGATGCGGATGCCAGAATTCCTGTCCCTCACAACACTCCGAGAAATGGTGTAGCGAGATCCGATACTCACCCCACTGCCGCCACAGACGGTGCAGATGGGGCTGTTCTGAATCAGCGAAGAGACCGTGCCAGGCAGCCTCATCCTGTAGGAGGGCAGGGAGAGCCATTTCGATTTGTGAAAGAATCGAGAGCATTATTCCTCCTCAAGTTTTTCGCCCAAGAACAGAGCGATGAGATGAGCTGTGAAATCTTCTGTCTCTGCATAGGCACGACCGGTCTCGGTTTCCCGATCGGCTTCCGTTATGACATTGGTCGATTCGCAGAACCGACAAACATGACGGTCGCGATGCATCTGCTCGAGTTGAGCAGGGGACTTACCCAGACCCGTCTTGTAGCCGGTCCAGAAACGAACTTTTCCACACGTGCAACAGGTTGTTTTGTTGGCTTCCATGAGATCTCCAGCCTCACCTCAACTCTACGAGGACTGGACAAGATGTTCAATCTGTCGTACAATTACGACAACTATGACGAATTCCATCGAACAACAGCTCATTTCCCTTGGGTTTTCCGACTATGAAGCGGGGATCTATCTTGAACTTGTGAAGCAAAGCCCAGCCTCTGCAGCCTTTTTGGCGAAGAAGCTCCGTCTCTCTCGAAGTACTGTCTACACAGCGATCGAGAGACTCGTGGCTCGAGGTGTGGTAGGTGTGAGTTATCGCAACGAGGTGAAGCAATTTATTGCCGAGCCGCCGACCGTGATCGAGGAGCTGCTCGAACAGGAACAAAAAAAGCTCGATGCCAAGTTCAAGCTCCTCGAGGGAGTGGTGACGCATTTGCAAGCATTAGGTTCGAAGGACGCACTCATCCCCAACATTATTTTTTTCGAGGGGAAAGAAAGCTTAAAGAAGATTTATCTGTCGATGCTCCGTGAAGCTCCGAAAGATTCGACCATGTACATCATTCGCGACGAGTTCGTGTGGCAGGACGATTGGCAGTTTGTTTTTGAGCAAGATTGGAACGACCGTGTGCACCGGTGGCGAGCAGAGAACAACATTGCGACGAAGATGCTTGTGAATGATTCTCCTGAGGAACGATCACATGCAAAATTTTATGCCAGCCGCAAATATTTTGATTACCGACTTCTCTCCAAGGATCACCGTGTGCATAAGTTTGTGATCTACGTGCTGGGCGACACGACGAGCATCCTCTCGATGGAGCAAAACAATTTGGTTGGCATCAAGATAATAAATCGTCACATCGCGGAAAATTTTGAAGCGATCTTCGAGGGACTATGGAGCAAATCAAAAAAGCCTGCCTAGGGCTTTCATGAGAGGACGCCTTCTTTCCGGAGGCGTTCTTTCTTTTTTGTTGCCCCTCGATTGTACCCACCTGTCGATCCATCCGATCGAATCACACGATGGCAGGGAATCGCGGGATCAAAATTTTTGTTGAGGATATTGCCGACAGCTCGGTACGCTCCTGGTCGTCCAGCTGCCGAGGCGACTTGCTTATACGTACGTGTTTGACCTTTTGGAATTTTACGAACGACCTCGTAGACGGTTTTTGCAAAGGGAGTCATAACGATTGGAGAAATTCGTCGATGCTTGGATACCACTCGTCAAACGCCAGGTAGAGACTTTCTGTTTCCTCAACCTCGCCAACGAGCACGCATTTTTTTCCCAGACCGTGGGCAATGCCTGCCTCCATGTGTGCTGATTTTCCTGCAGGCAAGACAAGCACGAGCACATCGTTTTCCTTGAGACCCTTCAGGTCCTGTTCGAACACCTCACGACAATAGGGATCTTCTCGCCAGTTCTTGATCGCCTCGTACTGCTTCATGTACGTTTCTGGATCAAGATCCTGTGCGTGTTTTGTGCTGGTCTTCTCAACGAAGTAAAAAACATCGTGACCTTTGGCACGCATCTGTGCAACCAGTGGATCAAGGATCGCGCGGTTCCTCCAGCGAGAGGCGATGAAGTATTTCATAGGATCGATGGTGACATTTTTTCGCAGGTGAGAAATTTTGGCACCCTATTTGACAGGCTGATCTACGCGATCCAGCCATTCATCAAAAAGTCGTGCAAGCTCTGCAAGTTCTTGCACAGAACGAAAGGTGTGTTCCGCGCCGTTAATGATGTGAAATTCCTTTGGACCAGGAAGAGCCTTGTAAAATTCTTCTGACTGTGAACGAAGGCTGTCGTTTTCTCCAGCGATCAGCAGCACCGGCATGGTCAATGATTTGGCCCCAGGAAAAAGATCATACTTGATTCGGTCAGCCACATGTGACCAGGCTAGGCGGCGGATGACACCAGGTTTGGATTGGCTTTCTGTGATATGCCATCCAGTCTCTTTCCAGTTTTTTAATTCTTCCTCGCCGTAGAGTTGGATACTTTTTTGTCCTGAGGCCACAAGGGCAATGGGTGCAAGCAGCTTTACTTCATCGGGGTGACGTTGGCTGTAAAGCGCCGTGCATGTTCCACCAAGACTGTGGCCGGCTAAGGCAAACGGAACGTGAAACCATGGCTGGGTTTTGCTCCAGGTGATCACGTCCTCGAGATCCTCGTAATAATTGGTTGTCGTTGCGTTCTCATACGCTCCACCGCTTTCACCTAAGGAGTTCGTCGTGTCAAATTGTACCGTTACACATCCACGATCCATGAATGCCTTCGCGATCGTCTCAATGTGCGGTTGTTCTTTGAAACCACTCAGGCCATGCATCACAAAGGCCAGACCTCTTGCTTGTGCAGGAATTTCAACGATCACTGCAATCTTCTCTTGCTTACGATTTTGGATGAAGATCTTTTCCATAAATGTCCCGTACGGACTTTTGTTTTCCGGGGCAAAAAATTGTCAGCGCGGCGGGGAAGGATGGCGGATCAATTCACTCGCGTCGGATATTCACCTTGAGCAGCACTGACGATCGCGTCAGTCCACATCTGTGCACTTCGAGCTACGGCCTCGTGCGTCAGCCAACCAAGAGGCGGACTAGCGAGAACATTGCCAGCACACCGCGAGAAGGTTGAATGGTCCTCATCAAATGCGTATCCGCCGAGGTGACCGTCACGAACCATCGAGAGAAGCAGTTCGTGGTTTGGGGCAAACCCTGTCCGAACAAAAACGGTTGTTGGTTTCATCTTGTGCAGAAGCTCGTCGGTCAGGAGTGTGGATGTCTCTTCGTTGCGAGCCAGACAGAGAAATACGACGTCTGATGTTGATAGAAGACTCTCGAGGTCTGAGTAGAGAAACCGTTCATCACGAGCCTGTCGCGACCAGTACTGGACGTTCATCCCAAGGCCCGAACAATTTTCTGCTACGGCCTTGCCGATTCTTCCTAGACCAATCACACCAGCAGTTTTTTCGCGCAACTCGAATCCACGGTGCGACTCGAAGTCAAGTTTCCAGTCGTTCTTGATGACAAGCGGCATTTTGCGTGCAAGCATCAGCATGGCCATGACAGCCCATTCGGCGACGGCGATCGAGGAAAAACCTGGACAGTTCATTAGTGGAATACCGCGTTGCTTTAGGTGCTCGCCATCCACCCAACTAAATGAAGTTGTCTCAAGCACGACGCCTTTAAGATTGGGGATCCGGTCGAGGACGTCGTTTGGAACCGCCCAGTCGCACGAGTCAGGATCGATCGCCAAAATTCGTTCTTCATCGCCTTCAAATAAGGCACTGATTTCTGAGAGCGGTTGTACGGTTTCGATTCTTACAACATCTCCAGCCTTTGCGAGAGCTTCCAGTTGCTCGCAGGAAAACATTTTGTCGATTTGTGTGCGGATGAGAAAGATTTTCATATCATGAGGATGGTGACATTTTTTCGCAGGTGAGAACTTTTGTTACCACTAGTTTTCAGTGACTTCAAAGTATCGATTTCCTGTTCTCACTGCCTCAAGCGCAATCCGAACAGGCTCGAACAGGGGAGATGGTAGATCATTGAGCGGGAACCAGCCGATCGACTCGATCGTGTTTGTCTCCATAATGGTTGGTTCTCCAGAGACAATTTCAGCGACGAATGAAATGTCTATGTAGTGCTCGCCGTATTTGCGCATGTTGGTACAGGAGACGAACTGGATGTTGCCGATCTCGATCCCGAGCTCCTCTTGCGCTTCGCGTTTGACTGCATCGACAGGGCTCTCACCAAACTCCACGTGCCCACCCAACGATCCGTAACAGCCTTCCGCGTGAGAGCCTCGGCGTTTCGTGAGAAGCGTTTGTCCGTCGCGAATAATCACCACGCCAGCACCAACTTTTATCACATCTACCATAGTAGCATTTTCAGGCGCTTACTTTTTTTCACCGGGGTGAAAATTTTTCAGCGTGTTGGGAGGGTAACCAAGTCTTTTTTACGGCAGAGAAGGCCATCTTTGATCATCCGTTCAACCATTTTGTTGATCCACTGTTGGTCGAGCTTTCGGTCGAAGTTTGGATCAACCAATGGGCCAATAGTCGGTAGTCGGACCTGACCCCATTCGCGCACAAGTTTCAGGATTCGACCTCGGTAGATGCGGTCGGGGAAGGGTTTGTTGCGATGATGGTGTTCGTTGCCGACCTTGACTGATCGTTTGGGAATCTTCACCCTGCCTGCAAGAAACAGTTTGGCGGCTTTGCAGTGGTCGCGCAAGGGGCATGATGCACAGTCTGGATTCTTTGTGCAGATCGATGTCGCCAGGTCGAAGATAGCCTGGGGAACATCCTCGTGGTGTCCGCGCTGGGGGAGGAAGGATTCGGCTGCGTGACGGATTTGTGGATCGTCATCTATCGTTGGGAACGTTTTTCCAAGCAGGAGTCTTCCAAGCACACGGCGGATGTTCGTGTCGATCGGGAGGGTGCGTTTCTTTTGAGCGAACGCACTTATTGCCGCAGCTGTGTAGGGACCGATGCCTTTGAGCGCAAGCCATTCAGATTCTGTCGTTGGCACGCCGTCTGCAACAACCGCTCGAGCGATATCTCTGAGCACCAAAGCCCGACGGTTGTAACCAAGTCCTGCCCAAGCATGGATGACTTGCGCGTTTGTGGCCAGCGAAAGTTTTTTCCATGTTGGAAATTGTTTGAGCCAGCGCTTGTAAAAATCTTTGACGCGATCAACTTGTGTTTGTTGCAGCATGATTTCGCTCACTAAGATTCTGTACGGATCGCGCGTTTCTCGCCAGGGTAAATCGCGGCCATATCGGTCATACCAACGCAGGAGTTTTGCCGCTCCTGTCATATCACACCAGCTTCAACCAGAGCGTCATAGTGCGATCGGTTGAATCGATATAGATACTCAATGATTTTTCCACGCACGGGAGTTTGGTCGAGTCCAAGTTCTGTTGCAAGTGTTTCAATTCTTTCGAGTGCTTTTCCTCGATCCTGTTCGTTGTCGATCATGAGTTCAATTTCAGCCAGCTCATATCCGAAATCACACACGTCCAGGTCGATGTGAAAGTCATCGCGCTTGTAGCTGCGGCGTTCTTTCCGGATCGGGGCGAAGGGTTTGTATCCAGCCGAGTGAAGATCAGATTCGAGCGTGCCATTGCCTGGGAGGTGAAGGAAATCACGAATGCCTTCGTCGTTTTCGATTTCGTCGTACGCGGTGCCGCCGAGTTTGTGACCAAGCTCATGCACGCGACGTTTGAGCTCAAACCGGCCATTGCGCGTTCGTAGCCAATGGTCTTGTCTTGTGAGTGACCAGTCATCCGTATCCCAGAACACATCCTCGTTCCGTTTTGAACCTATCAACTCAGCGCCCTCAATGAGACGCCGCTCTTGCTCAGGATTCAATTTGAACTTTTTTTCGACTTCGATCATATGAGTCTTATGCTATCATGGGGACTGCTATGACCCAAACATCTCAGAAAAAGATCATGATCGCGATTGGTATTGCCTTGCTTGCAACGATCGGTGTGCTTTTGACGATTATCCTCCGTCCGACTCAGGAACCTCTCGTGGACCAAGAGGTCGTATCGGATCTTTCACAGGAGAAAAGCTCCGCGCCACTTTTCTTTTCTACCATGACGCACATGGAAGGGAATTGGACACAGGCAGCCAGCAACCTCGCTTTTTTTGAAAAGCAAGCTGCGTATCTGAAAACCGCGATGGTGTATGCCGATGAGTATGATGCCGTGTTAACGTTTGAGTCTGAGATTCCATTTGCAGAGGGCATGCTGCGATTCGATCACAATGTGTTTCAAGAAGCCCTTGACCACGGCATGGGCATTGGAAGCCACTGCGACATCTCACCCAAGATTGATTTTACCGATGAGGAAATGATTGCGGAGTTTCAAAAGCGCAAGGATGCCGTTGACGCGCTTGTGGATCCCCTTGAGAATCTTGGCTGCTCAGGCGGCGGGGGGCTTGGCGACTGGTACACAGGTGCGGTTGGCGCTGGATTCAAGTACATCGATGGCACGGTCGGCTATCACTACCTAGCCATGCCTCTGTCGCAACGCCCAGAGGGCTGGACCAACAAGGCGATTCTCAGCGAGTATTATCACTATCCAGCGCCATGGGATGAAGCACAGCGCTATTATCCATTTCGTGTGAGTGAGAGCTCGTTCACGGAGGACTCTGATGGAAAATTGGTCGTGAGTGGAGGAAGTGTTGGTCTCTTGGAAGGAATGGCAGAGGATCAAGACTGTCAGGAACCCTGTAAGCTCACGCAAGATGATGTGGATGTCCTCATTGAAAAGATTCGTGCGTTTGCCGCCACTCGCGACACCTCTCGCGTGGCAAAAATGGAGGTCTACATTCCAACCCAGACCTATGATGAACCAGCCATGAAGTATTTCTTTGAACAGATGCGCAATCTTCAGGAAGATGGGGTTTTGCAGTGGGCGAGCCAGAAAGAAATCTACGAGGCGTTTGTGGCTTGGGAAAGCGGCTCTTGACAAGGACTTGCGAGCTGTATCTGAGTTGATATCATACCGTCATAATCCATAAATTATTCCTAAGGCGCTGCCAAGAAATAATGTATGTTACAAGCATTCAGTGTTCCCTCCGATGACGAGTTCGACGACGAAGAAGAAGACGCAGACATGGACGATGAGGATGAAGATGAGGAAGATAAAGACGACGATATGGATATGGGAACAGACGACGACTCCAATGAGTGGTAAGAGTGAAGCCAGATCCGAAGGGGTCTGGTTTTATTTTCTCTGAGCCTTATACTGAGTCACATCTATGCAGCTCCCAACACGTCGTGCACAAAAATTGAAGATTGATCCTGAAGCCGACGAGCCGCTCTATCTCACACAGGATGGGTTGGATCGGTTGCGACAGAAACTTGAGCGCATCGAGAAGGTTGATCTGCCCCAAGCCATCGCGGACGTGACCGAGACGGGGCAGTTTGGCGATTTTTCTGAGAACGCTGAGTATCAGGAGGCGAAAGGGAGAATGCGCCGCGCCCATGATCAGATCACCAGCATCAAAGAGCGTCTCAAAAAAATCGTGGTCATCGACAAAACGGTTTTGCATCAGTCAGTCCAGCTTGGATCGACCGTTGTCCTTGAACAAGCAGATGGAAAACAAAAGACGTTTGAGATCGTTGGGCCTCAGGAAACAGATCCTCTGCGCGGAAGATTATCGTTTAAGTCTCCCTTGGGCGCCAAGCTCATGAATCGTACGGTTGGTGAGACCGTGAGCGTCACGATGGGGGTGAACGAAGTCAATTACAAAATCGTCCAAATCGCTTGACACGTCGTTCGCGAACGACGTGTCTTGACAGAAAGCCCTTTTCAAGGTAAACCGAGCTTGTATGACAAACACATTACGTCTGAGTTTCGCAGGAACCCTCATTTTTACCCTGTTTTTCAGCTTGATTCCTGCTGTTTCCGCTCATGAGGACGCCACGACCTACTTGCCAGCATCGTTCTCTTCTTGGAGTACCTATGGATCTCCATCGGTTTCTTCAGATCACGTCGTGATCGAGGGATCACAGAGGGAATGGGTGTACATCGATTTGAAGGCAACCGATATCGACGAATCGTATTTTGCGATTGCGTCTTACGTCGATAAGTCTGACAGCCGCACGTCTTACACCTCCACCCAACGAAGCAATTCCGGCAATCCCTACATCTACGCCTATGAGCTGGATAGCAATGGCAAGATCGTGAAGTACTTGTCTGGAACCTCGCTCATGTCGACAACCCGTTCTGATGCAGATCATGTCGTGTACGGAATTTTTTCTCGCGACTCGAGCATGAAAACCGTTCGTGTCTTTTTGAAGCAGACCTCCGTGAGCGGGATCAGCAACTCTGGTGTGAACGTGGAGTTTACGAAGCCGATTTTGGTTGAAGCATCTTCCTCGAGCCGTGCCAGTGATTTGGTGAGCGCCTACGCTGCTCAAAATCTGAGTCTCACCTACAAGGATGCAACCAGCTCGACATCGAGTACCTCCACAAGCACAAGTACCTCAACATCCACCTCAACCACGACCAACTGCGCAGCCACCTCTGGGACAAGCCTGTTCAAGATTGGTTTTGAATCAAATGAGTCACGCGATAGCAACCTCAAATTTGGTTCATCTCTGGCGGCTTGGTATTACGGCACACATGACTATCCATCAACGACTTCTCCTTACGACAAAACAACAACGTCTCAGAGTTACGCGGGTTCTTCCTCGTTGGGACTTGCCAACACGAGCTACGGCTATTCAAACGGTGAAGCTGCCACAAGCCCTCAGCTCTACGACGAAGCCCTGCGCTACATCGCAACCAACAAATTGACCAAGGATGCCAAGTACGCCTTCTCCATTCGTGCGAAGTATCTTCAAGGTTCTTCCAGCCAGTCCTCGATGAGTTTCTATCTCTCACAGGAAACAGGAACAGACGGCAGTGGATCTGTGGTCAATACCAAACTTGTGAACGCAAGTGACTCCTGGCAGTGTCTGGAGTATCAATTTACCAACACACAATCCAACTCGGTTCAGGATCTGGTCGTCTTCTTCGGCACCTTGCCTAAGGGAGCGACGCTCTATATCGACGAGATTCAACTGATTAAACGATAAGCAGAAATGGCCGTCGAAGGGCGGCCGTTTTTGTTTTGTGCTAAACTAAACGTATATGTCACGAACAGAACTCGAAGACCAGCAGTTTTACGGACTCGGGATCGCACCAACTCTTTTGGAACGACTCGAAGCACTCGGATTCAAACATCCAACGCCGATTCAATTTAAGGCCATCCCGGTTGCCACAGCAGGAGATGACGTGATCGGCATTGCCCAGACCGGAACCGGGAAAACACTTGCGTTTTCGATTCCCATGCTTCAGCAGATGTCCGCTCGTGGAAAAATGGGACTTGTGCTTTTGCCCACACGTGAGCTTGCCGTTCAGGTTGAGGAAACGCTGCGTAAACTCGCCGGGCCGCTTGGACTGCGAACAGCCGTGCTGATCGGTGGCATGTCCATGGGGCCACAAATGAAAGCTCTGCGCGCCAAGCCTCATGTGATTGTCGCCACTCCTGGGAGACTTATCGATCACATGGAGCAAAAAAATGCGAAGCTCGATCAGGTAGGTGTTCTCGTGTTGGACGAAGCCGACCGCATGCTCGACATGGGCTTTGCGCCACAGCTCAAGAAGATTCTCTCTGCGGTTCCCTCTGAACGTCAGACCATGTTGTTCTCTGCGACCATGCCAGAGGAGATCGCCAAGATCGCTCGCACCTACATGAAATCTCCCTTGCGCGTGGAAGTGGCGCCTCAAGGGACAGCGGCAGAAAAAGTCGATCAAGAAGTTTACATTGTTTCCAAGACAGAAAAGACCCAGCTCCTTGGTCGACTGCTCCAAGAACACAAAGGGACCGTGCTGGTATTCACGCGTACCAAGCATGGCGCCAGAAAAGTCGCGCGAGATGTGAGTCAGATGCGACATACGGTTGCAGAAATTCACTCCAATCGTTCACAGCATCAACGGCAAGACGCGCTCAAGGGATTTTCCAATGGGCGGTATCGGGTGCTGGTGGCAACCGATATTGCGGCCCGTGGCATTGACGTCAAAAATATTGAGCTGGTCATCAACTACGATCTCCCTGATCACACCGAAGATTACGTGCATCGCATCGGACGAACCGGACGAGCCGGCATGACCGGCAAAGCCATCTCGCTTGCCGATCCAGCCCAAAAAGGCGACATCAGACAAATCGAACGCTTGATTCGCAAAACCCTTCAAGTCAAAACACCAGCCGGTGAGCTGATCGATCGGTCTCATGATTCAACAACCCCGGCAGGATCCTCTCGTGATCGCGGTGGTTCACGCCCTCCGTTTCGTGGTGGCCATCGGTCGAGTCGACCAGCTGGACGATCAGGTGGAAGACCAGGAGGCTATCGCGGCCATAGTTCTTCTCGTTCTCGGTAACGTATGACGCTGTCAAAGAAAAATCTTTTTATCATCGGTGCCGTGTTTGTGGCGCTGCTTGTGGGAGGATTTTTTCTTTTCTCTCGATCTTCCTCAACAGAGTCAGAGCCAGGCTTCTCGTTTGAATCTGCAAGCCTGACAGGACAGGTTTCTCTTCCCGAAGGAGTGGCCTCTGATGATTTAAGCGTCCAAACCCTCATGGGAGCAGCTCCGATTACCGCCGAGGGAACGTTTACCACCACCGGCGTCAATACACGCCAGCTGTTATTTTTGAACGATGCGGATGGCAATACCGTGTATCTTGGCTTCGTGAGTCCTGAGGCGTCCGGAAGTTTGAACGCAGACTCAACCGCGGCCACGATGTTGTTTCTTGCCCTGGGAGGCGTGTATCTTCCTTCCGAATCTTGGGAGACGGCGTACGCTCAGATTGAGGATTTTGTCAGCGGCTCTGAGCTTTCAAAAACAATCGAGTCGCTCTCTTCAACCGACCCAACGTATCTCACCGATGACAATGAGATTTTTGCGACCGCACTTGCCTCGGCTTCTGACGCGTTTCTCTCATCCAACCAGCAGTCGTTTCTGGATTGGCTTATCCCGCCCGTGCATGCAGAGCCAGATTTTGCACTCGATACTCAGGCCAAGAGTGGTGTGCGAATCGATCCTGGGTTTTACAACGAAGTGACGTTTGTGAACCAGTATCGTCGTCCGGTGCGCATGATGATCTATGAGATCGGCTATGAGAAAGACGGCGAGAAGGTGGAATATGATCCTCCAAAACTCGAACAGTATGTGGATCTTTCATCGGTGACAAAACTTGCAGATCTTGCGTCGACCGTTGTGGAGTTGATGGTCGGCAAAGTGCACTACGGTGAGCGCGCCAGCGATGTGATTAAACTCATTCCTGATGTGTCTTCCGCGGACGTGACGTTTTATCGCGTCTATGGTTTAGGATGGGGAGCACAAGAGGTGAATTATCACGCAAGCGGGGATCTTTTCGACGAACTTTTGAAGCACTCAGAGGAAATTCAACTCGTCACAGGTATTCAGGAAGTCTTGCTTCCGGTCTTCACCTGGGTGGTTTCCTTCAAGGACATTGAAACAGCGTTTGGCTATGGCGGACAAACGCTTGTAAAGGAAATGCTGAAGTGGTTCACAGGTTCCGACGGCGCACGGGCGGTTTTGCCACCACTTCAAAAAGGAGATTTGCTTGGTGCCTCTCGTGCGATGTTTGAGTTTTTGGCTAAGAGTCCGACGATGCGAGATTCGATTTCGAATTTTCTTATCAGTGGAATCGCGAAGGACAACCCAGCCATCAACGTGACCGAGTATGTCGATCGATCGGCGAAAATTTTTGCCACCCCGCTTAAGTATGTCGATCTGGTGATGAAATATTTTGACGGCGCTGTGCTCACAGCTAACTATTTAGCAGCTTCCCGCGGGGAACAGTGGACGATTGCGGTGCGACCGCCGACGGTGAGTTTGGATCCTGCAGCAACCGAGCTCCAGTCCTCACAGAATGCGTTTTTCAAAGTCGTGGTTCAAGATGCCACACCCAGCATGTCGTTTGAGTATGAGTGGTCGCACGAGAATCAAGACTTGGGGAAATTTGTAGGACCGGCAACGGATCCTCATCGTTACACAACAGAAAATCCTGTTGGGATTTATCAAACGGGAGACACGGGCTCAGGATCTGATGTGGTGAGCGTGAAAGTCTCGTTGATCGAAAAGGACGGAAATCGAAAGGAACTTGGCACGGCCACGGCGACGGTGACCGTTGAAGAAGAAGAAACCTGCGGCGAGGGATATATCGAGTTACCACCAGAGTATAAGTTGACCTATGTGGCGCTTAATGAGGCTGATAAAGCGACATTCTTTAGCGCAGCCGGGAATAATGTGCATGAGGCTCGAGAGATCATTCCTCCGGAAGGTGAAGAATTTTCATTGGTGACAGGCGCCACCTATACGGACAATGTAGAATTTTATCGCGATGTGGTTGATCCTGGGACAGATTATGATTTCAAAACCGTTCCAAAGGAATGTGACCCAGTGAATACGTGGGATTGTTTTAACGTGATTCCGGTGAAGTTTTACCGCTATTACGTCACGGTTCCGAAAAATTTTAGCCTTGATCCATCCTTGTTTACGTCTTATCAGAATGACGAAGGAAGTACTTACGGCCAAGGAATCAGCAACTTTAGTGCGATTTATGAAAATAACGGAAGTGGCACTCCCCAAATTTACTACAAGTGCAAAGTCGGTCGTTGGAATGGAAGCATTCAGTATTAGTGTATGGAAACACGGTTGAATAAATTTTTATCCGAGCGCGGGGTGTGTTCTCGGCGAAAGGCAGATGCGCTCATTGAATCAGGAAAGGTTCGTGTGAATGGGAATGTCGCGCCGTTGGGATTGCTCGTGAGTGAGGACGACGAAATTTCGGTCGATGGCAAGATCGTCACAAGTCGACGTCCAGCAAAAGTGTATTTGGCGTTTCACAAGCCTGTGGGGATCATGACGTCTGTTGATCCACAGGCCAAAGATACCATCCGATCTTATCTCAAACTCGACGAGCACATTTTTTCTGTTGGACGATTGGACGTGGCATCAAGTGGCCTGCTGATTCTCACCAACGATGGGGATTTAGCTGAGCGCATTACCCATCCTCGATTCGATCATGAAAAGGAATACGTCGTCACGGTCGATCGTCCCATCCGGCAAGAAGACTTGCGTACCATGGCTGAGGGCATGATGATTCTTGGCTCACGCACCAAGTCAGCTCGATTAAAAAAAATCGGGGAGAACCGATTTACGATGATTCTGACTGAAGGTCGCAATCGACAAATCCGACGGATGTGCGAAGCCCTTGGGTACGAGGTGAAGGCTCTGCGACGGACGCGGGTCATGAATATCAAATTGGGAGATCTCCCAAGTGGCGCGACTCGTTCACTGACATCACAGGAATTAAAAGAGTTGAAATCTCAGCTAGATTTTGTGTCTTAGGTTTACTGTTTCAGACCGAGTCCTGTGCGGATCAAATACCAATTGATGGCGACCAGTACAGCCACGAGTGTGAAAAGGATCGTGAGAGAAATACTCAGTGACACATCCGTGATGCCCAAAAATCCGAATCGAAATCCGTTGATGAGATAAAAAAGGGGATTGGCGTAGACGAGTCTCTGCCAAGCATCGGGGAGTGCGTGCACCGAGTAAAACACCCCACCCAAGTAGACAAGCGGTGTGAGCACAAATGTTGGGACGATGTTGATCGCGTCCATGGTTTTGGCATAGATCCCGTTGACGAGACCCGCCAGGGAAAACACGATGGCGGTTAAGAGCGCAAAGCCGATGATGATGAACAGACTATGAACGGAGAGACTGAGTCCGGTGAAAAAAAGAGAGACAAGCAAGACGAGACTTCCCACGATCATGCCGCGAACCACGCCGCCTGCGGCAAGGCCGGCGATGAGAAGCCAGGGAGGAGTGGGAGAGACAAGAATTTCCTCGATGGTTTTTGCAAAAAACTTTGAGGCAAAAAACATGAATGAGGTGTTGGCATAGGAGGTCGTGACAATCGCGAGCATCACCAGACCTGGGACGACAAAGGTCAGATAGTTCACCCCTTGCATGTCTCCAATGCGAGATCCCAGAACCGTCCCAAAGATGAGGAAGTACAGCACCGAGGTGACCACGGAGGGAAGAAACGTTTGGATCCAAATACGAAACATGCGAACAACGTCTTTGCGAACCATGGTGTAGAAGGAGATCCATTTTTGATACGGTGTCATACGGTGGCGGTGGTGGTGAGTTTCAGAAAAATATCCTCGAGTCGATGACCCTCGTGGGCTGCGAGGAGGTTTTGCATGGAGTCATTCACCAGAAGTTCTCCCTTGTGAATGATGGCCACGTGCTTAGCCAGTTGCTCTGCCTCTTCCAAGTAGTGTGTGGTGAGCAAAATCGTGAGACCCTGGTCCGTTAAGGATCGGAGATAATTCCACATGCTGCGTCTGAGCTCCACATCAACCCCGGCCGTTGGTTCATCCAGAATAAGAAATTTTGGTTCATGCACCAGGGCGCGAGCGATCATGAGGCGACGCTTCATACCCCCGGAGAGGGTCATGGCGTTGTGCATCATTTTTTCGCCCAGTCCCAAATCTGTGAGAAGTTTTTTTGCCCGTGGAATGGCAACGGAACGAGGAATGCCGTAGTAGCCGCCCTGATTCACAACGATGTCTATAATTTTTTCAAATGGATTGATATTGATTTCCTGTCCGACCAAACCAATGTGGGTTTTGGAGAGCTCGGTCTCCCGGTCGCTATCATGCCCAAACACAGAAACCGCTCCGGCTGTTTTGGTAACAAGGCCCGTGATGATCCCAATGATGGTTGTCTTGCCTGCTCCGTTGGGACCCAAGAGCGCAAAAAAATCTCCGGCTGGGACAGTGAAGGAAACGCCCTTTAGTGCCTCGGTTTTGTTCTTGTATGTTTTGCGAAGGTCTGTGATGACCAAGGCAGGGGTCGTATGTGGTTCATGCATAGTGATGAACAGTATACAGGAGTCCAACAAAAAATCACTCTTTACAGAGTGATTTTTTGTTTATCGACCTTTGCAAAACTCGATGAGATTGCGTTGAACGGGCTGTCGAGCCCCACGAAACGTAGGTCATCTACGTAGAGTGGGGTCGACGGGTGCCCGTGAGACGCAAGGTCGCGAGTTTTGCGGAGGTCGCTGTCGTTAGACGACGGAGACGTTCACTGCACGAGGACCGCGGTCGGAGTCTTCCGTTTCAAAAGAAACGGAGTCGCCTTCGCGCAGCTCATCGTAGGTAACGCCTACCAGGGAAGAGGAGTGAAAGAAAATATCTTTCGCCTGACCTTCCACCGTGATAAAGCCGAAGCCTTTCTCGGTCTTGGTTTTGACTGTTCCAGTCATAGGTTGTTTTTGAGTGAATTATCCGCAAATGACAGTCACTTGGGAAATTCGACGGATTTCGCAGGCAGACTTTTTTGCAGCAGCACTATACCTCAAGGCGGTGAATCTGTCAACCGGTGCGCTTCTTGGCTTTGGCTTTTTTCTTCTTTTCCTTTGGCTTTTCAAATGTGAATACATCGGCTTCCTCTGTTTCTTCCTGTTCCTTTGGCTTGTCGAGAACGGCTGGAACAGGGGACAGAACCTTCAAAATGGCATCAAGTTTTTTGTTGATCATTCTGAAGTGGTCTTTGTAGTCTTCTGTAGATCTTGGTGCAGAGGCGCTGGCGCCACGTCCGTCCGGTTTCACAAAACATTGTCGGCAGTAGACAGGTTTTTCGCCCGTTGGTCGAAAGGGTACTTCGCAATTATTGCCGCAGGTATCACACACGGCTTCATACAAACGCTTTTCGCCAAACGCTGGGCGGCCCGAATCTCGATCGCCAAAGCGCATGGGCGCAGGGCCTTCCTCTCGCTTAAAGCAATTGCTGCAGAACACAGGCTTGCGACCGTTTGGTTTAAATGGGACCTCGCAAGACTGTCCGCATTCGTTGCAAGTGGCCTTGTGCATCATGGGTCTATCTCCGTCTCTGCCTCCAGAGGAACGCTCCCATGGCTTCTTTGCACCGAATTTGCTTGCGCTTTTCCATCCGCCGGATCCACCGGACCGGTTATCACGTTGAAAATTTTTCATAAGAAAATGTTCTGGTTAGTGAACTGCACAAGCATACGCTTCTTTTCTAAATTAAGCAATGGTTGGGCCGTCCTCTCGCAATTCTATAGCAAAGCCCCAGGTTTTGAAGGATTTCAGAGAAATAATGCTCAGACCAGCACTATGGCAGGAGGTTTGGAGTTCAGGTTGTGAGTAGAGGTTGGCATGCCAGAGTTTCTCCACCATGATGTTGTTCTGCCAGCCTGTCCGGCTGATGAAGATGAATAAACGACCGTCAGGTTTCAGCAAGCTTTTGAGATTTTTGAGGGCCTCCACGAATCGATCGCGGGGGATGTACTCGAGCATCCCAGAGGTGACGATGATGTTGGCTTGTGGGAGGGAGTAGGGAGTAGGTGGTAGGTTTAAGAGATCTGCTTGAAGCAACTGAACGTTCGTGACGCGATCCCTATCGATCCAAGATTGAAACTGATCAAGCATCTGACGTGTGAGATCGAATCCAAAAAAATGTACGTTTGAGAGATGTTGCTCTTGCGCGAGTTCCCACAAAGCCCTCGTGAGGGCGCCACTCCCACATCCAGCATCGATGATAGTCATGCCAGACATGAGCATGTTTCTTTTTTGGAAGAACCGTTTGAGTGATCGACGATGGCCGATGAGCGCAATCATCGCCGTGTACAAATGTGATCGAGAAGAATAGAGGTGTTGCATGGACATTGGCATAGATGCATTGACACATCCTAGTGTATCACGCAGGATGTCTTTCTGGACCAGGAGGAACTATGGCGAGAAGCTCTGCTCGAGTGGACGTCAAAAAAGGAACGTTTCAGTCTGTGTGCGAACGAAGAAAGACGTTGTTGGTACGCGTCGACGACATCATCTTCATCCGTTTCGTGGTTGGAGAGGTGGTCAAGGTTTGTTCCGGGGATCGATCATGTACGTGTCGAATTCTCGACGTTCGACGGTATCAAACACTGGAAGGGATTCTCAAAAGCGAGAATCTTGAAAAGATTGCCCACGGGTCACATCAGGAAGCAAACATCTACCTGTCGCAGATCTACCACGATGTTCCAGCCTCAAAGGAGTATGTCGTTTTGGAACTCCAACTCATGAAAATCGGTCACAAGGACGTCGCGCGAGACTGAACAAGTTTCGTTTTATTTTATGTTTGAGATAAAAACAAAGACGCCGCCTGTAACATTTTTTCCGGTTGGCTGCCAGAATTTCATGAATTTTGAAATCGGCCAGCTCAAGTTTTTTCCGCCAGTTTGAGGATCTGGATCATGTAGGCACACGGTGTCATCGTCGATTCCTAATACAATTCTAAAATGGCCGAGCTTCGGCCGTTCCTCAGTAAATTGCTGGCAAACGATCAAAGGGATACACATTTCATTGATAAAAAGTTTTAAAGGACCAACAGCATGTTCGGTATTCTGGTAATTTACCTGTCCCCAAAATGAAACAAAATTTTTCCCCGTGGCATCTTGAACCAGATTCCCGGTGGCGATCATCGTATTGGTAGATCCCTCTAATTCGGGCTCTTCATATTTTTTCATGATGTCCGGTTGTGAAACTTCTTCAACCCCATAAAATTTATAGATCATTTCAAGCACAGCGGCACCACATGCATGGGGTCGAAATTGAGGTATGTACGGCACTGCAAGCAGTTTCATATCTGGAAGTTGATACGATTATTTTTCCGAAGGAAGCTTCGGAACTGTCCCGTCCGCCAACATAGTTCGATATTTTGTTGCGAGCAGTTTTCCCAGGACGACGATATTGAGTTGGCCGTAGTGTGCCTCCACGCTTTGAATAAGTTTTTCCGTAAAGTCCAACCACTCTGGGTAGCGGAACGAGCGAAGGCCGCCGTCATAAAGCGTGGCGACCTTATCGTAGAGTTTTACAAGATGAACATCTGGGCCTTTTGCTAAGACACCAACGACTTCATCTTGAAAATTTGGATAGGTCATCCACGAGTTCTAGGTTCTAATGCCCCACCCCTGACCAGAATGTAGGATTTGGTTAGGGGTTTTATAGTTGTGAGCTTTCCTGGGACGGCTGTTGAGTCGGTCTTCAATGAGCTGGAGAAAG